>DASUZC010000129.1:0-9720 GCA_036377095.1 Gemmatimonadaceae bacterium
TACTGCATCGAGATCATTGAGAGTAATTCCGGCCTCGCTCAATGCGCCATCCACGACGGGAACGATGCTGGTGAGATGCGCGCGCGATGCAATCTCCGGTACGACCCCGCCGAAGACGCGATGGACGTCCTGCGACAGAATTACCAGAGATTTCTGCGCGACTTGGTCGCCCGTGCCTTCCAGAACGGCTGCTGACGTTTCGTCACACGATGTCTCTATTCCCAAAATCGTCGTCACCGCCTCCCGCCTCCCAGTCCGCTTCCCGCTTCCCTATTCCCCCAGCAGCCGATCCATCAACGCTCTTGCGTCAGGCGAGTTCCAGTCCGTCGCCTGCATCAACTTCTTCCTGATGATACCGTCGCGTCCAATGATGAACGTCTCCGGATATCCGCTGATGTCATACGCTTCTACGATTGTTTTGTTCGGATCGTGCAGGATCTCGAAGGTGAGCTTGTATTGGTTTGCGAAAGTGCGAATCGCTGCCTCCGTTCCCGGATCATCGATACTGACAGCGATGATCTTGAGTCCTTTCGGCGCATAGTCTTTCTGCAGCGCCTCGATGCTCGGCATTTCAACTCGACAGGGCAGACACCACGTTGCCCAGACGTTGACCATCAAAACCTTGCCCTGATACTCAGCGAGTCGCTTCGGCTTTGGCGAGGAATCGAGCGTGTAAGCGGTGAAATCAGGGGCCTTGCTTCCCAGCTCCACCGGAAACAGCTCGTGCCGGAGGTAATGTGTCGCGCTCCAGGTGACAGCACCGGCGACGCCGATCACGACCGCGGCAATTGCGAATTGCTGCCTGCCTGTCATACCGTCGTCGTGCAGCGGTTACGCAGCTCGCCGATTTCTGCGCGCGGGTTCTTGGCCGAGAAGATGGCGTTGCCGGCAACGAAAGTATCTGCGCCAGCCTCCCATACAGATTTGATCGTTTTGCGATCTATGCCGCCGTCCACTTCCAGGAACGCCTTGCTGGCGTTGACGGCGAGCATCTCACGGGCGCGGCGGACCTTGTCGAGCGATCCCTTGATGAAGTTCTGCCCGCCGAATCCGGGATTGACCGTCATCACCAATAGCAGATCGATGTCCCCAACCACCTCACTGACGGCGCTCAGTGGTGTTCCCGGATTGACGACTGCGCCGGCGCGGCAACCGAGCTCGCGAATGCGATTGAGCTGACGCTGCAAATGCGGCGACACCTCGGTGTGGATCGACATGCCGTTGGCGCCGGCGGCCGCGAAATCGTCGAAATAATTCTCCGGCTGAACAACCATCAAATGAACATCGAGCGGCAGTTTCGTCAGTTTGCGAACCGACTCGATCACCTTTGCGCCGAACGTGAGATTGGGAACGAAGCGACCATCCATAACGTCGATGTGAATCCAGTCGGCGCCGCCCGCCTCGAGCATCGCGATTTCGTCGGCGAGCTTCGAGAGGTCCGCGCTAAGAATTGACGGCGCGATCCGGACGCTCATTCGGGACGCGGGACGCGGGAAGCGGGAAGCGGGGGTGGCGGTGGCGGTGGCGCGCTGATTCCGGTGTCGATGCGAATCGTCGGCGGTGGCGGGAAATGGGAAATGGTCAGACTTACTGGACCGCCGGCGGAAATTGTCTGTCCGGCTTGTGGTAGCTGCCTGATGATGGTGTTCTCCGGCTGCAGCGAGCTGGTGTCGCGTGAGATGCCGGCGATGCGAAGGCCGATTTGCTCGACCATCGAGCGTGCTTCACCGACACTCCGCCCGTACAGATCGGGCATTTGAACCGTCGCCGGCCCCTTGCTCAGCACAATGTCGACACTTCCCGGCAGCTGTACCTGAGTACCGGCGGCCGGATTGGTCGCGATCACCAGGCCGCGCGGCGCATCGGCCAGCTGCTCGGTAACGTTGCCGAGCGTGAGGCCGGTGTTCTCGATTGCGATCCGCGCCTGCTGCTGCGACATGTTGGTCGTGACCGGCACCTGAGCGGTCTTCTGTCCGGCGCTTAGCGCCAACACCACCGTCGTCCCGCGCTTCTGCCTGCTGCCCGCCGGGGGATCTTCCTGCAGGACGATGTTTGCCGGCAGTGTCTTGTGATAGCGTGATTCTCCCTGCTGCGCAGGGAATCCAGCCTTCTGAAGAATTGCCGACGCGTCCTCGAACGTCTTACCGACGACGTTCGGGAGAATTCCGTCGTCCGGGAGAACCTGCGCGGGAAAGGCGAACAGAAAAACCGCGGCGTAGGAGATGAGGAATCCACCAGCCGCGGCAATCAGATATGGCAACGCACGCCGAGGCGCTGAGCGCCAGTTCATTTAGCCAACCCTGCGCAGCCGAGCTGCGAACGCTCCATCTGTACCGTGACGATGCGGTAGCACGTGCAGTCTGCCTTCGACCAGCAGATCTGGCTGTACAGTCCCCGCAGGGGGCGGCTCGAGCACAAAATCCTGATTCTCCGCCAGGAACCAGTCGACCTGCTGTTCGTTCTCTTCCGGCTCCAGTGAGCAGGTACTGTAGACGAGCAGTCCCTCCGGTTTCACGACATCGGCCGCCGCGCGCAGGATGGATCTCTGCAGCTGCGACATCACCGCGAAGTCGGAGATCTTGATCCGCCACCGCGCGTCGGGATGACGGCGGAAGGTACCCGTGCCGGTGCAGGGTACGTCGATCAGCACCACGTCGACGGGCTTGACGGCCGGATGACGCGCGTCACCGACAAACGGCGTGATGTTCCCGCTCTCCAGTCGCTTCTCATTCGCCAGCAATCTCTGCAAGCGGCCGAAGGATTTGTCGGACGCCAGCACGGAACCAGCGGTGCGCGACAACTCAAGCGCCTTGCCGCCCGGTGCAGCGCAGAGATCTGCCACGGTCGCGCCCGGCGCAATGGCGGCATAGTGCGTCACGAGCGTCGCCGCCGGATCCTGGACGAAGAACAATCCCTTCTTGAACGCGCCCAGCTCGGTGAACGTAGTGCCGCCCGAGATCGCAATGCTGTCACGCGCGTAGGGAGCTTCGGCGACGTGCACGCCGGCGGCTTCCATCGTCGCCTCCAGTTGCTCGCGCACGATTCCATAAGGGCGGATCACGATCGGCGCTTCCGCATTGTTCAGCGTCAGCAGCCGCTCGGTGTCCTGCTCGCCGTAACGCTCGATCCAGCGCGCGATCAACCAGCGCGGATGCGAATACTTGAGCGCCAGCGCATCAACCGAATCAGTCGGCGCGGTCGGGAACAGATTCTCCCGTTCACGGTCGGTGCGCCGCAGAACTGCGTTGACGAGCTTGCTGGCACCGATGCCATGACGCCGTTTCGCCAATTCTACCGTCTGCGCGATCGCCGCGTACGCCGGCACGCTTCCCATGTACAGCAGCTGATAGACGCCGAGCCGAAGCAGGTCGATGACGTCGGGATCGAGGCGGACGAGTCCACCGCGCACGCGCTCCGACAGAATCGCATCGATCGACGCACGATGCCGCAGCATCCCATAAACCAGCTCGCGCGTCCAGCGACGATCGCGCGCGTCGAGGGGCGCGATGCGGCGCTCGAACGATTGGTCGAGGAATTCACCGCGACGCAGATCGACGCAGATCTCCGCGGCGACTGCTCGCGCAGCCGTTACGCCGCTGGTAGATGCGACGGTGGCGTTCATGAACCGAGCATTCCGGTGACCGGTGAGGAAGGAACCGCGACCTCACGCCTCGGCATCCGACCTGCGAGATACGCATTGCGGCCTGCTTCAACTGCCGTCCTCATCGCCGTCGCCATGCGCACCGGATCCTGCGCCGCCGCAATTCCGGTGTTCATCAGAATTCCATCGACTCCCTGTTCCATGACGATGCAGGCATCAGATGCCGTGCCAACTCCGGCATCGACGATGACCGGCACCGACAATCTCTGCTTGATCGTGCGAATCGCATAAGGATTCAGCATCCCCAGACCCGAGCCGATTGGCGATGCCAGCGGCATCACTGCCACGGCTCCGGCATCCTCCAGCTTGAGCGCGGTGACGAGATCGTCATTGGTGTAAGCCAGAACCTTGAATCCCTCCTCAACAAGAGTCTTCGTCGCGCTCAACAGACCCTCGGTATCCGGCAACAGCGTCTGCTGATCGCCAATCACTTCCAGCTTGACCCATTCGTTGAATCCGGCGGCACGGGCCAGCCGGGCGTAGCGGATCGCTTCGCCCGAGTTGTAGCAGCCGGCGGTGTTCGCGAGCAGGAAATATCGCTCCGGATCGAGGTGGTGAAGCACACCTTCTTCTTTCGACCGGTCCAGATCCACGCGCCTCACGGCGACGGTCACCACTTCGGCGCCCGATGCCTCTATTGCATCGATCATCACCGAGTTGGAGGAATACTTTCCCGTACCCACCATTAACCTTGAGTGAAACTCGCGGCCCCCAATGTTGAGCGGCTGCGGATCGGCGAGGGTTGCGGGCGCCGGCGAGATCAGATCAGCGTGAGCCACGATCAGCCTCCGCCCACGAAGTGAACGATCTCAATGGTATCATCGGGCGTGAGCTCGATCGAATCGAAGCTGGCGCGGTCGCGAAGGATGGTGCCGTTCCGCTCGATCACTACCGTGCGTGCGTCGAGGCCGAGCGATGAGAGCAGATCGGCCAGCGTCCAACCGGAGGGGATCCGACGATCAGCGCCGTTCACGGTAATAGAGACTTCTTCCGCGACAGCCAAGGTCACAGAACTCAGTGACTCACTCATACCTGTGAAAGATAGCGGCTGGCAGCGAGTTCGGCATTCTCGTCGGTCCAGATTCCTCGAATCGCCGCGACGCCGTGCGCCCCGCGGTGGACGAGTGAGCGCACGTGCTCCGGCCGAATCCCGCCGATCGCGATCACCGGAATCCGAACCGCGGCCACGATATCGGGAATGAAGTTGGTCTCCCGCCTCGGCTCGCCCGGATGCGACGGGGTCTCGAAAACGTGTCCGGCCACGCACCAGTCGGCCCCCGCCTGCTCGGCGTCACGCGCTTCATCCGTCGAATGCACGCTGGCCCCAATGAGAAGTGATGGCGCGATCCGCTGAACATCTGGAACCGAGATTGATTTGTGGGTGAGCTGGACTCCCTGAGCACTGCAGGCGAGCGCGATATCGACGCGATCGTTGACGATGCACCAGCATTTGGTCTGCTCGTGCAGCTCCAGCAGCGCCAGCGTAATCCCGTGAAGTGTCGGAGAATCGAGCAACTGGGATCGCACGTGAATCGCGCCTTTGCCTTCCAGCACCCGCATCACGCCCATCGCTTTCCGCAGAAATCCCGGCCGCAACATGATCTCGTCGTTGGTGATGGCGTGGACGACCGGCAATTCCTCGATCGACGCCTTGACCGGCGCGGGAGGGCTGCTGGTGGTCAACTGCTCTCTCCCCAAATGTCGCCCGCCTCCGCGCCGCGACCGCGCGTCCATTCGTCCGCCGCCATCCGGCTCTTCCCGGCTGGCTGAACCTCGTCGATGCGCAATGCGTCAATACCGCAAGCGACGATCAACTCCGCCTTCGCCTTCAGCACCTCGCCGGGTTTCCCTTTGATGCCGTCCATCACCTTCGGATCGAACAGCTTCACATCGCCCTTGGGCGTTTTGGTGAACGCCCCCGGTTTTGGATCGAACGCGCGAATCTGCTGGGAGATCTCGAGTGCCGTCTTACGCCAATCGATGCGCGCGGAGTTGCGCGCGATCTTGGGCGCGAACGTGGCGCGTGAGTCGTCCTGCGGCCGTTCCTTGACCTGGCCGAGGGAGAAGAGTGTCAGCGCTTCGACGATCGCCAGTGCGCCGAGCTCCGATAGACGAACCTGCAGCTCGCCGTAGGTTTCGTCATCGGTAATCGGCGTCGCTGACTGCAGGATGATCGGACCGGCGTCGAGCTGCTGCACCACTCGCATGACGGTGACGCCCGTCTCGGTGAGTCCCTCGAGGATCGCCGCCTGAATCGGCGCCGCACCGCGCAGCGCCGGCAGCAGGGACGCGTGAACATTCAACGTTCCACGCTTCGGCACATCGATGATCTTCTGGGGCAGGATGTGCCCGTACGCGACGACAACAGAGACATCCGGCTCCAGCTTCTCCAGCGCCTTGTACAGCTCGAGGTCGCGCGCGTTCTTCGGCTGCAGGATCTCCAGCTCTTCGTCGAGCGCTATCTGCTTGATCGGCGATGGGATTATCTCGCGCGACCGACCCTGGGGTTTGTCCGGCTGAGTGACGACAGCGACGACATCAAAACTCTCACCGAGCAGTGCCCGCAGCGACGGCGCCGCGAATTCGGGTGTGCCCCAGAATACGACGCGCATTACATCTCCGTCTCATGATGGTGCTCGCCGGGGACCTCGGCTTTTACCTTCCTGATGAGTCCGGGATAATCGGTCTTGGCCTTCTCCCACTTCGTCATCGCTGCCTTGCGCTTGAGTGGGCTCAGATAGTCTATGAAGAGCTTCCCATCGAGATGATCGATCTCGTGCTGAAAGCAGCGGCCGAGCAGCTCTGACGCCGTCGCGTCGTACACTTCGCCGTTCTCATTCATGGCGCGGATAGTAACGGTGAACGGCCGCTCAACATCGCCGTAGATGTCGGGGATCGAGAGACAACCCTCCTCGGCCTTGTCGATCTCACCCGTCCGCTCCAGCACTTCCGGATTGATCAGCGTGAATTTCTGACCTTCCACATCGACGACGGCCAGTCGCTCCACGCGTCCGACCTGCGGAGCGGCGAGACCGATCCCCTCGGCAGCGTACATCGTTTCGAACATGTCAGCGATCAGTTGACGCAGCTCGTCGGTGATTTCGGTGACTCGCTTCGTTGGTTTGCGCAAAACCGGGTCACCCAGGACCCGGATGTCTAGAATGCTCACCCAGTCGTTGCGCTGGAGGAACCGCCCGCGGCAACGGTCCTGTTGATCTTGGCAATTCGTCCCCGCTCGATCACCACACGCGTGTCACCGGTCTTGATGGTGACGCGATCCTCCATGCCGGCGCCGCCAGCCTCGCCCCTTTCCTTGATGAAGACGACCTCACCGACGAGGCCACCCGTCGTCACTACCTCGTCACCCTTCTTGAGCGTCCGCACCATCTCGTCGTGCTTCTTGCGCTGCGTCTGCTGCGGGCGAATGAGGATGAAATAAAAGATCGCGAAGATTGCTCCATACATGAAAATGGAGCCGATGATTGGGTTGCTTTGCATTGAGCCGGAGTTAGTACGAGATGGATTAGACAGCGAGAGGTGATGACGTGCGGTATCGCGACAGCCATCCGCGCGACCAGGAATCGTAATCACCGTTGATGATGGCCTGACGCGCGTGGCGAGCGATCGACAGCAGGAAATGTACATTGTGCAGGGACAGCAGGCGCAGGCCGAGTATTTCGTCTGAGACGAAGAGGTGCCGGATGTAGGCTCGGCTGAATCGCATGCAGGCGGCGCAATCGCAATCGGCGTCGAGCGGCCGCGGGTCCGTGCGATACTCGGTGCGCTTGATATTGAGACGTCCATCGTGTGTGAACACCGCGCCATTGCGTCCCATGCGGGTTGGAGCGACGCAGTCGAAGAGATCGACACCTCGTCCGATCGCCTCGATCAGATCCTCGGGGAATCCGACGCCCATCAGGTAGCGCGGATGCGTTTTTGGCAGGGCCTCTTCGACGACCTCGATCATCTCGTACATCGCATCCTTTTCTTCGCCAACGGATAGTCCACCGATTCCGAAGCCCGGCCAGTCGTACAGTCCGCGAATGCGCTCGGCGGCTTCGCGACGCAGCTG
This sequence comes from Gemmatimonadaceae bacterium, assembly GCA_036377095.1. Classification (GTDB taxonomy): domain Bacteria; phylum Gemmatimonadota; class Gemmatimonadetes; order Gemmatimonadales; family Gemmatimonadaceae; genus UBA4720. Next base: position 7,734 of record DASUZC010000129.1, read on the forward strand.
CGAGTGAATGCCGCCCTGGACGATCGGGAATAGTGCCTGATGGTTTCGTGGATTATCGGGCGGAAAGTCATCGCGTGGCTGCTCCAAGGGCTGCGTTTCCTCCAGCCGTTGCAGCTCCTTGAGACAGCGTTCCAGCCACCGGACGCTGCGCTCGCTGGCATCGCGCGCCGTTGGCTCGTCCGATTGACCGGGAATGACGTGATCGAACTGCATGATGACATCGGCGCCGAGGTTTCGCTCGATCTGCATTACGATTTCCGGCGTGAAGAATCGGCGCGATCCGTCGAGGTGCGATTGGAACTCTACGCCCTCTTCGGTGATGGTGCGAAGTTGGGCGAGCGAGAAAACCTGGAAACCGCCCGAGTCGGTAAGAATCGGACGGTCCCAGCGCATGAACTCGTGGAGACCGCCCATCTCACGCACTACATCATCGCCGGGCCGCAGATGCAGGTGATAAGCGTTGCCAAGTATCATCGACGCCCCCATGCGCACGAGATCGTCGGGGTCGAGCGATTTCACTGTCGCGAGCGTACCGACGGGCATGAACGCCGGTGTTTCTACAGGGCCGTGCGGGGTGGAGAACACTCCCGCGCGGGCCGACCCTGTTTTTGCGACGATATCGAAGGTGAACGCCATCGACTGGAAGCTAGTGTCGAAACCGTTGAACCGCGGTCTCCGTAGAGGCAGATACACCCTGATTGGGCTAATCAACCATGATCGTACGGAGATTCTGATGAAATTGTCTCATATGATGGTGCTGTCCGCTCTTGTTTCTGCTTTTGCCGTCCCGGCCGCGGCGCAGGTCGGCTCGCCCGTGACGACGCCTTCTGCGTCTTCAGCGACTGCGCCCACTGTTGGTGGACCGGCGGACGTCTGGAGCGCGAAGTCCTTCGGTGCATTTCGCGTCACCCTCGATATGCCAACCCACTCGATGACCGCCAATGTGACCGTGAAGGAAGTGGACGGCAAACTCATGGCGACCGTATGGCCGGTCGGTGATAACGAGGGTCGTGATTTCGACGCGGCGGTGATGGGTAATCAGCTGATGATTGGCGGCCAAACACCGCATGGTCTCTTCAAACTCACAGTCGAGCACAGAGGGTCGAGCGTCAGCGGCACGTGGTCGTTCGGCGAGCAGAAGGGCGCGCTCACCGGAGAGATTGCTAAGTAGGGACGTCTAGCTCGACGCAATCCGTAAAACGAAGTCGGCAGTTTGCAGAGGCGAGATGTCAGTTGGGAGTTGTCATACACGCACCTAAACAACGGTGCCCTTGGACGCGTGTAGAACAACTCCCAGCTGCTGTCTGTGCATTCTCTGCCGACTGCCGACTTTGTCTTAGTTATTTCGGTTCAAAGCCTGAACTGTCGGAAAGTTCAGCCCCCCGCGCTGGTACGTAACCGGGTAACTAAGTCCCACCTCGGCGCTGGGTCCCGTCGAACGAAGTGTTCCTCGCATCGTATTCGACAGATATCGGGTCCCATCGAAGTGCCAGGTGAAAACCGCGCTCCCCTGAGGTGGCTGCACAGTCTCGACCAGATCCAGGTGCACTCCATTCCCGTCCACACTACCTGTGATCGCGTACGATCCGCACTGAGCCGCCTCACCACAACCAAATCCGCTTCCTTCGATCCCCGATGACGTACTCCTCAGCGTCATTTCGAAAAAAGCGCCCGGGAATCCGAAATTCTGATGCCACACCCCCTCGAGCGCTCGTGGCTCGAGCGTCGACGCGCACCCACCGACAATCAACCCGGTCACGAGTACCGACCACACAGAGCGCATAGGCCTCCTGGAAAGATTGAGTCCAGTATTGCGCCCGGCACAGAGATAGGCAAGAACGCGCTAATCAATCACCACCATCGCATCTCCGTAGGAATAAAACCGATAACCCTGATCGATCGCTTCGCGATACGCTCGCATCGTCAGATCGAACCCCGCAAACGCGGCGACGAGCATGATCAGCGTGGAGCGCGGCAGGTGGAAGTT
>DASUZC010000130.1:0-2375 GCA_036377095.1 Gemmatimonadaceae bacterium
TGCCATGGTCCCCACGGATCTTCCTGATCGTAGAACCCGGCGACGTTGAGGTTCGGCACGGTCGAGGAGTGCAGCCGGTTGGTCCACGCCGAGCGTTGCCAGAACGAGTCGTAATCGGGGTGAGCGACGATGTCGTTCCAGCGCGGAATCGTGCCGTGCAGGTAGTTGGTGTTGATGTTGGAGAGCGGGCCGAGCCGCAGGTACCACGAGTAGGTGTCGTAAACGTCAAAATCGAAATGCGTGTTCTTGTTCTTGTCCGCTTCCTCGAGCACGGCGTACTCGAATGCATAGCTCTGTCGCAGCGCGCCGTACCGATGCTCGTCGTCGTTCATCCACTGGTCGGTGGGCGATGCCTGCTCGCTGATCGCCTTGAGCGCGGGGTGCGGACCCAGCAGGGACAGCGCGGCGGTCAGCCCATCGTAGGACACACCCCACATGCCGACCCTGCCGTTGTTGCCGGCGACGTTCTTCACCAGCCAGTCGATGCTGTCGTAAGCGTCGGTGGTCTCGTCGGTGGCTTTCGGATTGGAGAGATCGCGCGGCGGAGCGAAGATCCTGAAGGATCCCTCCGACTTGAAGCGTCCGCGCAGATTCTGGAAGACGAAGATATAGCCGTCCTGCATCAGCTCCTTGAACGAGGGCGGAACGCCCGCCGGTGCGCCGCCCGGCACGCCGTAGGGAGTTCGCTCGAACAGAATCGGCAGCGGCCCTTTTTTGTCGGTCGGCGTGAGGATCGCCGTCTGCAGATGCACGCCATCGCGCACCGGGATCATCACTTCCTGGAAAGTGAACGGCGGTGGTGCGGAAGGTGTGGGCTGCTGCGCGTGAACCACTCCCGCTGCAGCAAGTGTCAGTACGGACGTGAGGTATCGGGTGGCGGGCATCTGTATCCTCCGTTGTGAGGAGGAAATTGCGGTGTCTTTCAGTCTTTGCAAGCGAGGCGTGCTACGGTGCAGAGTGCCGTTGCCACCTCGTTGCATCTCCGCCCTTGATCACCAGCAAGATCGGCAACGCCAATTCCGCCAGGTTGATCGCGATGATGTATGCCCGCAATGGCGTCCCCAGCGGCGGCCACAGGAAAAGCAGCCCGGCCGTGCCGCTGACAAGCCACCACACGCCCAACCACCGCGGCAATGCCGACTGAAGAATTAGAAATCCAATAGCGAGCTCGAACAACGCAAAGAGCGGGTAGGAGATGAAATACGCTCTCGAGAAGAGCGTTAGCCCGAGCAGCGTGGCGGACTGCAGCTGTGGCGCGGTGAACGCGGCAGCCAGTTGCGTATCGCCGAGCATGACGGGTCCGGCGAGTCGCAGCAGATCGGCCATGATCTGAACGATGCAGCCCGCCAGACTGAAGACCGCCGCTATCAGCGCGTAGGTCCGATTGACCGGCCTGAAGAATTCGTACAGCAGCGCCGTCAGCGCGAGGTAAATCGCGTTTGCAACAATGTCGATTGAAGTGGCCGCCTGAAACAAACTCTGGTGCGCGAGAATATTCTGCGCCGTCGCGGCCGCATCTCCTTTAACGAGAATGCCCTTGATCAGAATCCCCGAAAGGATTCCAACCGCGAAGTAGAGAAGCCAGACGACGCCGATCGTCCTCGGCCGTGGTTGCGGCGGTGCGTCGATAATCGACCCACTCATCAGCGAGGAGCTGACTCGGGTTGGCGGGATTCCGAGAGTAGCTTGGTGACGAAGCGCTGACCCTCCGAGATCCGCTCGATCTCGATCGCCATCGCTTCCATGCCCGTCTCTAATCGCTGCAACCGCTCTGAGTCGGCATTGAGCATCAGTGGTTGAGCGCGTCTGCGTCCGGATTTCATCCACCATCTGCGCGCAAAGAAAAAGAGCACGAACACTGCGCTGAGCGTGCCGGCGACGCCAGCGCCCACTCCATCATCGAATGAGCCGTTATCGTCCTGTGGGCTGCGGCGCTCTTCGGTCATCGAGATCAGCTCGGGTGATGCGCCCGCGATTTCGCGACCGGTAGTGGCGAGGTCGTTCTCCAGCTGGACGACGCGAGTGTCGAGGGCGGCGAGCTGTGCGCGCATTCCAGGCTCGGCAATGGCGGGTGCGGTGCGGTACTGCTCGATCAAATCCCTGCGCCGATCGGTGACGTTTTCCAACTGATCGGAGAGCTGACGACGCCGCGACATCAGCGCGTTCATCTCTTCGTGGCTGGTCGGAATATGCAGGACCTCAGTCCCTGCATCGGTAAAAACTCTGACTGTCGGAGCTTTCGCCTGCGGCGCGACGTCAGCGCCTGCCTGGGCGGCTGCTTTTGGGGTTGCTTGCATGATTGTCATACGTCGTTGAAGACCATCTGGTTACAGGAGCAATGCACGAATCCCGTAATCGCAGTAACGGTGCCCACG
>DASUZC010000131.1:0-4072 GCA_036377095.1 Gemmatimonadaceae bacterium
ATCCGCGTCGGATCGCTGGAGCCGAACGCGCTCCAGGCTCTTTTGGCGAGTGAGAGCTGTTCGGGTTCTACTAGCGGCCGGTCCGCGTCGAGACGCTGCAATTCCTCCTCGCTCAGCGGCGGAATGTAGCCATCCACCACGATCAGCGAGAGCTTCTTCGAGCTCGCCTTCCCGTCGCTGAAGAAGTCGAGCAGCTGAATAAGCTGCAGTTGATCATACAGATCGTCCTCGAACCACAAGACGACCTCGTCGAAGTAATCGAGGTGTTGTATCACGCGGTCCCGCTCGACGAAGTTCCCGCTGACGTGCGCGAAGTCGTCCCAGTTGTTGCCGGCGATGAACCGCGCGCGTTGTTTGCTGAGCTCCTCGAGCGATAGCGAGGAGTCTACCGGACCTTCGTGAAGTACGTCACGCCAGGCGATGATCTTGCCCTCGATGCCCGCGTCGCTGAGAGTCCCAGCGGCACTGTCTCCGTTGGTGATGTTGAGTCGCTGCGTCAAAGTCAGCGAGCTACAGGTCGGTACGTGGCTCTGTCATAGTTGAATTTTAGATCGGGCTCCGCGTTGAGGGCAATGAAGAAGTTGAACGCGAAGTTCCCGTTTGGCGCTTGCGAGAATCCGAAGATCGCGCGCCAATCGTGCAGCTGGCGCTGCAACGTCACCTGGTGGGTGCCGAATTTCTTCGCCTCGAAGTCGTAATTGGTCCCCCAGGTACCGGACCAGTTGGGCGTGAGGTGGAAGTTGAGGTTCGACTGCACATTGCTCGTATTTGGAACGCGAACGAACGACCCGCCGCCGATGCCCGTACCGATTGTGTTGATGGCGTTCGCCGCCTGGGTGAGTGCCAGATCCAGACACTGCTGATACACGATTGGATTTGCCTGCACCGGTGCGCATTGCTGCTCGAACCGGTTCTGGTCGATAATGATTCCGTTGCCGGTGGGTGGGCGCTGGCGCGTTGAGTTAAAGCTGAGAGTGAGAGACCAGCCCTGATCGGACGGCAGCGAGAACTGACGCTGTCGCGCCGTGATCCCGGCGACCGGCGTCGAATTGACGCGATTCGCCAATGCGTCCTGTGGAGTCTGCTGGGTGCTCTCGATCTGTGGATGCTGCGGCGGTACAGCGCGTCCGAAGAGGCGTGTAATCACGCCGAAGATTCCCGATTGCCCGTTCAGCGTTAGCGAAGCATCGAGCCCGGTACGGTACGGCTTGAACCGGGCCGAATCGCTCAAAATGTCGCCCTGATACAAGGACCAGTGGATATGGCTGCTGAAGCCCGGCAGCAAATCGGTGAGGACCGAGGCGGTAAAGTCTGACGAGTTGAAACCGGTGCGATGAGTCTTCCTCGCCCTCTCGAAATCATAGGCAATCGATGAGAAATCCATCGACAACACTTTGATCTTCTTGGGCTCGGCGGTGCTGCTGGTGTCGTCGCTGTTGAGTTTCGCCTCGAGGACGTGTGAGAGGCCGACGCTGATCTGATTCTGCGCCAGCGACCCGAGGAATTCCTGGCGACTGCGATTGGTTGCGCGCAGGAACTCGCTGCTCAACTCACCTGTCGGCGAATACGAATACTGGATAGTCGGCGAGATGGAATGGCGGAATCGAGATACCGGACCAAAGCCGGGGAACAACGCGAACAGCGTCGGCGACGCAGCTACACTGAAGCTTGGCCGCTTGGACTGGTGGACGAAGGTGCCGCCGCTCAAGTGCGACCTTACCCAGAACCCGTGACTGCCGTCAACGTTGTTGAACGAGATCGATGGATTCAGGTTGAGCGTGCCGTGCAAGAAGCTGGGAAGACCGAATGACGTCTGCCAATCGATGTCGGTGCCGAACGTTTTCGCGAACACCTGGCTGGTGCGGACGGACGAGTCGTTGGGATCGCGGACAACGACCGTCTGCGGAGCATCGATCTCGTTATCCGACATCCTGAAGGAGTTGGTCCAGTTGAAGCCGCCAATGCGCAGCGGTGTCGAAAAATTGGATGATGTTTGGCGGGAGTTACGACGAATGCTCGCCGAGTCCGGGAGCCCTTGGGAGTTCACGAAGTACCGATAGGTGAATTCGCCGGCTTGATCCTGATTGAGCTGCTGGCTGGTCTGGAAGCTGAACGAGGGGGTCCAGTCGAGCCATTCGGCGACGGCGATCACCGGAGACGAAATGCTGAAGATCGGGAACTCCCGATCGACTTCCTTGCGACCCGAATGCTGCGAATTACTGAATCCGAGGCTCATCGATGCCGGACCCAGCTTCGTGTCGTAGGTTGCGTTGGACCTGATCGATGCGAGCACCTGCGCGGCGTTGAACGTCGTCGTCCGTTGCAACGTCGTGTTGGTCATGTAGTTGATGTCCGCGTGAAAGCGGGTGTTCTGCGAAAAATCCTGGCTGTGATACCAGCTGACCGCGGTATTCGATGTCCCGTCCCGCTGAGAGTGGCGATACGCGCCGAGGCGGCCGGTCATGAAGCGATCGAGCCAGCGATACTGCAGCTCGCCGTTGTACTGGATCCATCCCGGATCGCCCTCCGATGGACGGCTGCCGCTGCGCCAATCGAGGGCGACCTGCGCATCCATGTAATCGCTGATGGCGAAGTAGTAACCCAGATTCTCGATGTGACGCCGGTACGTCGGGCTGTTGCGGAATAGCTCGCTCACCCCGAAACGTGGCGTCAGCACGCCGCTGCGCCGGCCCGACCGCATATCCTGGAAGATGAACGGCAGCCACATGACCGGGACATCACCGATGTAGAGCACCGCCGGGCGCGCGACCATGATGTGCTTGGAGACCATCTTGATCTCGTTGGCGCGGAAGTGGTAGTCGGGGATCGAGTCGTCGCAGCTGGTGATGGTGCCGCTGCGAACGTAGAACGCCGTCTCCTTACCGCGACTGGTATCACTGACGAATGCCGCCGTCCGCCCGCCGACGAACCACTTTTCGCCGGTCTCGGCGATCTGCGTGCTGATATTGGTGACGACGCCACGGTGCAGCTCCACGTTATATGCCATCTCACCGCGCGCGATCACGTCGGCAGCCTGCTGCTGCGGATCGCGCAGAATGACAGTGTCCCCGCGCGCGATGATGATCTTCGTCGAGTCGCTGTAGGTGATGCTGTCACCGACGAGGACAGTCTGTTCGCGATTCACTCCGGCCGGGTTGCCTCTAAGCTGCAGTGTCCGCGTCTGCGCGTTGAATACAGCCTGCGTACCCTGATAACGCGTAGCCACGTAACCTTCGCGCTTCATCAACGCGGCCATCACGGAGTCGGTCTCACTCCACTTGATGAGATCGCGCTGGGTGGTGTCTCGCGCCGTGGTGTCTCGTCTGAGTGTATCACGGCGCGTGGTATCGGGTCGCACTGTCTGCGGTGGGCGCACAGGCACCTGAGCACTCAATGAACCGGATGCGAGCGCGAGCGCGGAAGCAATCAGCAGCATCATCAGCCTGCGCACGCCGGCCACCGGGATGGGGTCGGTCGCTGTCACCTGAGCAGCGCGTGCGGCCTCTTCCTCCGCTCGCTCCTCTGCCTCGCGCTTCCGCTGCCGCTTTTCACGTCCGCGCACGACAAAGAACGCCACGAACACGCTGAGCTCGTACAGCAGATAAAGCGGAACGGCTAGCGCGAACAATGAATACGGATCGGCGCCGGGTGTGATGAACGCTGCCGCGACCAGGCACACGACGATCGCGTGACGCCTATAGCGAGACAGAAATTGTGGTGTGACCAAACCGAGAGCGGTCAGCGCGAGGATCGCGATCGGCACCTCGAACACGGCACCGAACGCCAGACACATGCTGATCGCGAAATCGAAGTAATCCGTCGCCGAAATCATCGGCGTCAGCGCCGTCGATTCGATGCTCATCAGGAATCGCAACGTCAACGGCAGCACTACGAAGTAGCTGAGCGCAACCCCGGCGAGGAACAGCGCCAACATCGACACCATCACCGGCACGACGACTTTCTTCTCGTGCGCATACAGCGCCGGTGCCAGGAATCCCCACAACTGGGCGACGAGGACCGGCGACGCGAGAATGATCCCGAGGACGAGGGAGGCGTTCAACAGGATGCGAAA
>DASUZC010000132.1:0-6094 GCA_036377095.1 Gemmatimonadaceae bacterium
ACGCGGAATCGGTCGACGCGATCGCGGAGGGTGGCAGGGTCGTGTCTTCGAGCGCGTAAGTCAGTGCGGCGGTCGCTGTCGATTGCGATCGAGTCGACGAGCTCGTCACCTGTCGAGTCGCCGGCGCCGGCCGATCGCAGCCGAGACAGATCAGGAATAGCGCTAGTGCTCGACGCATCAGTCGTTGTTGTCGACAAAAGTTACCAGCCGCACCACACGCCAGCCGCTGCGCGTTCGATTCAGGATTCCCAAAATCGTTGCGTGTCTGCTGTCGTTACGACTCACCTCGACGATCGCCTGCTCCCGGCGCGGGCTGTAGCCGACCGGACTCAGGAACACGATGTAGTTGACACTCGGCCACGCCCGATGAATCAACTCCGCGTCTTGCAGCGCTCCTCCGCGACTCGTCGCGCGCTCGACCGCTTTGATCGCCGAGTCGCCAACGATCGGCATGCCGGGCAGTCCCACGAAATCGGCGCGGAAATCGAGACGCTGATTGCGCACTGCCACGAAATTTTCCATCGTCGACAGCATCACCTGCGGTTCGTAGCGGATACCGCGCATGTAAGCGTCCCGGCACGCCGTGACCTGGCACGAAGCACGAGTCACCGCATAAACGGGAGTCACGCCTCCTCTGCCATATCCCATCTCCTCGAGCAGAGCGTGATAAACCGCAGCTTCGTCTTCCGATGGATAGGTCGCTTTGCGCGCGCGCGCCGCATCGAAATCATTTTGCATCGGTGGCGCGTCGATCGCCGGCTGAATTGTCTGCGCTGTGGCTGCTCCGGTCGCATCGTCGCAAACCGCGCGATCGATTGGGATGTTGACCTCGATGATTTTTCCGATGGCGACGTCGGTCGCCGTCACCGCGGCCAGTGTATCCGGGCGATTGCTCGACTGGGGACACCGCACCATCAACCCTGCCCCACCAACAGGTGGGCCATCGAACCGGTAATTCCCGAGTGCATCGGAGGCGACTGTCCAAACCGCATTCGGATTGGCCTCGGCATGCAGCTCGATCTTCGCGCCTGGTAGCGGCTTGCCATCGCCTGTCGTAATGCGGCCATGGATGTCGCGCGGCAGTTCTGCCTGTCTTACCGAGTCGCGACGCTTTGCTTCGCGGATTTCGTTGAGCGGCGTGTGCATTCCCACCCCTCGATAGCGCAACGATTCGTTGCCGAGATCGGTGGAGTCGCCTTCTTCGGGAACGCGCTCGATGACGTGCCACTGTCCGCGAACCTTCCACAGCACCATCGTTTCGGTGCTGTGACAATACGTGCCGCAATGGTGACTGACCTGCAGAATCGCCTCGGTCTTTTTTGGATTCATTCCCACCACCGACAGCACGGCATATCCCCACGCGTGCGGGTAGCGCGCCTGGAATCCCAGCCAGAACGGCACTTCGCGCATCCCGGTGCGGCGCCCGGCGGCGCTGTCGCGGACGGCAATGGCGCGCCCATCGATCTCCATCTCTCGCTGTTCAGTTTCGCCCATCAGCTTGAGCGGAATGTGATACTTGAAATTCGGAGTGATGTGCCGGCGATTGAGTGTGGCGATTCGATAAGCATCAACCGTCTCCATTTTCGGTTCGCTGCCCGTGCCCATCGGCAAAAGGGGACAAGGCGGTCGGCCGCACACCCAGGCGTTCGTCTGCGCATCAGCGTAAAGAACTACCTCGCCGGGGAATCCATCTTTCGATACGTAGAGGGTATCGAGCACGGCGCGATACACGTCCGCCGTGTCGGCCGTCGGGTAGTCGCGCTTGTTGGTGAGGAAGTCACCAGGCTTGAGCCCGGGACGTAGATGCGCCGCCGCGAACGCGCGCATCGCCTCCGGGCTCGATTCAGGCCCGACGCGCTGCGGTGTCGAGCTCGCGGCAGGAGTCATCGCCTGCGCCGCGCTCTCACGCGCAGAGTCTACCGCGGGAGGCGATTTCGCGCGTTCACAAGAGACGAGAAGTGTTACTGCTATGATCAGCGAGGCGCTGCGATTTGCGCGCGCTCTCGCAAAAGGACTTGCTTGGCTCATGCAGCATTAAGACGCGCGAGTGGCCGCCCCCGCCACCTATCGACAGTCGGTCCTCGGCGCCGGCAGGGAGCGACCGTCGACGAGTGAGCGCGGTGCTGATACCGCCGCCGGCGCCGACAGATCGCGCGCGGAGCTGACAGCGCGCCGCAGGTCGCCAAGGCGGAGAAAATTCCCCGCCTCGCTAGTGGATTGCCCGGATGGCCCCGCCGCGCCGTCGCCCCAATAATCGCTGTGATCCGCGCCCCTCACCGTCACGCCGCGCAGCGTCCTGTTCCAGCCCGGCATCATCACACTTGGTCCGTACCTGCCGAGCGCGCGCTGCGATGCTTCGCTCCGCCCGGCAAGTGACTGGCCGGGTGGAAATGCCCAGTGCAGGACCTTGTCGTCGAGCGAGTGCAGCACCCGTACTTCGATTCCTTCCGCCCAAATCTCCATCAGCAGATTGAAGAATCTGCCGCCAGGCTCCAGCATCTCCGACGGAATCGCCGCTGCCATAAGAACAACTCGACCAATCTTCGGCAGAGTTCGCTTTCTCAGCAGCAGAATCGTCTCCAATACCACTCGGCAGCCCAGCGAGTGTGCGATGAAGTCGACGCGCTCGAGGTTGGGCAACTTCGCCAGCATCGCGTCGAGCTCTTTGGCGGCATCGATCGCGGTGTGCACAGCTGTTGGATAGATCAGAAAATCCAGCTTGTCGAAAAAGCCCCACTGCGCGTCGCCCGGCCAGAACGTGTCGCCGAACAGCGCGTCGAACGCGGCGGGATCTACTGCGGCGAACAGCACCCGCTCACGCTTTCTGAACGCGAAGTACGCGTCGGCGGCGCCGCTGTCGCTATTGTTGAATCCGTGCACGAGGACGAGACACGTGCGCCTGGCGAGTGCGTCCAGATCGCCGCGAAACACGCCTGGATCGAGCAGCTTCCCGCCTTCCCTGTCGCGACGCAGGTAGAACTCCAGCGCCGGCGAGTAACCACAGGGGCGCTTCTTGTTCTTACCCACCCTTCACCCGCTGCAATGCGCTGACGAGATCCTTGGCCACCGGAGAAAGAATTCCGCCGACCAGTGAGATCGGAACCATCGATGGCGTGAACGAGTTGCCGATCGCGTCCCACGAGAACTGCGCGCCCGTCGTCGACCAGCGGCTGAACATCAGCGATACCAGCATCACGATGATGCCGGTGATGTTGGCGGCGAGCTGATTCCAGTTGGTCCAGCTGTCGGAGGTGTACAACTGGAAACCGTCAAGCTTGCCCTTGACGGTCTGCCTGAGTCGCGCGAACAGCTCGCTCTGTCGCTTCACTTCCGCTTTCTGCTGATCCTCGGGGAGATTGGCTGCGTCGAGTAGCGCCGATGGTCCGTGGCGGAACCAGCTCTCGATGTCGCCGCGATTCGCACCCGTGGTCAGCACGCGATAGAGACTCTCGTACTGCGGCGGATTGGCGAGCACGATGTCGGCCGCTTCCTGAATGCTTCCCATCATTCTCTCCAGCTCCAGCGCGAACACCGAATGCGCGGGCTTGCGCGTGGGAGCGTAGCCGCGCGGCAGTCCACGCAGCCGAATCAGATCGCGCGCCGCCGCCATCGCTTCCTCCGGTGCGGCGCCCGTGCACAGCTGCAGCTGCTGCGTCAGCGCTTCTTCTCCGCGGTTGGCGACGGCGTTGGCGGAGGCGGCGTTGTGCATCAGCCAGTCCACCCACCGGCGCGCGTGAAACTTGGTCCGCTTGTCCAGCAATTTCTTCCACAGCTCGATAAACGCCATCGAGAATGCGCCGACGGCAATCAACGGCGTCAGGTACTTGACCAGAAAATCCGTCAGCTGATAGACGGCGATGGTGGCGTCGGGCGCCGAGCTCGCTGCTTGTGCTGCGAGGATCAGGTACATGTCACCTCCGGAGGTCGCGGAGCGCGAGCACCAAAGTCGTACAGATGAGCATTGCCCGAAATGTCGTTTTTATATCACCCTACTGTCGGATTCATATCAGTTACTGACCGGATTGCCTATTGAACTACCGGCAGCAGGATGCGCGATGCCGGATCCGATCCGCAGTACACGCGCTGGGTCGCCTTGACGTAGTCGCTCTCCTTTGCCTGATAGATGCTGGGCACGAACTTCTGTGGATTGCGGTCGATCACCGGGAACCACGTCGATTGCACCTGCACCATCAGACGATGCCCTTTCAGAAAAACGTGATCGCGATCGCGCAGCGGAATCTGCCACTCCACCGGAACGTTGGGCACGAGCGGCGACGGATGCTCGTAGCTGCGCAGGTATCGGCCGCGCCTCACTTCCATCGCCACCGGTAATTCGTAGCCGTTCATCGTGCGCGCGAATTCTCCCGCTCCCGGGCCGCGGTCAGCATTCCATTTCGGCTTCTCGGCGTTGTCCGGATAGACGTCGATCAGCTTCACCACGAAATCCGCATCGGTGCCCGAAGTAGACGCGAATAGTCTCGCCGAAACCGGACCGGTAATGGTCAGATCGTTTTCCAATGGCGCGCTGACGTAGGTCAGAACGTCGGGCCGATTGTCGACGAATCGTTGATCTGCGACTTCCCATGTGCGCCAGTCTGCCCCTGGATAAGTCGGGGAAATCGGGCGTGGGCGATACGGAACGGGGCTCGCCGGATCGGAGATGTATTCGCGATACCTGGCGCGGTCGCCACGCTGCGCTGGTTCGTTGAAAGAGAGTGTTCCATCACACTGCAGATACAGGCTGCGTGGCCTCGTGTTCAACGGCGGCCACTCGTTGTAAGTTCGCCAGCGATTGCCACCGAGCTGGTACGTAGTCACCCGCCACGTGGGCTTGGTGCCGATGCTGTGGAGATAGTAGCGGAAAAACGGCGCCTCGACTTGCTCACGAAATTCGCGCGCTGTCTCTGCACCGAGCGCGACGAGGCCGATGCTGTCCCCCTTGGCCCCCTGCCATCCCCCGTGATACCACGGACCCGCCACCATGAAGTTGGTGTGATCCGGATCGTGCTCGGCCGCATGTCTGAAAATCTGCCATGGTCCCCACGGATCTTCCTGATCGTAGAACCCGGCTACGTTGAGGTTCGGCACGGTCGAGGAGTGCAGCCGGTTGGTCCACGCCGAGCGTTGCCAGAACGAGTCGTAATCCGGGTGAGCGACGATGTCGTTCCAGCGCGGAATCGTGCCGTGCAGGTAGTTGGTGTTGATGTTGGAGAGCGGGCCGAGCCGCAGGTACCACGAGTAGGTGTCGTAAACGTCGAAATCGAAGTGCGTGTTCTTGTTCTTGTCCGCCTCTTCGAGCACGGCGTACTCGAACGCGTAACTCTGTCGCAGTGCGCCGTAGCGATGCTCGTCGTCGTTCATCCACTGGTCGGTGGGCGATGCCTGCTCACTGATCGCCTTGAGCGCGGGGTGAGGGCCGAGCAGAGACAGCGCGGCGGTCAGCCCATCGTAGGACACGCCCCACATGCCGACCTTGCCGTTGTTGCCGGCGACGTTTTTTACGAGCCAGTCAATGCTGTCGTACGCGTCCGTCGTCTCGTCGGTGGCTTTCGGATTGGAGAGATCGCGCGGTGGCGCAAAGATCCTGAACGTGCCTTCCGACTTGAAGCGTCCGCGGAGATTCTGGAAGACGAAGATGTAGCCGTCCTGCATCAGCTCCTTGAACGAGGGCGGAACGCCCGCCGGTGCGCCGCCCGGCACGCCGTAGGGAGTTCGCTCGAACAAAATCGGCAGCGGCCCTTTCCTGTCCGTCGGTGTGAGGATCGCCGTCTCCAGATGCACGCCATCCCGCACCGGAATCATCACTTTCTGAAAAGTGAACGGCGGTGATGCTGTCGGCGTCGGCTGCTGCGCGTTGACGACTCCGGCGGCTGCGAGGGTTAACGCGGACACGAGGTAGCGGGTGGCGGGCATCTATATCCTCCGTTGTGAGGAGGAAATTGCCGCGTCCCTCAAGCTTTGCAAGCGATACCCTACTGGGTGCGAGCGACCTCGCGCCACCGCTCGACGTTCACGCCCTTAACAATCAGCCACAACGGGAACGCGAGCTCGGCGGCGGCGCCGACGATGAGAGCCGGCCGAATCGCGGCAGCGA
>DASUZC010000133.1:0-3326 GCA_036377095.1 Gemmatimonadaceae bacterium
GTAAACGAAATCGCGGTGATACGTGACGATCTTTGCGCCCCGATACGGCGCGAGCTGCTTTTGCCAGTCGGCCAGCTTCGCATCCATTCGTGAGTTGAACCTGGCGAGGTTCGCGTTGTACACCGATGCGTTTTTCGAGTCGACCGCCGCAAAGTGCGTCGCGATGTTGCGCGCAACGATTTTGGCGTCCACCGGATCGATCATGAAGTGTGGATTGCCGAGCGAGTGAATGTCCCCCTTCGATCGATCGAAGCTCGTAGGGATCTCCAGCAGCCTGATTCCCTCTGACGCCACGACGCGACCCGGCGCACCGGCACCGATCTTCGAGTTGCGCGAGTTCTCGAGCAAAGGCGGAAGCCAGCCCAGCTCCAGCTCGGCACCGCCCTCGACGAGCGCATCGGCGCGGTTCAGCGTGACGATGAAGCTGGGCTTCGCGTCGACGAAGTGCGGATCCTCTGTCGGCTTGGCGAGGGCGGCAACGTTGACTTTGTCTCCGCCAATCTCGCGGGCGACGGAAGCAAGGTCAGGCGTCGTCGCGACGACGCGAAGCTGTCCCGTCGCTTGAGAGCTGATGAAGGAAATTGCGCCCAGGCCGAGCGCTGCAGCTTTATGAAGTATTTGGATTCTCATGATAGTTGTCTGTGAATTAGAACTTGTGAGCGGCGTGAGCGCCGATGAGGAATTCGAATTGAAACCAAAGTGAATGATCGGTGCCGATCGCCTTCCGATCGTCGTAGTTGTACTGCACGCGGAATTTCGAGAACTCAGTCGGGTACCAGGTGAGATTCGGTGAAATTCGCGATTGATCGCCACGCAGCTCGGAATCGAATGAGCCACCATTCCCGCGCTCGAACTCTCCGCGCAATCCGGCGACGATGCGGGGCTTGATCCCCCACAGAATCTGGGCATAGGCGCCACGATCCTTGAGCACCTCACTGGGCAGCGTCACGAGTAGATCGCTCGCGGACAGACGCTGGGCCGCGTCGTAGTGCCGGTACATCGCCTCTGTCTGAAGAGACAGGAAGGGAAAGCCAGCCTGTGCGGCCGCCGGTTTCCATTTCCAGTACGCGTCGACACCATAAATCCTGGTCTTCGCCGATGGTCCGGAGTTATTCGGGCCGAATGCGCCCGATGCGCCGAGCACGATCGTCTGCGTCTCGGTGAGATCGAATGAGGTGTTGATCCTGGGCACGATCAACAAATCAGAAAACCCGTTTCTCACCGGCCGTTCATCCACAACCCCGCCGTGAATCTCGGAAGACTCGGGCGACCTGAAGCTCGATGTCGTCCCGCCAGTAGCATTCATGACTGCGACCAGCGCCTCCGTGTAGAACGGCGTTGGCAACAGCCAGGACACCCGTAGGCCCTGACTTCTCAATCCGTCGGGGCCGAACATGCGCGTCAAGGCCAACGGCGCGTCGACAAAAGCCCACGAATGCGGATGCTGCGGGTTCTGCCGCCCAAACTCGGCGAAGAACTGACCAAACTTGACTTGAAGATTCCACGGCAGTGACGTGGTCAAACCGTACGCTTCCTCGAGCTCGATCCCGCTGTCGCCAGCCGAATCGATCTTGAGAACAATGTTGCTGAAGCCCTTGAAGTACGGATCCACGTTTCCGTCGAGCGAGATCTCCGCGTTCGGAACCGTAAAGCCGTTGACCTTCGGATCGTGATCGCCGCGCTCGATCGCGCCGATTTCCTTCGCCGTCGACCAGCCGGCGTCAGTGAGAGCGACAAATCCGATGTTCATGTAGCTGCCCGTCGCGCGCGGACCCTGCGCCGCGGCAGCCGACGTGTCCGCGTTCTGCGCGCCGAGCTCCTTCTCGAGCTGTTTGACGAGCGCGATCGAGTCTGCGCGCGCGATGCTGTCGGCGCGGGCGATCGAATCCTGTTTTGATTTAGGTGCCGGTACCTGCGCGCTAATCAGCGCCGGTATCGCTATGCAGCTCAGAAGCGCGAGCGCGCCTTTTGTCTGCCTGAAGTACATGGTCCTCCCTTGAGAAGTGTCTTACTGCGAGCTTGGAGCGATGCTCAGACTTCTCGGGCGGGAGGCGCGCGGCAGGAGTTGGCTAGGAGGTACGGAGCCGCAACGACATCAACCGTGGCCCCCGCAAACACCACGCGAAGAACGGCGTGAGCGTGGACTGGGGAGGCGGCGTTTGTGAGCGTTGTGTGAAACGAAAGCGCGGCGCACGAGGCGCAGGTAGCCTCGTTGTGGCCGTGGTGCAGATTGGTTCCGCTTTGTTCGGTATGCGAAACCGCACTCGATTCGTCACGCGCAATAGTCAGCGACGCGCTGACGATGCCAAGCTGGCCGACAACGGCGAGCAGGACAGCGATCAGCGCCAGGTACGGCGAGCGTCGGCTGAGGGGGTAAGCGCGCTTCATTTCTGTACTTAAAGTACCCGCAACCGGCCAAAAGGGTAGCACTTACTGTACGCCCAAGGCATTTTTCCATGTTCCATGAAGCGTGAAGATGCCCTCGACTACCACGCGTCCGGCCGACCCGGCAAGATCGCGGTAGTACCAACCAAGCCCCTCAACAATCAGCGCGATCTCGCCCTCGCCTACTCGCCAGGTGTGGCGCTGCCCTGTCTCGAGATCAAAGCCAATCCCGACGAGGCCTACAGGTATACGGCCAAGGGCAACCTCGTCGCTGTAGTCACTAACGGCACTGCCGTCCTCGGGTTGGGCAATATCGGCGCCTTGGCCGGCAAACCGGTGATGGAGGGCAAAGGAAACCTGTTCAAGCAGTTCGCGGATCTCGACGTCTTCGATCTCGAGGTTGGCTCGGAGAATCCCGATGATGTGATCAGGTTTTGCCAGCTCCTCGAGCCAACGGTGGGCGGAATCAATCTCGAGGACATCCGGGCTCCCGACTGCTTCTACATCGAGGAAACGCTGCGGAAGACGATGAAGATTCCCGTCTTCCATGACGATCAGCATGGGACTGCCATTATCTCCGGCGCGGCACTGCTCAACGCGCTGGAGATCGTCGGCAAGAAAATCGAGAAAATAAAAGTCGTGTTCTCCGGCGCCGGTGCCGCCGCGATCTCTACCGCCGAGCATTACGTCCGACTCGGGGTCGCACGTGAGAACATTCTGCTCACGGACAGGCAGGGCGTGATCTACGCGGGACGTCCGGGTGAGGTCGATCCCTACAAGGCGCGTTTCGCGCACGAGACGAAGGCCCGTACCATCGCCGACGCAATGGTCGGCGCCGACGTATTTGTCGGCCTCTCCGTCGCCGGCGCAATTACGGGCGAAATGGTGGCGAAGATGGCGAAGAAGCCGATCGTCTTCGCGCTCGCCAATCCGGAGCCGGA
>DASUZC010000134.1:0-53840 GCA_036377095.1 Gemmatimonadaceae bacterium
GGCGCCGGGTGTCGACGTCGTCGCGCTCACCGATTTCTTCGCCAACAAGGGGAAAGGCGGACTGCTCGGCCTCTACGATCTGTTCGTGGGCGGCGGACTTTCGCACGCCACCGTGTTTGCGCTGGGAATCATGCCGTACATCTCCGCCAGCATCTTCATGCAGATCGCCGGTGTGGTCATCCCCACCGTCGAGAAGATGCAGAAGGACGAGGAAGGCAGAAAACGCGTTACGCAGTGGACGCGCTACATCACCGTGGTTCTGGCGGCGGTTCAGGGCTGGGGTTTCGCGCTCTTTACCTCATCGCTGGAGAACGCGGTGGCGAATCCCGGAATGGGATTCAAGCTGCAGATGGTGCTGGTTCTCACGACCGGCGCGATCTTCGTGATGTGGCTGGGTGAGCAGATTACCGAGCGTGGACTCGGCAACGGCGCGTCACTGATCATCTTCTTCTCGATCGTCGAGCGGTTCTGGCCGGGAATCTTCGGCACGTTCGGCTTCATCAAGACTCAGGCAGTTGGTCCGTTCTCCCTGGTCGTGCTCGGCCTGGTGATGGTGGCAGTGGTCGCCGGCACGATCGCTGTGACGATGGCTGCGCGAAGGGTGATGATTCAGATCCCGCAGCGAACTATGGCACGAGGGCGGCAAAGGGAAGCGGCGAAGAACTTCATTCCGCTGCGCGTCAACGCGGCCGGCGTGATGCCGATCATCTTCGCTTCGTCCGTCATCGTCGTACCGGGCGCGATTGCCCAGTTCAGCGGCAGTGCGGTAGCCAGCCAGTGGGCGGAAAAAGTCGCTCCCGGCACGTGGGCCTACTACGTCCTGTCAGCAATCCTGATCGTTTTCTTCACCTACTTCTATACGTCGATCATCTTCAACCCGATCGACATCTCCGAGAATCTGAAGAAGCAGGGCGGATTCATTCCGGGCGTCAAGCCGGGGCAGAAGACGGCCGAGTACATCGATCACGTCGTCTCGCGCATCACGTTCCCGGGCGCGCTGTTCCTCACCTTCATCGCGCTGCTTCCTGTGTTCATCGCGGACGCCATCAGCGTTCCGTTCCGATTCGGCGGCACCTCGCTGCTGATCGTGGTTGGTGTGGCGCTCGATACCCTGGCCCAGATCAATCAACACCTGCTTTTGAGGAAGTACGACGGCTTCATGAAGAAGGGCCGAGTACGGTTCAGAGGCCGCACCGCCGGCGGCGCTTACTAGATTCTTTCGGAGGAGCCAAAAGCTCCTCCGAATCTTTTCCGGGTACCTCCGATGATCATCGTGCTGCTCGGCCCACCGGGCGCGGGGAAAGGAACGCAGGCGGACAGGCTGGCGGCGCGGCTGGGCATCCCCAAGATCGCCACCGGGGACGTGCTGCGCGCTGCTCTCCGCGATGGCACCACGCGCGGCAAGGAAGCAAAAGCCTACATGGAGCGCGGCGACCTGGTTCCCGACTCGGTGATCCTGGGTATTCTTCAGGACGTGATGAGCTCCCCGGCGACTGCAAAAGGCGCCATCCTTGATGGCGCGGTTCGAACGGTCCCGCAGGCAGAAGGACTCGGCATCACTCTCGCCGAGATTGGGAAGAAGGTGAACAAGGTGCTGCTTTTTGACGTCGACGACGATGAGCTTGTGAAGCGGTTGAGCGGCCGCACCGTTTGTGAGAGCTGCCAGACTCCGTATATGGGTCGGGAGCCAGGTGCGACGTGCGAGAAATGCGGTGGAAAGCTCGTACGCCGGAAAGACGACGAGCCGGAAGCGATTCGGAATCGGCTCGAGGTTTATCGAACGCAGACGGCGCCCGTGATAGACTGGTACGATGATCACAAGATGCCGGTTTTGAAGATCGATGCAGATGGAACGGTGGACGAAGTGACCGCGCGCGCTGTCGAGGCGCTCGGCAAAGAGTGGCATAAATGATTCAGATCAAATCACAGCGCGAAATCGAGATCATGGCGCGCGGCGGCGAGATACTCGCCGAGACGGTGAGGCTGCTCGAAAAGAGTGTGCGTGCAGGCATGACGACGGCCGATCTGGACAAGATCGCCGATGATTTCATCCGCTCGCACCCCGGTGCGACACCGGCATTCAAAGGGCTGTACAACTTTCCCGCCAGCATCTGCACCTCGATCAACCAGGAGATCGTGCACGGGATCCCGTCGAAGAAACGAGTCATCGAGGAAGGGGACATCGTCTCGATCGACATCGGTGTCCGGCTCGACGGCTACTATACGGATTCCGCCACCACGGTTCCCGTTGGCAGGGTGGATGACGAGTCGAAGCGCCTACTCGACGTCACGAGGAAGGCGTTGGCGGCAGGAATCGAGGCTGCGCGGCCGGAAAATCACGTCGGCGACATTGGCGCAGCGGTACAGGAAGTTGTGGAGTCCGCGGGCTTCAGTGTAGTGCGAGACCTCGTAGGTCACGGCATCGGTGTCGGGTTCCACGAAGATCCGCAGGTGCCCAACTACGGCAAGCCCAAACGCGGTCAGAGATTGCAACCGGGCCTGACGATCGCGATCGAACCGATGGTCAACGTTGGCCAGGCGACCACGCGCACGATGCCGGACAAGTGGACCGTTGTGACGTTCGACGGATCGCGCTCGGCGCATTTCGAGCACACGATCGCGATCACCGATGATGCGCCGAGGATTCTTACTTCGTTGACAGGCGTGCCGGTCTCGGCGTAGAGATCTCTGCTACGCGCCGAGATCTCTACCCCGAGACTCAGCCCGCCAGCCCCCGTTCCACTGCCGACTCAGTTTGCGACGCCAGCTGGCCCGCTTGTTTGATCAATTCCTCTGCGCGTTTCAACAATGCAGCTCCTTTGCTGCGATCCTCCAGCGCCTGCACGTTGACGCGGACGTTGTACGCCGCGCCTTTCGCCGATGCATAAGCCAACATCCCCGCCACTCCGGCATCGGTAATCGCGTTGCTGTTGCCACGCTCGGCGACAGCGAGGGCGAGCTTGGCAACCTCGACGGCGGCGGTCGCAGTCTCGAGTGGAACCTCGGCGGCGCCGAGTAGTGCCTTGGTGACCGCTTCTGATCGTCTGGCAGCCGCGTCCGCCGGCTCCTTTGGCAGCTTGTACGCCTCCGACACCGTCGCATAAGCGTCGGCGTCGCGTTTCACGAGCGCCGACAGCTCGTTGCCGAGAGCGGCGGCGCTCTGCGCGATGTCTTTCATCTCGACATCGACAGCGGCGTATTTCTTTTTGCCGGCGGTCAGTCCGGCTACCATTTGCGCGAGTGCAGCAGCCAGCGCGCCGGCATGTGCGGCGACGCTGCCACCGCCCGGCACGGGGTTGGATGAAGCGACATTTGCCAGAAAACCGCTCACACTTTCACCACCGCCGGCGACTTCCCGCACCTGTCGGTCGAGAACCTGCTTGGACGTGAATTGCCTGAGCTGCAGATGGCTCACTGCTGCATCAAAAAGGACGCGCTCGGGCACGAGGCCGACGATCTCACTCCACGTCACCTGGGCGCCCTCTGCTTCTGCCCGCATCTTCACGAAATCGAAGACGTTGTGAAGCGGTGTCTTCTCCGTATCGACCAGGTTCATCGAGACCTGCGCCTGGTTGTCGACTTCGAGCCCGAGTCCTTTGACGTAGCGGAAACCGCCAGACGACCCGCGTACTGCCTTGGCGATGTTCTTGGCGATGTGAAGGTTTGCGGCCGGCCCGAGGTAGATGTTGTATGCAACGAGGAATGGCCGCGCGCCGATGGCAGTCGCGCCACAAGTGGGATGGATTTTCTCGGGCCCGAAGTCGGGTTTGCGCGCGGGGTTTTTCCCGATCTCCTCGCGCAGTCCCTCGAATTCACCGCGGCGAACGTCGGCCAGGTTTTCTCGCGCCGGTGTGGTTGCGGCGCGCTCATATAGATAGACGGGAATCTTGAGCTCGCGCCCGACTTTTTCACCGAGCTGCCGCGCGAGCGCGATGCAATCTTCCATTGTCGAGCCTTCGAGCGGAATAAAAGGCACGACGTCAGTCGCACCGATTCGCGGGTGCTCGCCACTGTGATGACAAAGGTCGATGCGCTCAGCGGCGGCTTTGATGCCGGCGAAAGCCGCGTCGGCAGCGGTATCTACCGGCGCGATGAAGGTGATCACCGAGCGGTTGTGTGACGCATCGGATGAAACGTCGAGTACGGATACACCCTCGACGGCCGCAATCGCATCGCGAATCGCGGCGACGATTTCAGGACGACGTCCCTCGGAAAAATTGGGAACGCACTCTACGAGCTTCATCAGGTCTTTCCCTTGCTCAGGTTTGCGCGCCGTACGGTTTGCAACAGCCACGTGTGCATCGCGGGATTCCCTGCCACGAACGATCCTGCGGTTAACGACGGCGGATTGCCCGCGAGGTCGGTGACGATACCACCGGCTTCCTGGACGATCAGAATGCCGGCCGCCACATCCCACGGTGCCAGCACCAGTTCCCAGAACGCGTCAAACCGCCCGGAGGCAACGTTCGACATGTCGATCGCCGCCGATCCCGCGCGCCGAATTCCAGCTGTGCCTCGCATCACCAAACTGAACTGGTCGAGATACTCCGGCAACTTGTCGAGGCTCTTGAACGGGAACCCCGTGCCGATCAACGCGCGGCCAGGCTCCCTCAAATTCGAGACGTGAATGCGTTTCCCGTCGAGAAAAGCTCCGTTGCCCCGGGAAGCAGCAAATTCCTCGGAGCGAGCGACGTTCAGCACGACCCCCGCGCAGAGCTCACCGTCGCGAGCGATGGCGACCGACACGGAGTACTCTGGATAACCGTGCAGAAAATTGGTGGTCCCGTCGAGCGGGTCGGCGATGACTACCGTGCCTTTGCTGGCGATGACGTCAGGAGAAAGCTCTTCGCCCAGAAGCGTCGCGTCTGGCAGGCGGCGGCGGACGACCTCATCGATTGCACGCTCCGAGGCTTTGTCTACTTCGCTCACGAAGTCCGAGTGGCCTTTGCTTTCCCAGACGAGTTTTTCTCGCTGACCGGTGGCGGCGCGAATGACGCGGGCACCGGCGTGGGCGGCGTCAAGCGCTATGTCCAATAGCGCCGCATCGCTGTTTTTCTCCTCTGTATTTGCTTGCAACTCCTCTCTCTCGCTCTTTAATTACGCGCAATGTCCCGCATCTTCAGCGGCATTCAGCCCTCCGGCGCCCTGCACATCGGAAATTACCTTGGCGCGGTGAAGAACTGGGTTGAGCTGCAGCACAAATACGAGTCGTTCTTCTGCATCGTCGACTATCACGCCATCACGGTTCCGTACGATCCGGCTGATCTGCGTGTGCGTACTGCCGACATGGCACTGGGGTTACTGGCGTCGGGTCTGGATCCGAAGAAGTGCACGCTGTTTGTGCAGTCGATGGTGCCGGAACATACCGAGCTTGCCTGGATATTCAACACGCTCACTCCTCTTGGTGAGCTGGAGCGGCAGACGCAATTCAAGGAGAAGGCAAGCCGCGAGGAGAGCGTGCCTGCGGGCATTCTGAATTATCCAGTGCTGCAGGCGGCGGACATCCTGTTGTACAGGGCCGAGTTGGTTCCGGTCGGTGAGGATCAACTCCAGCATCTCGAGTTGTCGCGGGAGATTGCGCGCAAATGGAACGCGCGGTTCGATGCGGCGGGAAGCGGGAAGGGGGAAGCGGGAAGCGGGAAGCGCGTTATGGCGAAACCAGCGGGAACGTCGGGAGCAGAGTCGCCTTCCGCAGGATTCTTCCCCGAGCCGAAGGGATTGTTGACGCCCGCGCGTCGCATCATGGGACTGGATGGTCAGGCGAAGATGTCCAAGTCGCTCGGCAACACGGTCGATTTGCTGGAGGAACCGGCGTCGATCTGGGAGAAGCTCAGGCCCGCCGTCACGGATCCGAAACGAGTCCGCCGCACCGATCCCGGCACCCCCGAGGTCTGTAACATCTATCACCTGCACAAATCCTTCAGTCCACCGGCCACAGTGGAGCACGTGGCGGTTCAGTGTCGGACGGCGGGCTGGGGCTGCATCGACTGCAAGAAGGTGCTGCACGAATCGATGGAGAAGGAGCTGGCGCCAATTCGCGCGCAGGCAAAGGAGATTGCCGCCAATCCTGCAAAAATGCGCGACGATCTGGCCAAGGGTGCGGAGCACGCGCGTGCGATCGCGCGCGGAACGATGGCGGAAGTTAAAGAGAAAATGGGGCTGGCCTAACCGTCGCGAATGATTGACGCGCAGCTCGTTGAGAGAGCGAAATCGCTGATCGACGATCTCGCGCAGACTCCGCGATTTGCGGGCAGCGCGGAAGAGGCTCGCGCGAGGAGACGCTGCAGGACGGAGCTGGAGACTGCTGGATTCGTTTGCAGCGAGATCCCGTTTTCCTATTCCGAGTGGCCCGGAAGGTGGGGGCCGCCGTTGCTAGCCCTGTTCTTCACCGGCTACCTCGTCTCATTCCTCGAATTCGGCGTCAGAGGCTCGCTTTCAGGCAGCCGGTGGATCTGGTTTGTTGCGCTATGGGTCGCTCCCTGGGCTTACCGATTCTTTACAAGAGGGATTCTGACGTTCGGATTCTCCCGCGCATCGTCCACTAATCTCGAGGCCAGGCGAGGAGACGCCACTGTGTGGCTCGTCGCGCATGTCGACTCGAAATCGCAAACGATACCGATGCTGTTGCGGGTCGCGGGGTCTGCGGCACTCCCTGTGGCGGCGGTGCTGGCTGTGATCGGCGTGGCCCTGGCTCTAATGCAGCTCCCGATCGATTTCTACTTCTTTCGGACGGCAGAAATCATCGCGCTTGTGGGCGCTGTCCCAACGGTATTCTGCTTTATTCGTAATACCTCGCGTGGGGCGCTCGATAACGCGACGGGTGTGGCCGCAGTGTTGCTTGCTGCGGGTGCACCTGCTGCGCCTCACTCTCTTGGTGTGCTGATAACGAGCGCCGAGGAGCTTGGCCTTGCGGGCGCACGCACGTGGGCAAACTCCATCGCTGCAAAACTCGTAGTTCTCAACTGTGACACAGTCGATGACGCTGGAGAATGGCGCTGCATGTACAGTGGCAACGAGCCGACGCGCCTCACTCTGGCTGCAGAGGCCGTATGCTTCAAGCTCGGTACTCACATCCGCATCGGACGCCTTATCCCAGGAATAATGGCAGACAACATGGCATTCTCTGAGCGCTTCCATTCCGCAATCACACTCAGCCGTGGCACCCTCGGCACACTCGCGCGCATCCACACCGCACGCGATAATTCAGCGAGGCTCACCGGGGAGGGCGCTGCGGAAGCAAGCGTCCTCCTTTCCGCTATGGCTAAGGAGCTGAGCTGATGTACCTTCTGATTCTCGCAGCCGTCATCGTAATCTCCCTGATCCTGATTGTGCTCGGGCTGCCCGGGCTCTGGATCATGGTGGCGTCGGCAGTCGTTTATAATTTGGTAGTTCCCGGCGACCCAATTGGCTGGTTCACTTTGGTGGCCGTCGGTGTTCTGGCGTTGATTTCCGAGCTGCTGGACATCTCGATGACAGGCAGCTACGCCAGAAAATACGGTGGCTCACGACGGGCAGGGTGGGGTGCGATCATCGGAAGTATCGTCGGTGCAATGGTCGGATTTCCTGTTCCGATCGTTGGGCCCGTCATTGGTGCGTTCGCCGGCTCCTTCATTGGAGCGCTCATTGCGGAGTTCACGGGTGGATCGTCAGCAGGGGATGCCACTCGCGTCGCTAAAGGCGCGTTGATTGGACGCGTCGTTTCCACAGTTCTCAAGATCGGCATCGGCTTCACGATCGGAATCTGGATTTTCATCGCCGCAATGAAGTAACCGTCCGCAGAGCGTATTCCATGACCGCAGAAAGCGCCACCGCAACCGAGCTGACCCCCACTGAGGGAAAGTACGTCTACTGCATCATCCGCAACGATCGCTCGCGGGAATTTGGCGAGATCGGAATCGGCAGCGGCTCGCGGGTATATACCATCAGCCACAAGGATCTCTCCGCAGTCGTCAGCGACACACCAATCGTGATCTACGACCCGACGCGCGAGAACGTGCTGGCCCACGAGTTCGTGAACGAAACAGTAATGCGCGAGTTCACACTCATCCCGATGTCATTCGGCACCGTTTTCCGCTCGGAGAACGACGTGCTCGCTCTGCTCAAGTCGACCTATCAGGCCTTCACCGATGTGCTCGACAAGATGCAGGATAAGATCGAGTTCGGGCTCAAGATCCTCTGGGATCGCGACAAGGTCGTCGCCGCGATCGAGCGGGACAACGACGAGATCCGCCGCCTCAAGGACGAGATCACGCGCAACGCTGCATCGTCGACGTACTTCGCGCGCATGCAGCTCGGGCGGCTGGTGGAAGCGGCGATGGAGGAGGCGAGCAACCGTTACGTGACCGACGTTCACGAACAGCTCAAAAGCTGCTCGGTGGCCAGCCGCAGCAACAAAGTCATCGGCGACCGCATGATTCTCAACGCGGCGTTTCTCGTCGATCGCAAGGACGAAAAGGCGTTCGACGAGAGGGTGAAGGCGATCTCGCTTCACTATGAGGACTTGCTGACCTTCAAGTACACGGGGCCCTGGCCGCCGTACAACTTCGTCAACATCAAGCTGAAGCTCGAGAAGGCAACCTGAGGCACGGCTGATGGGATTGCTCACCAACATTCTGCTGGCGCCGTTTCTCGGTCCCATCTGGGGAACTCGTTTCACTCTCGACAAAGTCGACCGCGCCGTTCGCGAGCAACTGACCGACGACACGCCCATCAAGGAAGATCTGATGGAGCTGCAACTGCGACTGGAGAACGGTGAGATCGACGACGCCGAATACGCCAGACAGGAAGCCGAGATCATGCAGCGGCTGCGCGACGTGCGAGAGTGGCGCGAGCGCTTCGGAATGTCCGTCGGCGGTGGGCCGGTTCGCGTTGCAGAAAGCGACGAAACCGAATAGCTCCGCCGACGCCGTCAGCCGATGATCGAGCGACTCTGCTACGTCTATGGTGTGGTTCCCGCCTCGGTCAACCCTGGCACAGCTCCGAAAGGCATCGAGAAAGGAGCAGTTGACCTGATTGCAAATGGCGAATACGCGGCGCTTGCCACTTTCGTGAGCGCTGAGGACTATTCGCCGGCACGTGTCGAGGCGCTGACTGCAGATGTCGATTGGGTGAGCGAGCGTGCAACGGCGCACGACCGCGTTTTGACGTGGGCGTCCGATAATTCGCCGGTCATCCCGTTTCCGATGTGGACGCTTTTTCGTGATGACAAGGCAGTAAAGGCGATGCTGGGGAAGCGGATGGACGAGCTGCGTCGCACTTTCGGCCGGCTCGGAAGCGGCAGGGAATTCATCGTCCGCATTTACGTTCAGCCCGCCGCGCTCAAGGACAGTCTCGATGTGCACGTGAGTGAGCTTCGCCAGTTGGAGGAAGAGGCCGCCAAAGCCGCACCCGGGCAGAAGTATCTGCTGCAGCGAAAAATCGAGGGCATGCGACGCGACGCGAGCAGGGACGTCGCCAGCAAAGCCGCCGTGGAAATCTTCGATTCTCTGAAAGCCTGCTCAATGGAAACGGTGCGCGAGCAGCCCGTAAACTCCGGCGCACCGCGTGAGCAGGGACGCGCTATTCTCAACGCCTCTTTTCTCGTCGATCCCTCCCGCCTTGTCGAGTTTCAGCGAGAACTCACCGGCATGGTCGAGAGGTACGAGGCGTCCGGATTCAAATTCGATTTCACTGGTCCGTGGCCGCCCTATCATTTCGTCGGCGAGCGCTCCGCGTGACAGACCTCGACGATCTGCTCGGCGAACCACGCCTCGAGCTTGCCGAAGTTCTTAGCCATGTCCTCGATAAGGGCGTCGTTTTGCGCGGTGAAGTTATGCTTGCTGTTGCCGACATCGATCTGATCAAGCTCGATCTTGGCCTGCTGCTGACGGCGGTGGAGACCGCTATGCGGAAGCAGCAGCTGCACGGTGGGAGAAGGGTGAGCTTGCCCGCCGGCGAGGTCGGCAGTGAGGGCCTGGTGGAGTCCACATCGGAGGGCGAAGTCGTGCGCGCTCTGGAGCCGCCGCGCGACGCATCCGTCACTCATCTGACAGAGGTTGCTGAGGGGCTGCCACCTCGTCTTAATACCGACCCCGAAAAGGTCGAGAACGGACTCGCCAAGCTCGTCTTGACCTTGATTGAGGTATTGCGTAAGGTCTTAGAGCACCAGGCAGTTCGGCGAATGGAAGGCGGACACCTGAGCGAAGCCGAGATTGAAAAGCTTGGCGTCGCATTGCTTCGCCTCAATGACCGGATGCAAGAAATGAAGGGGGTCTTCGGACTGACCGATGAAGATCTCCAGATCGACCTGGGCCCCCTTGGCAAGTTACGATAACCGGCGACCGAGCCGAACGGAGACGACTGCTTGGCAGACCTAGTATCGCCGTCGCGCACCTACGGCCTCGTCGACATCCTCGACCGCGTGCTCGACAAGGGTCTCGTGGTAGTCGGTGACATCAAGATCAATCTTGCCAATGTCGAGCTTCTTACCATTCAAGTTCGACTTCTCATCTGCTCGATCGACAAGGCCGAGCAGATCGGACTCAACTGGTGGCGAACTGATCCGCGCTTGAGCACGCACGCGCGGCAAGCCATCCCGGAGTCTCCAACCACCGCCTCGGCAGCAGGACAACAGGAGTAAAGACATGGCAGTTGAACGTTCCCCGAGCGGTAGCTCGCTAATCGATGTTCTCGATCGCGTACTCGACAAGGGTATCGTCATCGACGCGTGGGTTCGCGTTTCGCTCGTCGGCATTGAGCTCGCGACCGTTGAAGCACGTATCGTCGTCGCATCGATCGATACCTACCTCAAATATTCCGAAGCGGTCGGACTCACCGCGCCTGGCTCGAGACCGCGCGAGATAGCCGCGGGTGGTGGGAGCGAGGAGCTCGAGCGGATGCGATCGGAAAATGCAGATCTGAAGCGGCGACTTGAGCGACTCCAAGCGTGAGAGTGCCGCGGTAGCCCCGAGCCCGCGACTGAGCGGAGCGAGTCCGCAACTCAGCGGAGATCGATTAGCCGAACTTCTCTCCGCAATCTCCGAAGCACCCGATTTCGCGACCGCGGCAACTTACATGTTGGCGCAGTTCGCGGACATCGTGGGCGCACGGCGGGCAATCGCCCTCACGCTGGATAGTCCACCAAAGAATTTCGTCAGTGTCGCGAACATAGGGTTCGAGCGGGAGGAGCGCCCGCGCCTCGAGCTTTCGGTCGACGATCTCTCCAACCCTCTGGTCGTGTCGGCGCTGTCGCTGCAGGCGGTGAGCTGCGACGAAGCAACGCCGGCTCCCGGGCTTCCGTTCAGCGAATGGACCGCCATTCCATTCCCCCAGCCTCAGTACCGAGGCGCGCCGCACATCCTCAGCGACCCCGAGATCGACGCAATACAACTTCCGCGCTGCCAGGTGCGGAGGAACGTCATCGCGGAGCGGAGACGCAAGCTCGGTCACGCGCCAGGTGGTGTTGCGCTGCTCGAAGCCTCGATGGACGACGAGACCGTTTCCGCACTGCTGCATGCCGGCGCGCTGGCGGGACCGGTGCTTTCGCGCATGGCTGCGGTGGAGGAATTCCGCCTATCGACGGCGCGGGTAGATCAGCAGCGGGAGATGCTGACCACGATCATGAACTCGCTGCCGGATCCGATCGTGATCATCAACGAAGAGCGCGATATCATCGCCCAGAACCAGCGCGCCGAGCACCTGCTATCGACGAGCGATAAGGACTCGGAGGGGAGACGCCGGGCGGTCGAGATCAACAATCTCCTTTTCACGTCCCACCTTTCCAAGGCGGCAATGGGATCGACGGAGGGAGCAAGCTCGCGCGAGCTCAACCTCGTCGACCCTGACGAAGGGACAGACCTGCTGTTCGAGGTTTTAACGCATACACTCGGCTCAGGCCAGGGGCGCGACGGCTCGATAGTAACGGTTCTGCGCGACGTCACCGACCTGCGGCGGGCCGCCAATGAGCTGGAGCGTCAGGTGCAACGCGTACGACTGGCGGAGATCGACGCCAAGCGCGAGCGCGATCGTCTCAACCTGATTCTGGAAAACGTCGCTGACCCGATTCTCGTCACCGACGATCGGTCGAACATCATCCTCATGAACAAGGAAGCCGAACAACTGTTCGAGGCCGATGACGCCGCGAATTGGGAACGCGCCCAGACAGTCCAGGCGAACGACACCAAGTTCACGACCTTCATTTCTGACTTCACCATCGGCGCGGCTCTCGCCCGGCGTGAGCAGATGACGCTGCATATTCCGCAATCAGGAATCGAGCTCCCGGTTGAAGTTGTCTCTGGCAAGATTCTCAATCGCCGCGGTGAGCCGCTGGCGATAGTGTCGGTGCTGCATGACCTCACCCAGCAGGTTGAAAATGCGCGCCTCTACGATGAGCTGAAGACTTTCTCCAGCGAGCTGGAGGAAAGGATTCGCGCCGCCACCGCGGATCTCGCCGAGCAGAACACTCGCCTGCAGTGGCAGTCCCGCGAGCTCGAAAAAGCAAACCGGCTCAAGTCAGAGTTTCTCGCCAGCATGTCACACGAGCTGCGCACTCCAATCAATGCGTTGATCGGATACGCCTCGCTAATGCTGGACAGGATCTATGGCGATCTGACACCGCGGCAGGAGGAAGGACTCAGTCGCATCCAGGGTGCGGCGCAACACCTGCTCGCCCTCATCAACGACATTCTGGACCTGGCGAAGATCGAGGCCGGCAGGATGCCGTTGCACCTCGACGACGTGACGCTTGGCGACATCATGACCGAGATCTCCCAGCAAATCGAGCCACTCGTCAAGAAAAAGAAGCTCAGCTTCAATGTCGAGATGCCATCCAGGGATCTCATGTTGCACACCGACCGCACCAAGGTCAAACAGATTCTACTCAACCTGCTTTCGAACGCAGTGAAGTTCACTCACCACGGCGGAATTACGGTAGCGATCTCCAAGGACGAGGCTGATCTGCGATTTGACGTCTCCGACACCGGCATCGGAATCCGGGCAGAGGACCTCAGCTCGATCTGGGAGGATTTCCGTCAGGTCGATCAGTCGCGGACGCGCGAGTTCGGGGGCACAGGGCTCGGTCTCAGCATTACGCGCAAGCTCGTTGACGCCCTCGGCGGGCACGTCTTCGCACAGAGCACGTTCGGCAAGGGATCGACGTTCACGGTCGTCCTGCCGATCAGGAGCGTGGTGCGGCCCGATGATCCGCCTCGTATGATCGATGAAACTCCGCCGCCACCACCCGCCCCGCGCGGTTAAGCCCTCGCGGAGAGGATTGAGGCGTTCGGACTAACGACCAGTCCGGAGTTCGGACTAAGTGAGGAATTCGGACTAACGGCAGTCCGAGGTGCGATCTAAGTCCGAGGTGCGAACCCAGTGCGAGTTACGAGCTGACTGCGCGATTTAGCTCTCGCTTCCCAGTGGGCTCTTACTTCGGCCTCAGCTCGCGATTCGGTCTCATCATCCTGTCCGAACTCCTCACTCAGTCCGCACTCCGGACTGGCACTTGGTCCGAACGCCTCAGTCCTCAAACCCGCAAAAACGTTGACACTCCTCGGCTGAGCGGTAGATTGAACCAACGCCCCGCGCTGTCGGGGCGTTTGCTTTTTTCTCTCCCGTTTTCTGTGAATGTTTGATAACAACACACGTACCATCGTCGTCGTCGGCGCCCAATGGGGCGACGAGGGCAAGGGCAAGCTTGTCGACGTCCTCGCCGAACGCGCCGATTGGGTGGTCCGTTATCAGGGCGGCGCCAACGCCGGCCACACGGTTCACATCGGCGAGAAGTCGTTCGTCCTCCACCAGATCCCCAGCGGCATCCTGCACCCCGGAGTCCGCTGTGCTATTGGCAATGGCGTGGTGCTCGATGTCGAGACGCTATTTGCCGAGATCGATGAGCTCGTCTCGGATGGAATCGATGTCGAAGGGCGGCTGTACGTAAGCGATCGCGCGCACCTCGTTCTCCCTTACCACAAGCTGGTCGACAGCCAAAGCTCCGCGAACAAGGAGATTGGAACGACGGGACGAGGGATTGGCCCCGCTTACGAGGACAAATTCGGGCGGCGTGGCATTCGGGTGCTCGATCTGCGCAATCCGGAGCGGCTGAGAAAACTGATCGAGCGCGGTGTCGCGCACGCCAACATCCAGCTGACTATGGCCGGCAACAAGCGCGCGGACGTCGACTACACGCTTGGAGTCCTCGAGAAGTTCACCGACCGGTTGCTGCCGCTGGCAGAGGACGTCGGCCTCAAGATCCACCGCGCGATTGTCGGTGGAGCTGCTGTACTGCTGGAGGGGGCGCAGGGATCACTGCTAGATATCGACCACGGCACTTATCCGTATGTCACGTCCAGCAGCACGATTTCAGGCGGCGCGGCGACCGGAGTCGGGATCGCGCCAGGCGAGCTCGACTCGGTGATCGGCGTGGTGAAAGCGTACACCACGCGCGTCGGTAATGGACCTCTCCCGACCGAATTCGATGAACCGCTGGCATCGGAGATTCGCAAACTCGGCAACGAGTTCGGCGCGACCACGGGCAGGCCGCGGCGGTGCGGCTGGTTTGACGGCGTCGTCGTTCGGTATGCCGCTCGTGTGAATGGTCTGACTGATCTGGCAGTGACAAAGCTCGACGTGCTCGACACGCTCGATCGCATCGGCCTGTGCACGGGTTACGCAGCGAAGGGTGAGATGTACGAGGAATTCCCCGGTGATCTCGATCTGCTGGAGCAGGTGATACCACGCTACGAATGGTTCGAGGGATGGAAGACCAGCACTGCTGATGCCCGCAGTCTTACGGATCTCCCCCGCGAAGCCAGGCGCTATCTGGATCGCATTCAATCGCTGGTTGAAACGCAAATTACCTACGTGAGTGTCGGCACCCGTCGCGATCAGATCATTGGTGTGGAGGGTGCGCTGCCAGCGGGACCGGTCGGCGTAGCCTGATCGAAACATCAGCCCGATGACAAAGGACGCAGATCTTGTAATTGTGGGCGCTGGGCCGTGCGGTCTTGCCGCGGCCGTATCGGCGCAGCGCGCCGGCCTCAAGCCGCTGGTGATCGAGAGCGGGGTGGTGGTGAGCACCATCGCGTCCTACCCTACATATACGAGGTTTTTCTCGACGGCTGAGAAGCTGACGATCGGCGGTCTTCCGTTCGTCATCGCGACGGAGAAGCCGACGCGGCGCGACGCACTCGCCTACTACCGCGCGGTGGTGACCTACTTCCATGTTCCGCTGCGCCAGCGAGAGAAAGTCGTGGCAATTCGCGGGAAGGACAACGATTTCACCGTCGTCTCTGTGACCGCCGCCGGCGAGGAGGTTTTCACCCGCACCGGTGCCGTGGTCGTCGCCACGGGATACTTCGGCTCTCCAAACCGGATTGGTGTCCCCGGCGAGAATCTCCCGCACGTCACGCATGTCTACCACGAAGGTCACGAAGCGTTTCTGCAGGATGTGGTCGTCGTCGGCGGCGGAAATTCTGCGGCGGAGGCCGCGCTCGACCTCTGGCGATCGGGGGCACGCGTCACTCTCGTTCACTTCGGGCCGACGTTCGACAAGAAGATCAAACCGTGGGTGCTGCCGGATTTCACGAATCGGGTGAAGGAAGGGCAGATCTCGGTTTGCTGGGACAGCCGAGTGAAGGAGATCTACCCTGACGACGTGTTGTTGACGACGAAGAACGGCGAAGCGCGACTGAAAGCCGACCGGGTCTACGTCATGACCGGCTTTGCGCCGAGCCTGGAGCTGTTGCGGGAGTCAGGTGTGCCGATCGATCCCAGGACGGGAATTCCGGCGCACAACTCCGAAACGCTTGAAACGACGATTCCCGGATTGTTCATCGCCGGCGTCGTGGTCGCCGGGTATGATGCGAACAAGGTGTTCATCGAAAACGGACGCTATCATGGCGACCGCATCGTTGCCAGACTACTCGGACAGCGCGCGCCCTCGGAACCGCGGCTGAGCGCCGAGCTGGATACATAGGAATGAGGGGCGGTGATCGAGGGCCGAGGACCAACGGCATCTATAATCGCGGACTAATTGAGGATCTAGGACAAAAACTGACCCGCAGGATTGCAGACTAATCAGCTGTTGGGATCGCATCCTCGATCCTGCGTGTCAGGCCTTTGTCCTAGATCCTCACTCAGTCCGCGATTATCAATGCACTTGGTCCTCGCCCCTCAGTCCCTCTCATTTCCCTCATCCCGCTATTTTTCCCGCATGCCCAATCACCCAGATGTGATGGACAAGCTGGTGTCGCTCGCCAAGCGACGCGGCTTCATCTTCCAGTCGTCAGAGATCTATGGCGGGACCGGCTCAGTGTGGGACTACGGCCCGCTCGGCGTCGAACTCAAGAAAAACCTGAAGGACCGCTGGTGGCACGCGATGGTCCGCGCACGCAACGATATCGAAGGACTGGATGCTGCAATCCTGATGCATCCGCGCGTGTGGGAAGCGAGTGGACACGTGGCTGGCTTCGTGGATCCACTCGTCGATTGTCGGAACTGCAAGAAAAGATTCCGTGCGGACGACCCACGCATCAAAGGGACGCCTGGCACTCCCGACGCACAGTGTCCCGCCTGCGGAATGAAGGGCACGCTCAGCGAAGCGCGGCTATTCAACCTCATGTTCAAGACTTTCATGGGACCGGTCGAGGATTCCGCGTCGATCGTCTACCTGCGTCCGGAAACCGCGCAGGGCATCTACGTGAATTTCCTCAACGTGCAGCAGTCGACGCGACAGAAGATTCCGTTCGGCATCGCGCAGATCGGCAAGGCTTTTCGCAACGAGATTACGCCCGGGAACTTCATTTTCCGCACGCGCGAATTCGAGCAAATGGAAATGCAGTTCTTCGTCGAGCCGGGCACGGATATGCAGTGGTTCGATTACTGGAAGCAACAGCGCATGGAATGGCACCTCGGGCTCGGCCTCGCCAAAGAGCGGCTGCAATTCCATCAACATACCAAAGAGGAGCTCGCCCACTACGCCCGTGCCGCCTTCGACGTGCAGTTCGACTTCGGCGGCACACTCGGTTTCCAGGAGATCGAAGGCGTTCATAATCGTGGCGATTTCGATCTGACCCAGCATCAGAAATTCTCGGGGAAGAAGCTCGAGTACTTCGATCAGCCGAACAATCGTCGTTACGTCCCTTACGTGGTCGAGACATCGGTTGGCGCCGACCGAACGACTCTGGCAGTGCTCGTCAACGCCTATCGCGAAGAAGCGGTGCCGGGTGAGTCGGAGGGCAGGACCGTACTCGGACTCGATGCATCGCTCGCCCCAATCAAGGCTGGCGTTTTCCCGCTGGTGAAGAAGGACGGCATGCCGGAGATGGCGGAGCGCATCGCTGACGATCTGCGCAAGTCATTCCCGATTTTCTACGACGACAGCGGCGCCATCGGCAGGCGTTACCGTCGTCAGGATGAAGTGGGAACTCCGTTCGGCATCACCATCGATGGTGAGTCGCTGACCAACGCGACCGTGACTGTTCGCGATCGTGATACGCTGCAGCAGGAGCGCGTGGAAGCAGGCCAGCTCAAGGAATTCCTGACGCGCAAGCTGGGACCGTGAGCGCGCTCGACCTTGAGCGCCTGCGAGCTGAAGGCCAGGCGTTCATGGAAGCAATCTCACGCGAGAGCTATCTCGCGTTCGCCGGGCTCAAACGGTCGGCGGAGTTGCGGCCGATTTATGAGAAGCACGAGCGAGTGCTCGGTCCGGAGGCGCTCGAGCTGACCCTCGACGCTTTCCGATCAGCGACGGAAAAGAGCGAAGAGCAGCGTTCCGCTCGACTATTGCTGGAATGGGAGATCGAATCCCAGGCCGCCAAGCCGTTGGCGGAGCTCGACGAGCGCGAGATCGAGTGGGAGAATGCGGCGATCGTGAGATCACCCGATGGACGAGTGATCGAGTATCAAAGAGTGCCGATCGAGATCGGCAACACTCGCGATCGCAATCTCCGGCTCTCGCTGGACAAAGCCCGGGCAAAACTGGTCAAGGAAGAGCACGCGCCGCTGCGACTGGAGCGATTGCAGCGTGAGAAGGACTACATCGAATCGATCGGCATCGCGCGCGACTATAACTCATCGTTCGAGACAGTCACCGGCATCTCGCTCGCCGGACTTGCCGCCGAGTGCGAGCGATTTCTGCGTGAAACGAAGTCGATGTGGGACGACACGCTGCCGTCGGTTCTGCGCAAGTCGCTCGGCATCGCCGCGTCAGAGGCCAAGCGATCTGATGCGCTGGCGCTTTTTCGCGCATCGGAGTACGACGATGCATTTCCGGGCGCTGAGATGGAGCGCGCAATTCGCCGGCAGGTGTCGGAGATGGGGATCGATCCGACTGCGAAAGGCCGCATCATCTTTGACGTCGGTGATCGGGAAGGGAAGCGCTCGCGCGCATTCTGCTCGCCGGTGCGCGTTCCCGAAGAAGTGTATCTGGTGCTCCGCCCGCACGGCGGTCAAAGCGACTACAACACGCTCCTCCATGAACTGGGGCATGCGCTCCACTTCGGGTACGCGAGCCCCGACTATCCGTTCGAGTTCCGCTGGCTGGGCGACAACTCGGTGACGGAGTCCTACGCGATGCTGTTCGATCACCGGATGCAGGACAAGGGCTGGCTGACACGCTACACGGCGCTGCGCGGTCAGCGCACCGGGAAATTCCTGCGCACGACCGGATTCGAGGAGCTCCATTTCCTGCGTCGTTACTGCGCCAAATTCCTTTACGAGCGCTCACTCTATAGCGGAGAAGTGCCCTGGTCCGAGCTGCCTGATCTCTACGTGTCGTTGCTGAGCAGCGCGACCGGTTTCGAGTACGATCCTGCCGACGCCTTCGTCGATGTCGACCCGCGGTACTATTCGGCCAGATATCTCCGCGCCTGGCAGCTGCAATCGATCCTGAACGAGGGGCTGACGGCGCAGTTCGACAATGATTGGTGGCGGAACCCAAGTGCTGGACCATGGGTGGTGCAAGAGCTGTTCGCGCAGGGCCAGCGGGAAAACGCGGAGGAGATCGCTGCGCGCGCAGGCGCCGAGAAGCTCTCGTTCGATCCGCTCATTCGGAAAGTAGAGACGCTGTTGGATGCGTAGGCGGGAAGCGGGAAGCGGGAAGCGCTTCTTCCCGCTCCCCGCTAACGTCCCTGCAGCTCGTCGGCGATGCGCGCGCCATCGTACATCTTCCGCAACGCTTCCGTGATCGCGCGCGAATGTACGCTCACTGTGCGACCGATCGCGGTGGAGAAGATGAACCGGTTCGACACGCCTTCGATGTTCGAATCGAATACCAGTCCCACCACCTCGGCGTTCCTGTTGATGACCGGGCTGCCCGAATTACCGCCGATGATGTCGTTGGTCGAAACGAAGTCATACGGCGTCGACAGGTCCAGGTTGGCTTTTCGATCCACCCATCGCTTGGGCAGCTGGAACGGATCCTTGTTGTCGAATGCCGCCGACCGTTCGTACAAGCCGTAGAATGTCGTCTTGTACGGCGCGATCGTTCCGTTTGACGGGTACGACTTCACCACGCCATCGCTGATGCGCAGCGTGAACGTCGCATCAGGCGGGAGATTGGTGCCGTAGGCCGCGAACATCGCCTGGCCGATCTTCTCGCTGTTGGAGGCGATGATCGCGTTGAGCGCATTGGCGCGCGCCAGTTGCGTCCGTGCCAGCGGGTCGACGGCACGCGCAAATACGATCAGTGGGTCCGTTGATGACGTGATGGCAGGAAGTCCGCCCGTCACGAGTTGCTGACGAAACGCTGGATCGGTGAGGCGTGTTCCACGCACCAGATCAGCGGCTACTTGGTCGGCGCTCCTCCCGTTCAGGACCGCTTTCAAGAACGGATCATTCGCCGGAAGCTCTCCTTGCGCGGCACGCAGCTGCGCGGCGATGGCCAGCCGCTCGTACGCCGTGTCAATCGGATTCGGCAGAAGAATCTGCCGCTTGATATTCTCCAGTCCTGGTCCGCGATACTGGGTCAGCCTTTCAGCATCGGGCTTGCCAGCTTCGGTAGC
Source organism: Gemmatimonadaceae bacterium (assembly GCA_036377095.1). Classification (GTDB taxonomy): domain Bacteria; phylum Gemmatimonadota; class Gemmatimonadetes; order Gemmatimonadales; family Gemmatimonadaceae; genus UBA4720. The sequence continues at coordinate 19,980 of DASUZC010000134.1, forward strand.
GACGCGAACGAGACCCGCTGCGAGCTGCAGCAGCTGCGAGTTCCCGCCGAAGCCGTAGTAGCGCAACTGCGGGCTGAACGTAGCCAGTTCCTGCTGCGCGCGTGCGATTGCGTCCCATGCGCCGCCGTACTGCGCTTGCAGTCTCGCATCGGCAGCCACGCGCGCTCTCAGCTCTCGCTCGAATGCACGCTTCGTCGCCATGCTCGCCGTGTCGATTAGCCCGGCGCGATAGCCAGTGACTGCCTTCTGAGAGTTGGCGATACCGAAAATGTCGTTCTGATAGCGACGTGCCGCAGAGGTGTCGGTCTTCTCGAGGATTGGATAGATCCCCAGCAGTCTCTTGTAGGTTGCGAGTGTCGCTGGATAACCGACGTCACGCAGGAATTCCATCTGTGCGACGGTGTTGAGTCGGCCCGTCGATCCCGGATTGCCGACGACGAATACCAGCTCGTTCTCAGCCGCGCCGCCGGGACTCCATTTCAAATAGTCCGTTGGCTGATAGGGCTGGCCATTCTCGTAAACGCGGAGCAGCGTCAGATCCAGGTCGTATCGCGGATACGTAAAGTTGTCCGGATCGCCACCGAAAAATGCGATGCTTTCCTCTGGCGCCATCACCAGCCGCAAGTCGTTGAACCTGCGATATCGATAAAGCGAGTAGATGCCGCCCTGATAGAGCGTCACCACCTGACACGTCAGCTGCGTCTGCTGCTGACATTCCGATTGTATTTGCGAGATCACCGCGCTTCGTTGTGCATCCTGCTGCGCTGGTGTGGTGGCCGTTACCGCAGCACGGATCCTCGCTGTCACATTCTCGATTGATTGCAGTTGGTCGACGTAAAGGCCGGCGCACTTCTTCTCGTCCGCGAGCGTCCCGGCGGAGAACCCGGTCTGGACGTAGTTCGAATCCGGAGGCGAAGCACTGGCGGTGCACGAGCGGCCGCAGTGGTGGTTCGTCATCACAAGTCCGCGCGCGGATACGAACGACGCTGAGCAGTTTGGTAGCCGCACTGACGCCAGCCTGACGTGATCCAGCCATTTCTGGTCGGGTGACCAGCCATATATCCGGCGCCAGTAATCGAACGGTGGCGCGTCGAAAGTCCACATGGTTCCGAACTCTGGCCGGTAAGTCGCGGGCGGCAGCGCAACGGCTGCCTGCCGGCTCGCGCTCTGCGCATTTGTCAGGGTGGGGACTAGGAGCGCCGCGGAGAGTGCCAGCGCGCGCAGCAACGATCTGCTCGTCAGCATTTTTCGTCTTCCTGTGCTTGTAGGTTTCGTGTGGGCGAATTGCAAGATGTTGACCGCCGCGGAGACTGGCTTGTCGCTCTGTACCGCGCCGTTAGATTGCACAAACTCTTCGACTCCAACTCCTTGAGACGTCATCAATGACGCAACGCCAGCGCGTTCTGCAGGAAACCACTACGACATTGAGCCCGATCGAGGTTCTGGAATCCGCAAAGCAGTTTTTCGCGCGACAGACAGGGATCTACGCCGCCTTCCCCGAGCAGGAATCCAAAACGCACGTCTCGCTTCGCGGGCAGGGTGGTGAGGAAGTCGTGATCGCTGCGCTTCCGGCAGGCGGAGGGTCGCGCGTCACAGGTTCTACATACCTGTTCGATCAGCAGGTTGCGCGGTTCCTCTCCACGCTTGCGCCGGTTCCCGAAGACGTGACGACTGCGGGCGGCGCATGACCCAGGCCGTGCCGTTCGTGAGCGGGCTGCGCACTCAGGGCGCTGCGCTTCAACTGGGCTCGGGAGCCGGTCCCGTCCTTCATCTCCGGGCGCAGGTGCTCGAGGCGTGGGATGCAATCCGCGTCGATGCCGTTGCCTCGGCGTCGGTGAAGAGCCTCAAGCATCTCGCACTGCAGACGCTTTCTCCGCACGTGAACGCAGACGAATACGTCGTCAAGCTTCACGGCTGGGAAATACTGGACGAGGACGCTCCAATTTCGACGACTGCGGCGCGCAACGGATCCATTTTCCTCATCACCGACCGCCGCCGGCGACCGGTGGAATAGTCGTTCGGCCGCGCTCGAGTGCGTTCAGCTTTCTGACTTCCGCCGGCCCCCCTCCCGCTTCTCGCTTCCCGCGCCCCGCATTTATCTCACACAGCGATTGCGGTCGCCATGATACGGGTTGGGCACACCCGGAGCACGTTGGCCGGCTACGCGCGATTACGCGCGCGCTGCGTGAGGATCCCGAGCTTTTTCATCGCGTCGAGCATGTAGAAGGCCGTCACGCGACAATCGAAGAGCTGGAGCTCGCGCACGACCCGGCGCACGTGCGGGCGGTGCGCGTACTCGCCGAGCAGGGCGGGGGACGATTTGACGCGGACACGGTCGCCAGTAGCGGCTCGTGGGAAGCGGCGACAGCGGCCGTTGGTTGCGTCTTATCGGCAGTTGATCTTTCCGTCAGCGCGGTTCATCCACGGAGTTTCTCTGCGGTCCGGCCCCCGGGGCATCACGCTGTTCGCGATCGCGCGATGGGATTCTGTCTGTTCGGGAACGTCGCCATCGCCGCTCATTACGCGCGCAAAAAGCATGGGCTGCAAAGGATCCTCATCGTCGACTGGGACGTGCACCACGGCAACGGCACCCAGGCGCTGGTACAGGATGAACCCGACGTCCATTTCGTTTCGATGCACCAATGGCCATGGTACCCGGGTACAGGCGCCGCCGAGGATCGGGGACCGCACAGCACAGTCTGGAATATCCCCCTCCCACCCGGGCTCCCCGCACAGGAGTACGTGGATTCGCTACAGCGCGGCATCGACGCGGCGACGGCGGGATTCGTTCCCGATTTGATCTTCATCTCCGCTGGTTTCGATTCCCTGGCAGGCGATCCACTCGGCGGTTTCACTCTGGAGATAGAAGATTTTGTGGTGCTTACCAAGTCGTTGATGGAGCGGGCTGACGCGTGGTGCAGCGGCCGGCTGGTGAGCTCGCTGGAGGGTGGATACGCGCCGGACCGCGTGGGAGCGGCGGCCGTTGCGCATCTGGGCACGCTCGCAACCTAGCCGCTAACTTCAAGCCCATGAGCGCTGCATTGAGGCCGCTGCAGGAGGTTCGGCCGACAACGGAGCCGGAGCTCTGGACAGCTTACAACGACCCTCACGCCGGCATCCGCAACGACCTTTCGCGGGACGAGATAGCGCGGATCATCGAATCAGGCGAGGGAACACTTTGGGTGGACGTCGACATCCGCGACCCGAGCGAAGTGTCGATGCTCTCCGAAGTATTCCATTTCCATCCGCTGGCGATCGAAGAAGCCACCAACCCACAGTCGCGCGTGAAGCTGGAGGAGTACGACAAATACCTTCTTCTCATCGTGCGGACCGTCGCATTCTGCGAGACGACCGACGATCCCTACGACCTCGACACCGTCAACATCAGCTTCTTCCTGGGCAAGAACTACCTGGTAACCGTACACGGCGGGGAAACCAACCCTGTCGCCGCGACTGTGGAGCTGCTGCAGCGCAAACCGGAGCTGGTGGGCCACGGTCCCGCCAAGCTGATGCACACTATCGTCGATCAGGCGGTCGATGCCTACTTCCCGATCATCGACCAGATCGACGAGTTCATGGATACTCTCGAAGAAAAGATCTTTGCCAGCTTCGATCAGGCGGTTCTGCGTGATGTGTTCGCGGTCAAGCGCCTCGTTTTGACCCTCAGAAGGCACCTCGCGCCCGAGCGCGACGCCCTCAGCGTGCTCACCAACCGGCCAAGCACGCTGCTGACGACAGAAACGCAGATCTACTTCCGGGACATCTATGACCACGTCCTGAGGATTTACGATTCGCTGGAGACCTTCCGCGACCTGCTCAGCAGTACCCTGGACAGCTATCTAACCCAGGTATCAAATCGTCTAGGTACAGCGACCAAAGCTCTCAGCGTGGTCGCCACCGTCACGCTTCCGTTCGTCGTGGTGAGCGGAATGTGGGGGATGAACTTCGAGCATATCCCGCTTCACTCGCATCCGCACGGCTTCATGATCCTCGTGTTGTCGCAACTCGCCCTCGGTCTCGCAATCCTCGGCACGATCAAATGGCTCAAGCTTCTATAGTCGCGCTCCGTCTGTACGGAGTCGCCGCAGTAGAGTCTGGGCAGGCGACGTCGCTCGTAGAGGGAACGTCGCTGGTGCACTATCGTGCCCTGGCTGCGATCGTCGAGCCCGCTCACTATTCCGTGCCGGCGCCGACCGACGAGGATACCGAGCGGTACATGTACATCCTCGAGCAGGCGTTCGCGAACGCCACGGTATTGCCTGCGCCTACGGGAACCGTTTTTCAGTCACAGAACACGCTGATGCGCTGGCTCGAGCTGCACTATTTCACGCTGACAGAGGCCCTGGCAGTCGTCGAAGGCCATTCGGCTGCGCGTGTGAGCATCACCACTCGGCCGGGTCAACAGGACGGAGAAACCGGGCGCAGCTTTGCCGCCCTTGCCGCAGAGAGCCTCCGCATGCTGCGCAGTCAGGCGGCGGCGACCGTGACGCTCCCCAAGGCCGATGAGGATGACGAGGATGGCGTGGTAGCCCGTGCGTCATTCCTTGTCGACAGCCAGCGCTGGCAGACATTCAAGGAGACCGTGAACAAGGAGGCGCAGCGCCAACCCGCGCTAGCGTTCAACGTGACCGGTCCGTGGCCTCCGTACGATTTCGTGCGGATGCAGTTCGGAGGCTGACGATGTTCTGCACCGATTGCGGTAGCTGGAATCGCGGCGAGGCCGCACGCTGCGTGAGGTGCGGCATCCGCATGCCGGAGTCAACCGATCGGCGTCAGTCGCCACCCGATCCCTCGGTGACTGCGCTGCGTCAGGTGACTGGTGGTCGCTACACCATCATGCATCGCGTCGGCGAAGGCGGAATGGCTAGCGTTTACTTCGCGCTGAACGTCGCGCTCGATTCTCCGGTGGTGATCAAGGTGCTCCATCCGCACCTGGCCCGCGAATCGGAGATGCGCGAGCGATTCAAGCGCGAAGCTGAATCCGCCGCGCAGCTGATGCACCCCCATATCTGCAAGATCATCGATTTCGGGATGGTCGAAGATCACGTTTATCTGGTGATGCCATACATGGCGCGCGGGACGCTGAGCGACAGAATCGGCGGCCATCGCTCGCTCACGGCGGAGACGACAGCAGCGATCGCAGCGCAGGTGGCGACCGGACTCGATTACGCTCATCGGCGGGGGTTGGTGCACCGGGACATCAAGCCGGACAACATCCTGTTCGATGAGGACGAGAACGCGCTCGTCACCGATTTCGGCATTGCGACGGGGCATTTCCGCAGTCGCATGACTGGTAGCGGAAACGTGATGGGGACGCCCCACTACATGTCACCCGAGCAGGCGAGAGGAAAGCTGCTCGACGGGCGCAGCGATCTCTATGGATTGGGCGTGGTGATGTACGAGACGCTGCTCGGCTTCCCGCCGTTCGATGGCGCCGACAGCTACTCGATCAGCTACAAGCACGTGACCGAGACGGCGGTGGCGCCCGACGTAGTTGATTCGCGCATTCCGCAGCAGATGTCGCAGATCGTCATGAAGTGCCTGGAAAAGAATCCCGCGCACCGCTTCGAGAGGGGGAACGCGCTCGCCGATGCGCTGATCAGTTTCCTCGCCACCGCCGGCGCGCACAACGAGTTCAGAATGGCGCGGACTGCGCGGTCGGCGCCGGCAGTAGCTGCCGGATGAGGCTCTCGCACCAGACAATCGAGCTCAACCCCACGCACCCATTCGTGATTGCGCGCGGCGGCTATGCGCATCATCGAAACGTGATCATCCGCTTGGGTGATGAGGACGGCGTAGAAGGCTTTGGAGAGGCTGCACCCAACCGGTATTACGGCGAATCGGTGGCGACCGTGGTTGCGGCACTTGCGCAGTTCAAGCCGATCCTCGAACGCGCCGATCCTTTTTCGATCGAAGCAATCGAAGCGCATCTCAGCCGCGTGCTGCGCGGCAATGCATCGGCAAAGAGCGCGATCAGCGCCGCGTTGCACGATCTCGTTGGCAAGAAGCTGGGGCTTCCCGTCTACCGCCTGTGGGGACTGGACGGCGATAAGACGCCGCAATCGAGCTTCACGATCGCAATCGCCGAGAATGAGGAGCTCGAGCGGCGGGTAAGCGAGGCGCGCGATTATCCGATACTCAAGATCAAGCTTGGCACCGATCGAGACATGGAGATCGTGCGCATCGTTCGCGGTGCGGCACCCGGCAAGCGACTGCGCGTCGACGCAAACGCAGCGTGGACAGCGAAGCAGGCGGTGCAAATGAGCGGGTTTCTCGCCGAACATGGTGTCGAGATGATCGAGCAGCCTGTCCCTGCCAACGACATCGAAGGGCTGCGCTTCGTGCGCGAACGATCCAAGCTGCCGATTTTTGCCGACGAGTCCTGCCTGGTGGCGACCGACGTTGCCAGGCTTCACGGGGCGGTCGATGGCATCAACATCAAGCTGGCGAAGTGCGGGAGCCTGCGCGAAGCGCTGCGGATGGTGCATACCGCGCGGGCGATGGACATGCGGGTGATGGCCGGATGCATGATCGAGAGCTCGCTTGGCATTTCGGCGATCGCGCAAATATCGCCGCTGCTTGATTACGCGGATTTCGACGGTGCCGCACTTCTTTCGACGGATCCCTTCCGTGGCGTCACGATCGCGGGCGGTCAGGTAAGATTATCTAATGGACCTGGACTCGGTGCTACGCCCGCCCCAACCGTCGATCTCGCCGCAGCCTTTCAGAGTGCGTGAGCGAGCAGTAACGCCGCAATTCGTCCAGGTGGCGTTGCCGCTGCCGTTGTTCCAGACATTCACATATGCGATCGAGGACGGGCTCAGCAACCCGGTAAGAATCGGCTCGCGGGTTGTCGTGCCGCTGCGCAATGACAAGGAAGTCGGGATTTGCGTCGGCGTCAGCGAGGCCAGCCCCCTCAAGCGCAAGCCGAAAGCCGTTGTAGAGTCGCCGGACGTGGAGCCCGCGATCGGGGCGGCGCTACTCGAGCTGTGCAAGTGGATGGCGGACTACTACGTCGTGCCGCTGGGTGTGGTGCTGCGCGCCGTACTGCCGGCAGCGCTCACCGGGGCAGATACACCGCATCCGTCTCGCAAGACACAGCGCATTGCCCGTCTCGGTGGTGAGATTCCTTCACTCCTCGAGCGGGACAAGGCATTTGCCCGCTCGAAGCAGCAGCGCGCGGTATTCGAGCTTGTCGAATCCCTCGGCGGGCGCGCCACGGTCGAGCACCTGACCTCGCAGCTGAATTTCTCGCCGTCAGTGTTGAAATCGCTGGAGAAGCGCGGGCTGATCGTTATCGATGAAGAAGAAGTCGAGCGCGATCCATTCTCCTCCCGTGGCGGCCTGTCGACGACGAGGCTCGAGCCGACACCGGCACAGCAGGATGCGATCGATGCGATGGCGAACGCCGAACCGGGCTCTGTGTTCCTTCTTCACGGGATAACCGGGAGTGGCAAGACCCTCGTCTATATCGAGCTGCTGCGGAAGATCGTCGAGGAAGACGGCAAGACAGCGATCGTGCTGGTTCCAGAGATCGCACTGACACCACAGACAGTCGATCGCTTCCGGGCCGCTTTTGGCGACAAGATCGCCGTGCTCCACTCAGCGTTGAGCGAAGGCGAGCGTTACGATGCCTGGCTCGGTCTCAAGCGTGGTGAAAAGCGAATTGTCGTCGGCGCGCGGTCGGCGGTGTTTGCTCCGCTGGAGAATCTTGGTGCGATCATCGTCGACGAAGAGCACGAGTCGAGCTACAAGCAGGGCGAGACGCCGCGCTATCACGCTCGAGAAGTGGCGATCGTGCGAGCGAAGAACGAAGGGGCAGTTACGGTGCTGGGGAGTGCAACCCCATCGCTCGAGAGCTGGGCGAACGCCGAGGGCGGGAAGTACAGGCTGCTCACGCTCCCCGATCGAGTTGGTGGTGGAAAGCTGCCCAGCGTCGAAGTCATCGACCTGCGCCGCGCCGCCGTCGACTACACGGCGATGGCCCAGGGGGGCATCGATTACGGAGCGGTCATCCGTGAGCCGCTGCACAACGCGATTGTCGAGACGATGCGGCGCGGTGAGCAGACAATCCTGCTGCTCAACCGGCGAGGCTATTCGTCGTTCGTGCAATGCATCGACTGCGGCTCGGTTGCGACATGCCCGCACTGCAGCATCACGCTGACTATCCATCGCAATCCAGAACGACTCGTCTGCCACTACTGTCTGCACAAGGAAGAACCGCGCCCCGATTGTCCCCGTTGCGGTGGCCGCAATCTCAAGCAGCGTGGATTGGGAACCCAACAGGTCGAGCGCCTGCTGGGCGAGCGCTTTCCCGCCGCCAGGATTGCGCGAATGGACGTCGATACCACGAGTGGAAAGTGGGCGCACACGCGAATCCTGGATCGCGTTGGCTCCGGCGAGATCGACATCCTGCTCGGAACACAGATGATCGCCAAGGGGCTCGATTTTCCGAATGTGACATTGGTGGGAGTCGTCGACGCCGACGTCGGCATCAACTTCCCTGATTTCCGCGCATCGGAGCGCTGCTTCCAGTTATTGAGTCAGGTGGCGGGACGAGCCGGTCGTGGAGAAAAGGGTGGGCGAGTGCTGATCCAGACGCGACTGCCGTCACATCACGCCGTGCGCTACGCCGTGGCGCATGACTACGTATCGTTCGTGCGCGAGGAGATGGAGGGAAGGAAGGATCCGCAGTATCCGCCCAACGTGCGACTGGCGAATATCGTTTTCAGCGGATCGATCGAAGATTCCACCGCCAAGCTGGCGATCCACGCCGGCGAGTGGCTACGCGAGCTAATCGCGACACGCGCCGGTGACGAAGTGACGGTGGTCGGGCCTGCTCCCTGCCCAATCGAGCGAATCAAGAGTCGCTGGCGCTGGCATGTACTCCTGAAATCCGCTCACCCGGGCGAGCTGACGAGGGTGAGCCGATACTTCATGGAGCGATTCGAGGTGCCCAATACCGCTCAACTGAGAGTTACGCTGGATCGTGACCCAGTGGCACTTCTATAGCCTCGTACTCCGTATTTCGAACCAACGGATCAGTCCGAATCGACAACTAATTGCGAATTGGGGAACCTACTCCGAGGTACGAACACTGCGAACTGATTGCGGACCGGACTCCGCACTACCGACGAGTAGTTGGTAATTCGTAGTTAGTACGGATCTCTCAATTAGTTGTCGATGCGGAGTGATTAGTTGGTTCGAAGTACGGAGCTTTATCTTTAAGCCGTGACAATACTCAGACACCCCGACTTCTCGATTCCCGAGCTGGCCAACGCTCCCGACGCGATGTTTGTTGCCGCGCCGGCCGATGGAGTTTTGCCCGAGAACTTCTTCTCCACCACTAATCTTCCGACTTACGTCCGCATCAAGGGAGCGTGGCGGATGCCCCGCGAGCCGCGCATGGATTCCGCGCTCGTCCTCGACGCCGACGAACTCTGGGTGCGCGAAGGTCGCAGACTGAAAAAAGGCGACATGGTCGCGGTCGGCAGCGCGGAAGACGGTAGCGAAGGGATCTACGTACACACTGCCTCCTTCCTTGGGGATGAAGAAGGCGAGTTCAAGTTCATGACGAGCGAGGTGTCGCGCGAGAAGCCGATCGACTACGCGTTGATGGCTCACATCCTCATCGAGGAACGCGACCGTGGCGGCTATCCGATCTGGGTAACCGGGCCCGCGCTGGTCCATTCGCGCGCGCGTGCCGACATGGTGTGGTTCATCGAGAACGGTTTCGTCGCCGCGTTGCTCGCCGGCAACGCCGTTGCCGTCCATGACATCGAAGCCTCGATCTTCGGCACCACTCTGGGGATGACCAAAACCGGAGAGGCGACGACAGGCGGTCACGGACTGCACATGCGGGCGATCAACAAAGTCCGCGCTGCCGGCTCCATCGCGAAGGCAGTGGAGCAGGGAATCATCAAGGACGGGATCATGCACGCCTGTGTCGTCAAAGGTGTGCCCTACGTTCTAACCGGATCCATCCGCGACGACGGACCGCTGCCGGACGTCGTCACCGACATGCTCGCTGCCCAGGACGCGATGAAGCGACATACGACGCGCGCGACGATGGCCGTTCTCATCGCCACCGCGCTGCACGCGATTGCAACCGGCAACATGCTACCGGCGTTCGTCACCGAGAAAGACGGATCGATGCGCGAGCTGCCGACCATCTGCGTCGATTCATCGGAGTTTGTGGTGAGCAAGCTCAAGGACCGCGGTACCCACCAGGCGTTCGGGGTCGTGACAAACGCCCAGGATTTCATGCACATTCTCAGACTCTACGCCGAGCGCGAGTTGATGGATCGCAAGAGCGGTCGCTCAGCGTCTCAGCCTGCCAAAGTGAGCGCATGATCGAAACCACTGAAAAGTTCCTGCGCGATATCGCCGACCGCATTGGACTTCATTCAGTCGACGAAGTCCGACTCTTCCCGCCGCTGCGACAGGGTGGTGTCGAGACAGGAGTCGCGGTCGTCGCCGCGCTTCCGCTCCCACCGGAGCCTACGCATTCACACGAGCGTGACGAGCCGCCGCAAGCGTTGAGTGAGAGCGCGGGCGAGGAATTCCTGCCGATCGAGGAAGAAGATCGTGAGATCATCGTTCATCGGCACACTGTATTCACCGCGCGCTACCGCCACACGCTCAAGGGCCCCGATCGGGGAAAGTGGGAGGTCGACGTACAGGCCGAGGCCGACGCGCCGCTGGTTACACTCGATCAGGTCTGCCGAGGAGTGATGAAGCGCGCCGGAGAGCCGTTCGAGCCCGAGCGAATCACCGCGTCGGAATTCAAAACGATCGTCGAGAGTCCGGTCACCCAGTAGAGACGACCTGCTGACTCGCCATCGGCGTCAGCCGGGCAGCAGCGGGAGTGGCATCAGGCGCGTTGGCGGCAGCGTAGCGCGCGAGAATCGTGCGATGGATGTCGCGAGCATCTTCCAGTGACTCGGTAGCGAGTTCCAGCCGCTCCGGCGATATCAGGAACGGGTAAACCTGGTCTCCGCCCGCCGATCCGTGCGCACCCACCTGGTCGTCGAACGAAACAATGTCGTAGCCGTCGTAGGCGCCGAAGAGAACGCAATCGCCGGCGTTCGGCTGCCGAACGAGAGATTCGATCGCTCTCAGCACGTACGGCTCGGTTCCAAAGACCTCGAGCGGATTTTCGCCGGAGATCTCCTCAACTGCCCCGTCTCGCAGAATCGCGCGACCGTAGCGACTAGCGACGTGAACGCCATCGTTTCCGAGCGCTGCGACGAGACCAATGCCAGGATGTTTTACGAGTCGCTCGTGTAATCCTGCCCATCGTGGATCGCGCATGATTTGTTCGTGCAGCAATCGCTGTTCGGTCGCGGCGAAGTAAACCAGCGCCAGGCAGGAGCTGTATGTGACTACGACATCGTTCGTCCGATCGACGCGGTACTTCTCGGGGAAGATTATCTCGCGCAGTCCGTATCGACTTCTGAGCCAGTCACGAAAGCGGACGATGGTTTTGCGGAATCCGAATCTCGCCGGCGTCAGCTGAGCGACGGCGTCCACTACCTCCGGGCCCATGTCTGAGTACTCCGTATCCTCAGCGAAGCTCGCGAGTGCTCTTGGCGCCGGTGCGTCGGGTTCTGGAGTTTCATTCAGGATGTGCTGCACCGTCGTGCCCAGCGACTCTCCGAACTGCACGCGATAGCTTAATGCCGGTGTCATTCCGTGGTCCGACAGGATCACCAGATCGTAGCCCCGTCCGCCGGCCAGCTGCGCCATTCGCCAGATCTCGGCAATTCGCGCATCGGTTCGCCGCATGTCCGCCAGCGCCTGTTTGCTCGACGGGCCAAAATGGTGAGCCAATTCGTCGTACTGCATGAACGTGCTGTAGATGACCGGCACGCCGAGGTAGACGTCGAGTAGAATCGCCATCGTTTGCAGCTCGCGCACTACCACGTTGCTGAGAATGCGAATGAACGGAAAGATTCCCTCGGAGTGAGTCGCGCGACCCGCCAGCTCCCCGCGCGCGCGCTCCCACTCCTCGAGCAGCCACTCGAACGCGCCTTGCAACAGCATGCGCGCCATTCGAATCGGGTGCAGCAGCATCAACAGCGCCATCCGCGTTCCGCCCAGCCGTTGATACACGGACATCTTCTCGCGTGTGGCGACTGTGAACGCCACCGTCTGCGCATCGCCATCGAGCAGGTTCACGTAGCTGGACCCTCCCGCCAGCGCGCCGGGAACGTGAATGCGATCGCGGATGTACTGCACACCGTGCGGTGCGTTGCACGTAATCACCTTGCGTGCCTGCTTGTCGTAAAAACGGAACGCAGGAATACCGTCGTTTTGTCCGTGAAACATACCCGCCTGGCAGTACGGCGTCGCCGAAGGCAGGCCGCAGAACCAGCGTCGGAGGGCGAATCCTTCGCGCAGGAGCCGCGAGATCGTGGGGCAGAGTCCGAGCTCGATCGCGCGACGCAGATCGGAGTATGCGAGCGCGTCGATCTGCAGCATGATCAGCCCGCGCTGTGGCGGCCGCGGTCGCTTCTCGCGCGCGAACGGCCGGTACTTCGTTCGATAGTACCAGCGCAGGAACGGGCCGGCGCGCGGACGCGCGCGACGCTCCGTTATGCCAGGTGGTGTTCGATCCGCCGTAACAGCTCGCTGATTGCGACAGGCTTGAGCAGAACCTCGGCGCAGCCCGCGTCGAGACATTTCTGCCGCGAACGCGAGTCGCCGTGTCCGGTCATCGCCAGTGTTGCCCTGGGCAATGCGTTCCGCTCACGCAGTTGCTCGAGAACTTCCAGTCCGTCGCCGTCGGGAAGAGAAATGTCGAGAAGGATCAGATCGGCAGGCCGCGTCGTGGCGACCTCGACTGCCTGGGCAACAGAACCTGCGACATCCACGTCATAGCCCGACTCGCGAAAGAGAATGCTGAACGCGTCGGTCACCAGCGGGCTGTCTTCTACAATGAGAATGCGCGACGGCACTATTCGCGGGCGACGTTCAACGGAAGCGTGAAGAAAAAGCGGCTTCCTTTTCCCAGCTCGCTCTCCACCCAGATCGTACCGCGGTGCAGCTCGATGAATCGCCGCGCGATGGCCAGCCCCAGACCGGTCCCGTGGTGCGGCCGTGAGGGCGAGGCGTCAACCTGCGCGAACTCACGGAATACCAGCTCGTAATGATCCCGCGCGATGCCGCGACCGGTATCGCCTACCTCGACCAGCAGCTCGCCCTCGTCCTTGCCGCGTCGCGAAAACGAGATCCACACGCGTCCCCCATCGGGAGTGAACTTGATGGCGTTGCCAATGAGATTCCCCAGCGTGTGCTTGATCTTGTCGCGGTCGGCGTAGATCGGAGGCAAATCGTCACCGTTCAGACGGTCGATGGTTATTTGCTTCTTCGCCGCCAGCGGTTGATTCAGCAGTCGCACCTGATCGACGAGCTCGGCAATCGAGAACTCGCTGCCCGCCAGATTCACCTGGTCGCTGGCGCTGCGCACGTAGGTCAGAATCTCGTCGATCATATCGAGCAACTGCTGCCCGCCGTTTACGATGCCGGTAACGCTGTCGCGCTGCTTCTGATTGAGCTCGCCGAGCATTCCATCGCGCAGAATCTCAGCGTGAGTGATGATCGCAGCGAGGGGCGTGCGCAGGTCGTGCGAGATGTTCGACAGGAACTGAGTCTTCAGCGCATCACGCGCCCTCAGCTCGTCGATCGTGCGTTGGGTGTCGCGGGCCTTTGTCTCAAGCGCGTTGAGCCGCTTGATCAGGGCGGCGTCACTCACCTGCTGGGTCATGCTCATATTGTACTTGCCGATACGTCCGTTGCCAACGCGTCGGATTCAACGGCGTCCAGCAGCTGTTGTCTGCGCAGTAACGACCAATACCTGCCGCGCAGCGCCATCAGCTCGGCGTGACGCCCCTGTTCCACGATCGAGCCTTTTTCCAGCACGATGATCCACGTCGCGTCGCGAATAGCGCTGATGCGGTGCGACGCAATAAGAGCTGTTCGATTCGACAGCGCTTCACGCAGCGCTCGCAGGATCTCCGCCTCGGTGTGGGTATCGACGGCTGACAACGCGTCGTCCAGCAGTACGACGCTCGGCTTGCGCGCCAATGCTCTGGCGAGCGACGCGCGCTGTTTCTGACCTCCGGACAGGTTTATTCCGCGCTCACCGAGAACTGTCTCGTAGCCGCCGGGAAAGTTGGCAATCGTCTGGTCTAGTTGTGCCACGTTCGCCGCCCATTCACCGGTTCTCGTCATCCCGCTCGTGCCGTACGCGAGGTTGGAGCCGATCGTTTCGCTGAACAGCAGACTCTCCTGTGGCACGAACCCAATGTCCTTGCGCAACTCGGATGGATCGATGCTTCGCGTGGGCACTCCGTCGATCAGGATTTCTCCCTCCTGCGGATCGTACATTCTCGGCACCAGGTCGATCAGTGCGCTCTTGCCGCTGCCAGTGGCGCCGACGACTCCGAGGGTCGCCCCCGCCGGCACGCTGAAGCTGACATTGCGGAGTACCCAGCGAGGCTCGCCCGGTAAATCGGACGGGTAATGAAACCCCACATTGCGGAATTCGATCGTTCGCCCGCCGCGGGTCGGCGGCAAATGCTGCCGCGGCTCCTTCGCCACGATCGTCGGCTTGGCATCGAAGATCTCGGCGAGTCGGCCCATCGACGCATCGCCGCGCTGAAACAGGTTCACCACCCAGCCGAAGGCGATCATGGGCCACGTCAACATCGTCAGGTACATGCCGAACGCGACGAACGAACCAACGGAAATGCCGCCACGGATCGTCAGCACTCCGCCTGCGCCGAGCACGATAACGGCACCCAATCCGCCAAAAAAGGCAAACAACGGATTTAGCGTTCCCCAGAGGCGAACCAGCTGCATGTTGAGCGTGAGGTACTTCTCGTTGACCGTGCCGAACCGCTCGATCTCGGCATTCTCCTGACGATACGCACGCACGATTCGCGCACCGGTGAGGTTCTCCTGGGCTTGCGTCGTCAGGGTGGAGAAATGCTCCTGTACCGCTTCGAACCGGTCATGTATCGCGCCTCCCATCCTGATCGTGAGAATCGGCAGGACGATGAGTGGCAGCAGCGCCAGCAACGTCAGTTTGACGTCGATGCGCAGCATGAAGTACAGCGCGAACAGTCCGCCAAAGATGGTATTGGTGAGGTACATCACGGCCGGACCGATGGCCATCCGCACGGCACCAAGGTCGTTGGTAAGGCGCGCCATGATGTCGCCGGTCCTGGTTTGTGCAAAGTACGCCGCGTCCAGCGTCTCCAGATGTGTGAAGAGATCGTTGCGGAGGTCGTACTCCATCCAGCGGCTGACGCCGTTGATCAGCTCGCGCATTCCATATCGGAACGCGCCGCCGACCAGCGCTGCCAGCACGATGAGCCCGCTCACTTTCCAGACGCTGCTCATCGGGGCGCCGGACCCGATTGCATCGATGGCGCGCCGGAGGAGCCAGGGAATCACGCTGGCCAGCGCCGAAGATGCGAGGACGATCAGCAGTCCCGCCGAGAACCGAAACCAGTATGGTCTGTAATATGGCGCGGCTATCCGCAGGTTCTTCATATTTGGCATGTGGATTGCCGCTTAGAAATACTCTTGAGCTTGGTACAACCCAGGCACTCACCTCACGGAGGAGGAGTTTTCATGGTGCAATATATTCCCCGGTTTAGCGCGTCGCTGGCGTTGTCCTTCGCGTTATTCACTGCTGCGTGCTCGACCGAAAAGAAGACCGACGCAGCGGCCGATTCCGCGCTGAACAGGGACATTCAGCTGGCGAATCGTGACACCGCGGCGCAGCCAGCGTTGACCGACGTGCCTGCCAGCACGACGGCTCCGACGCCGACTGCGACTACCCCGCGCACCACGACCAAGACAACGACCAAGACGACGACGCGCACGCCGACCACGACGACGCGTCAGCCGACCACGACAACCACGTCGAGCGGCAATACCGTAACGCGTACCAGCGGTGGCGCGACTGGAGCAGGCCGCGTCGGGACGATTCCTGCCGGCGCAACCGTCAACCTCGCATCGGGCTCGAAGATCTGCACCAATACCAACAAGGTCGGTGATCGGTTCAATGCCAGCGTTACGGACGCCGTCGCCGGTTCCAACGGTGCCGTGATTCCTGCCGGTGCAACGGCCACGGTCGAAGTCACCGAGCTGAAGCGCAGCGAGAACGCCAACGACAACGTCGTGATGGGCTTCCGCGTGGTGTCAGTGAGTTTCGGTGGTCACACCTACCCGGTTAGCGCGACCACCAGCTATGCGCAGGTGAGCAAGATCAAGAATCAGCCGAAGGGCAAGGATGTGCAGAAAGTCGTCGGCGGCGCTGCCATTGGCGCGATCGCCGGACAGATCCTGGGCAAGAGCACGAAGGCGACAGTTATCGGTGCCGCGGCTGGTGGTGCTGCCGGTGCCGCGGCCGCAGCGGCGACAGCCAATTACGAAGGCTGCGTCAATTCAGGCGGCCGCATTACCGCTACGCTCAACTCGTCGACTCAGGTTAACATCTGAGAGAGCCACGCGGTAAAACCCGGCGCGGATCCTCGCGCCGGGTTTTTTTTTGGCTAGAACCCGACGGCAGCCCCGCGACTGCGCGGATCGGGCATTCCCTCGTAGCCGCCCTTCACACGCATGATGGCCTCGGCGGACGCGATGCCGAATAGCTCGTAGGTCATGTGTCCCATCCGCTGCAACCTGGCGATCGTGCTTGAATCGAAGCCACCGTTCTCCACTCGAATTGAATCCGGCAGCGACTGATGGTGAATTCGCGGCGCGCTCATCGCGTCGGCGATCGACATGCGATGGTCGATGACGTTGAGAATGATCTGCGACGTCGCCGAAATGATGCGTGGACCTCCGCGCGCGCCGACTATCAGCAGAAGATTGCCCTTCGGATCCAGTACGATCGTCGGCGACATTGCGCTCAGCATGCGCTTGCCCGGCGCTATCGCGTTGGCTTCGCCCTGAATCAGACCGAACATGTTGGGCACGCCGGGTTTGCTGGTGAAGTCGTCCATCTCGTCGTTGAGGAAAAAGCCCGCGCCCGACACGTACACGCCCGACCCGTACAGATCGTTGAGCGTGGTGGTGGTGGCGACCGCGTTTCCGTGCTGATCTACGACGGAGTAGTGAGTGGTCTCAGATCCTTCACTTGTCTGAGCAGCGATGCTCGTTGTCGGATCGGCGTGAGTGCGCGAGATATTTCGCGCCAGAGTGCGCGCGTACGACTTGCTGGTCAGAATCGACAGCGGAACTCTGACGAATCCCGGGTCACCGAGCTTGGAGTTTCGATCCACGAATGCGCGCTGTGACGCGGAAGCGACGGCGTGAACGCGTTCCGCGGTGCCGAAACGCTCAGGCGGCCCGTAAGCCTCGAGCACGTTGAGCATTTCGGTGACGGTGGTGCCGCCCGACGACGATGGCGGCATCGCGATGAATCCATAACCCCGATAGCTGCTGCGAATCGGCGTGCGCCAGATCGCGCGATAACGCGCCAGATCCTCTTTGGTGATGAGTCCGCCACTGCGCTTCATCTGCGCCGCGATCGAGTCAGCGATGCTTCCGCGGTAGAATGCGGCAGCGCCCGAATCGGAAATGAGGCGTAGCGTGCGCGCCAACGCTGGTTGAGTAAAACGGATTCCCACTGCCGGCGCCGAACCGTTCGCGAAGAACACGGCGTTGCCATCAAAATCTGCGATTCGGTATTTGTTGCCCGTCAGCGATCGGACAAACGTCGAATCGACGACGAAACCCTCGGCCGCGAGTTTGAGAGCCGGCGCGATGACCCGTGCCCGGGTGAGTGAGCCGAATCTGCGCTGTGCCTCGAGCATTCCAGCCACCGCTCCCGGCACGCCCGACGCCTTCGGGCCCACGACACTTTCACCGGTGACCTTTCCGTCGGCGCCAACGTACATGTCGCGCGTCGCGGCGTGCGGCGCCGTCTCGCGGTAGTCGAGAGCGGCGATGCGACCGTCAGCCATTCGGATCACCATGTAACCGCCGCCCCCCAGATTGCCAGCCTCTGGATAGGCGACAGCGAGCGCGAAACCTGTGGCGACCGCGGCATCGACCGCGTTGCCGCCTTCCTTCATGATTTGAGCGCCGACCTCGGAAGCAATGCGGCTATCGCTGGCAACCATTGCATGCGGGGCAAACTCCGCGCGCGCGCCCGCCGGGAAGCGCCACGTCGCGGGAAAGACGGCAGGCACGCGCTTCGGAATTGCGGGACCGTCCTCAGAGTGCGAGAAGGGCGCGGCCGCTACCGCAAACAGCGATATCGCCGCAATGCTGCTGAGGACCCGCCGCTTCATCAGAACGGTTCTAGGCGTCATGCCGTGAAATTATTCACGCCATTCGCCTGCTGGGAGCTATCGGCGCACACTCCTCGCCCCGAACCCCATACGGAATGAGAGCTTCAGGGTTCGGACGATGTTGGTGTTGCGCACTCCGTTGGAGAGTCCGGTCCGCTCGTGGATAGCAAGCGACCATTCTGGTACGAACTCAATTTGCGTACGCTCGTCGAAGCCATAACCAAAGCCCCACCCACCTGAAACGACTGGGTCGATGTTGTTGCCCCCGGCCAGTCGCTCTCCATTACTGTCGCTGGTCAGCCGTGCATAGCTCACGATTCCGCCGTTCACCTCTATCGCCTGATGAAATCCGCTGCCTGCGCCAATGTGCAACGTTGCAACTACGGTGGTCATATCGAGGTGCGCCTCGCAGGAAGTGCATGTCGCGCCCGACCCGTTGATCACTGGAACGGCGGGACCACGATATACGAACGGGATGCGCGCATAACTGCCACCAAGCCCCAACGACGTTCCACTGCCGACGGTTTTCTCGAGCGATATGCTGTATTGCCAATTCATCGCGTTGCCGAAATCCCACGTGCTGGCGGTG
The DNA here is from genome assembly GCA_036377095.1 of Gemmatimonadaceae bacterium. Classification (GTDB taxonomy): domain Bacteria; phylum Gemmatimonadota; class Gemmatimonadetes; order Gemmatimonadales; family Gemmatimonadaceae; genus UBA4720. The sequence goes on from DASUZC010000134.1 coordinate 38,883, forward strand.
CTTCCGTCGTTCACGCCATCGCCTGTGATACCGGCGACGCCGGCACTCAACCAGCTATCGGGATCGCTGGTGAAACCCCGCGGCCGTCGCTGTGCACTCGCCGTGCTGGCAATCAACAACAACATCATCATTGCAAACGAAAATCGTCTCATTCTCAGCTCCAGGTTGTCTTGCCATGCGCGCGAGGCGTCCGGTACCTTTCGTCGTGCCCCGTCTGAATTCACCGGCGCGTTCCGACGCCCCACGAAGCGCTCTTTGACGAGCGCAAAGAAAGCGGCCCACAAGGCGGAGCCGCTTGATCCCCGCGAAACAGAGCGTCGCAACCCGCGTACCGCGTCGATCGATCTCGCCACTCCCGGCGAGATCGTAGACTTGATAAACGCGGAAGATCGCAGAGTTCCCGAAGTCGTTGCCACACAACGAGAACAGATAGCTCGAGGCGTCGAGCTGGCAGAGGCCACCTTCCGTCGCGGCGGCCGCCTGTTTTACGTCGGCGCCGGCACTTCCGGGCGGCTTGGCGTGCTCGATGCAAGCGAATGTCCGCCCACCTTCGGCACCGATCCCGAGATGGTGCAGGGAATCATCGCCGGCGGACTACCCGCTTTGACACGCGCGCAGGAAGGAGCTGAGGATGTCGTCGAGAACGGTGCGCGGGAAATGGACCAGCACGGAGTCAATGAGAAGGACTTCGTGATCGGCATTGCTGCTTCCGGAACCACTCCCTACGTGCGGGCAGCGCTCGAGCGGGCGATGGCGCTCGGCGCGGCCACCGGCATTGTGTCGTGCTCTCCTCCGCCGCCTGATCTGGTCAAGAAGCTCAACGTCGCAATTCTGCCGATCGTTGGCCCTGAAGTGGTCACCGGCTCCACGCGTATGAAGGCTGGCACTGCCACCAAGCTGGTTCTCAACACCATCACCACGGGCGCGATGATCAGACTCGGTAAGACCTACGGGAATCTGATGGTGGATTTACGCGCCACCAACAACAAACTGATCGATCGCAGTCAGCGCATCGTTATGGAGGTGTGCGGCGTCTCGCGCGATGAAGCCACCGAGCTGCTCAAGCGCGCCGGCAAAAGCGTAAAGCTTGCGATCGTGATGCAGAAGCGGAACGTGTCGCGCGACGAAGCTGAGAAACTCCTCGTCGAGAACGGCGGCGTGATTCGGCGCGTGACGCAGGAGCCACCACCGCCAATCAGAGAGCGCTGACGGTGGCATCGGGCGTAGTCGTCGGCTTGATGTCCGGAACTTCGCTCGATGGCATTAGTGCGGCAGTAGCGCGCTTCCGCGACGTCGACGAGAAACGCGTAGAAGTCGAGTTGCTCGGATACGTTTCGCACTTATATACGCCTGCCCAGCGAACCCGTCTGTCCAACGCCCTGGGTGGCGGCACACCCGCCGAGTACTGTCGCCTCAATTTTGATCTGGGCGAATGGCTGGCGGACGCGGCGATCGAGGTGATGGCGGAGGCCGGTGTCGCCCGGGAAGACATTCTGGCGATTGCATCGCACGGCCAGACGATTTGGCACGAACCGGGACATTCGACGTGGCAAAGCGGCGAATCGGCCGTGATCGCGGAGCGCACAGGAATCGATGTGATCAGCGACTTCCGGGTGCGTGATGTCGCAGCGAAGGGGCAGGGTGCGCCGTTGGTCCCGATGGCCGACGCAATGCTCTTCTCCTCTCAACAGGACTGGCGGGGTCTCCAGAATCTCGGCGGCATTGGCAACATCACCATCGTGCCGCCCGGCGGCGATGCTGTGAGCGTGCGCGCGTTTGACACGGGTCCGGGAGTGGCCGTGATCGATGGGGTTGTGCGCGCGTTGTGGCCGCAGCTTCCCTACGACGTCGACGGAAAGCTGGCGCGGGCCGGGAAGCCGGTCACCGCAATCGTCGATGAGCTGTTGGGGCATCCCTACTTCACCATGGATCCGCCCAAATCGACTGGTCGCGAGTTATTCAACTCCGACTACGTGCAGAAGCTCATCGCGACCGGGCGAGCCATGAAGGCCACCGACGAGGATATAGTCGCGACTGCGGTGCAGCTCACCGCCGTCAGCGTCGCCGACGCGTATCGCCGCTTCATCCCGGAGCCGATGCGCGAAGTCCTGGCGTCCGGCGGCGGGGCGAAGAACCCCGCGCTCTTCGACGCCATCAGCAAGGCTGCCGCGCCTATCGTCGTTCGCCACTTCCATGAGGTTTACTTCGATGGGGAAGCAAAAGAAGCCGTGGCCTTTGCATTGCTGGGTTACCTGCACGTGATGAAGAGGCCTGGCAACGTTCCTTCCGCAACGGGCGCGCGCGGCCAACGCGTGCTGGGCAAGCGGACGCCCGCGTGAGCGAGATCGCCGAGCTCTTCTATCCCGCGATCCGCTGGGACGGCGCGCATGGATACGAGACGCAGCGCGAATCGATAGCACAGGCCCTCGACCTGGGCGTCGGTGGATTCATTCTCTTTGGCGGCCCGTCGGAGCACGTTGCCACGCTCACCGAAGACCTGCACACCCGATCACGCGTCCAGCTGTTGATCGGCGCAGATCTGGAGCGCGGCGCCGGCCAGCAATTCGCCGGTGAGACGGCGTTGCCGCCATTGGCGGCGATTGCTTCCCTCGAAGACGTGCAGGCGATACGTCGCGCCGCAGCCGTCACCGCGCGCGAGGCGCGCGAGCTGGGGATCAACTGGATTTATGCGCCTGACTCCGATCTCGACATCGAGCCGGATAACCCGATCATCGGAACTCGCTCTTTCGGCAGCGATCCTGAACGAGTCGGAGAATTCGCGGCCGCATGGATCGACGCCTGTCAGGCCGAGGGCGTCCTCGCGTCGGCGAAGCATTTCCCGGGACATGGTCGCACCACCGTGGATTCCCACAAGGAGTTGCCGCGGGTCGATGCATCGGCGGAGACTCTTCGCAACAGCGACCTGATTCCGTTCCGCCGCGCGATCGAGCGCGGTGTTGCTTCAGTGATGTCGGCGCACGTTTCCTACCCGGCGTTTGATCCGAGTGGCGCGCCGGCGACGCTGTCGAAACCGATTCTCACCGGCTTGCTGCGGCAGGAGCTCGAGTTCACCGGACTCGTCGTCACTGATGCGCTGATCATGGAAGGCGTGCTCGGCGGTGGTGAGGCCGAAGCGGTCGTGCGCGCGCTGGACGCGGGCTGCGATTGCCTTCTCTATCCATCGAACATGGTTGAGGCAGAGCGAGCCATCCAGAAAGCGATCGATGACAAACGCCTCGATGGTGATCGCGTCCATCAATCACTCGAGCGTCGGCGGCGCTGGGCGCGCTGGGCGGCACTCTCCAAAGACTCGAACAAGCCAGCGCGCGACGAGACAGGCTGGGCGGCACAGCTCGCCGAGCAGGTCGTGCACATGGTGCAGGGACGCATGCCGCGTCTGCCGCGCCCCTGGAACCTCGTCATCGTTGACGATGACGTCGGCGGGCCCTACCCGCCGCCGCCGAGAGATCCGTTGATCGCAACACTGCAGGCAGGCGGAATCGATCTGGTTGTCGGCGATCAGACGCCCATCGAAGACGTTGGCGCTACGGTCATCGCGCTATTCGGAGACATCCGCGCCTGGAAGGGTCGTCCCGGTTATTCCAAGGCATCGAAGGAAAGTGTGAGACGCGCGCTGGAGAGCGCCGGTGACCGGGATCGTTTGATCATCCAGTTCAGCCACCCGAGGCTAGCGAGCGAACTGCAGACCGATGCGCCGATAATGTGCGCGTGGGGTGGGGAAGGCGTGATGCAGAAAGCGGCCGCACGGGTGCTGATTCGTGAGGCGGGCGCGAGCGGTGCCGGGAAGACTGCGCACCTGCCGCAGAATCGCGTGGAGGGTTCGCTATGACCGAAGCGTCGGCAACGAGAGCAACCGAAGCGACTACCACCAGGACATCTTCGCCGCTTCGTATATTCGGCCAGCGGAAGATGGCGATCCTGCTGGTTCTCGGGTTTTCGTCAGGACTGCCGTTCTATCTCACCAGCAAGACGCTGCAGGCGTGGATGACCACGGCAAAGGTCGACCTCGCCACCATTGGCTTCTTCAGCCTCGTCACGCTTCCTTACTCGCTGAAGTTCGTGTGGGCGCCGCTCATGGACCGCTACACGCCGCCGTTCCTCGGGCGACGCCGTGGCTGGGTGTTGATCACGCAGATCGCACTGATGGTAGTGATTGCGGCGATGTCGCTCCACGATCCGCGCACCGGATTGAAGATGCTCGCAATCAACGCCATTGCGATCGCGTTTTTCAGCGCTTCTCAGGATATCTCGCTCGACGCGTACCGAACCGACGTCCTCGAGAGCCGCGAAATGGGGGCGGGGGCGGCGGTGTTCGTGCTTGGCTATCGAATAGCCATGATCACGACGGGAGCCCTGGCTTTTTTCCTCGCCGATCGTATCGCGTGGCCGAGTGTCTACTTGATTCTCGCTTCACTGCTGCTCATCGGCATCGCGGGAACCTTCATCGCTCCGGAGCCGGTGCTGCGCGACGCTCCGCCCAAGACGCTGGTTGAAGCAGTGGTGCTGCCATTTACAGATTTCTTTCAGCGCGTGGGAATCTGGCGCGCACTTCTCGTCCTGCTCTTTATCGTCGCCTACAAATACTCCGACAGTCTCGCCGGTAGCATGACGACGCCGTTCCTGCTGCAGGCGGGTTTCTCGCAGACTGAAGTCGGTGCGGTTTTCCTCGGCGTTGGCGTGATCGCGACGATTGCCGGTGTAGTCGCTGCCGGTGCCACGATAGTCAAAATCGGGATCAACCGCTCACTCTGGATCTTCGTGGTGTTCCAGGGGCTGAGCAATCTCACGTATTACGGTTTATCGCTCTCGGAAAAAAATCATGCATTGATGGTGTCCGCCGTCATCACCGAAAACTTTGGACTCGGTTTGGTAACGGGGGCGATGACTGCGTACCTGATGAGCATGTGCAACAAGCGGTTTACCGCGACTCAGTATGCCCTGCTTTCGAGCTTGATGGCGGCCAGCCGTGACATTCTGGTGGCGCCGGCGGGAAAGATTGCGGAATCCACGGGCTGGCCGGGCTTCTTTCTGATTACCGTGGCAATGGCCATCCCGCCGCTGTTGCTGCTGCCGTTTATCGCGCCCTGGTCAGCCGATGTGCCGACTGGAGCCGCGCCGCATACAGGCGAAACAGTACCAGCCCGCCCGATTCAAGCTCCCCCCGCTGCGCGTCGATAATCGGCGTCTACCGTACGCAACTTCGCGGTGACGACCGTGACGTTGTCGGGTGCGCCCGTATGCAACGCCTCCTCGATCAGCGCGTCGCAGACGTCCTGTGGTTTTGCCGAGCCGCGCGTGATACGCGCGATGTCGTCGTTGGAGACCTGGTTGGAGAGTCCATCGCTGCAGAGCACGAGGGCGTCGTCGTTCTCGAGTTTCACCCGGTAAAAGTCGGTGACGACTTTCTCCTCGGGTCCGAGCGCCTGCAGGATGATGTTGCGGTGCTCACTTTGCGCGGCCTCTTTGGCGGTCATGCGGCCGGCGTCGATTAGTCGCTGAACGAACGACTGGTCCTTGGTCAATTGCTTGGCGGCTGTCTTACGTACGAGATACGCCCGGCTGTCGCCAACCTGGGCAATGAACGCCTCACCGTCGATGATCAAAGCCAGCGTGGCAGTCGTCCCCATTCCGTGATGTTCGGGGGCCGTCGTCGCCGTTTGATAGATCTCTCGATTGGCGGCATCGATGCCGCGCTTGAGTGCGGCTTCTATCGACTCGGGACTGCGCTTGGGGACCTTGCGCCACCATCGATGGAGCTCGCTAAGGACGGTCTCGGTGGCAATGGAGCTCGCGAGAGCCCCGGAAGCGGCGCCGCCCACGCCATCGGCGACGATCATGATGAATGGTGCGGTATGCACCGAGATAACCGACGGCGCGCTGGTGGTTGCGATGTCGCCGGTCTCGAGGTTGGCAATCAAAAAGGCATCCTGATTGTCAGCCCTGATGAGGCCGACATTCGTGGTGCCGTATATCTCTGCAATCAATTTTAGCTCGCCAGGAGCGGGATTTATCAGTCACGGGAAAGGGATTTCCCGGTGCGAAAAAAGATAGCGACAGCAATCGCGCTGGGCACTACCCATGCGTATGGCTTAGACTCGTTTCTTAACGCTCCTGCAACCCAAATTCAGCCATGAAACATTCGACCGTGAGGGTATTTTCCTGTTGCGCGGTCATTGTTGCGGTGTCCTGTGCGCCTGCGCGAACCACGACAACACCCGCACCGGTTGTTGTTCCGCCGCTCGTTCGTGTCGCGGTCCCGCCCCCAACCGGCACCAAGCTGCCACCAGTTCCTGACGTTCGCGGCCCGCTGCAGATCGACGTCGTGTATCCAAAGCCGGATCAGATGCTCACCACCCGCGATTCCAATTTCATTTTTGGAAGTGTTGGTAGCGGTGATGCCGCGCTGATCATCAACGGCCATCCAGTTCCGGTGTGGCCGAATGGCGCTTTCATGGCCTGGCTCCCGGTGCCCACGGATAGCGCACCGCGGTACGAACTGTTCGCGGGCAACAGGGCGGATACCGCACACCTCACGTTACCGATCAGAGTTCCGCCGGCACCCGACACAACGCATCGGCAGAATGTCGTCGGTGACACGCTGCTGCCACGACCGGATTCGCTTACTCCGATTCCCACCAACGTATACGTCACTCTTGGTGCGCCGGCATCGACGGTCAACGACACGGATCGCGTAACCATCGCACGCCCCGCGCCCGGCAACGGTCAGGAGTACAAATGGTTTTTATTCCCGGGCACCGTCGTAAAGATCACGGGGGCGCAGAAGGCAAGTGGCGATGAGTTCGTGCGCATACAGCTCGACTCTGCTCAGGAAGCGTGGGTACTGCGCAGCGAGCTGCAGGCGAAGAGCATCTCGACAACGTCACCGAATACGTTCGTTGGTGATTCAACTACGCCCGTGCGTCAAGTCGGGGCCGTGACACTGCAGCCTGGATCCGACTGGATCGATGTGGTGATTCCCATCACCGGCCCGCCGCCGCCGTACCTCGTCGAGGAGACTGATCGCTCTCTGTCACTCCTGGTGTACGGAGTGTCGAACGTGCCGGTGATCTCGATGATGCCGCAGCCCATCGATCCCTATTTCAACTCTATCAGCTCGACGCCCGAGGGAAATCGTGTTCGCTATTCCATTAATCTGAATCGAGCGCCGTACGGCTATCTCGCACTGTGGCAGAACGGAACGCTCACTTTTCGCGTGCGTCGGCCGCCGCGAATCCCGGATCCGGCGAACCCGCTGCACGGGCTGACCATCACCGTCGATCCCGGCCACCCGCCGGCCGGAGAAACCGGACCAACCAGGCTTTACGAAGCGGATGGTGTGCTGCAGGTCGCTCTCCGTCTGCGTGACTCGCTCGCGCAGCACGGCGTGAACGTAGTGATGACGCGCACCACCTCCGATCCGGTCGATCTGGGCCTGCGACCAATCATCAGCCGGCGCGCCAATGCACACGCCTTTGTGTCGATCCACCTCAACGCGGAGCCCGACGGCGTGAACCCATTTGTCACCAACGGGTCCATGACGCTTTATTTTTGGCCTCACTCGATTCCGCTGGCAACGCCTACACAGGCGGCGTTGCTGTCGGAGCTGGGGCTGCATGACAAGGGAGTGAAATACCAGAACCTCGCTGTGGCGCGCGGCACATGGATGCCATCGATACTTACGGAGGGAGCGTACGGAATCATGCCCGACCAGGAGGCTGCGCTGAGAACGCCGGCCTATCAGGACGCGTACGCCACTGCCATTCTGCACGGCCTCGAAGCTTACTTCGCATCACTCGCACACTAGCGGTAAAGCCGTTCGTGCTCGCGGCCGCGCTGCTTCTCGGCGCGGCACGGGCGAGCACCGCCCAGTTAGCGCCCAACGCTGACTGGCGAACGCTGCACACCAGACATTTTCGCGTTCACTTCGTGCCCGCGCTGGAACAGGAAGCGAGGCGCGCTGCAGTAAACGCGGAGCGCGCCTACACTCAGCTTTCCACCGAGCTCGTACCCCCACGCGGCATCATCGACCTCGTGGTGTCCGACGACGTCGATTATGTGAATGGCTACGCAACACCGTATCCGACGAATCGCATCGTTGTCTATGCCCACCCGCCGACCGATGCGTCTGGGCTGCGTGACTATCAGGATTGGAACGCGCTCGTCGTGACGCACGAGCTCACTCACATTTTCCATCTTGATCGCTCTCGTGGCATTTGGCGATTCGGCCAGGCGATTTTTGGGCGCAATCCGCTGCTGTTCCCCAATCTCTACGAACCGCGCTGGGTGCTCGAGGGATTGGCCGTGTATTTCGAGTCGCGCGTCACCGGTGTCGGCCGACTTGAAAGCGCCGAGCATCTGATGACGGCGCGCGCGGCAGCGCTGGCGAATCACATCCCGACGCTGCAGGAGCTGTCACCCGGCACGTCGAGATTTCCGGGCGGCGAAGTCATCTACATCTACGGCTCGCTGCTCTTCGACTATCTGTCGCGGACAAAGGGCCCGCAAAGCGTGCGCGATTTCGTGGAGATCGGCGCCAAGACTCCGATTCCGTTCATTCTCACCGTCACTTCGCGCAAGGCGTTCGGGATGTCGTTCCAGAAGGCGTGGCAACAGTGGCGCGATTCACTGCTTCGGGAAACTGGCGCACCTAATGAGGTGATGCCCGGCTGGCGGCAGCTGACCAACGCGGGTTACTTCGCGCTTTTCCCAAGATGGGTGGGCGATTCTACGCTCATTTATTGGGGAAACAAGGGGCGCGAGACAGCAGGTGCGTATGCGGTGCAGATATCGGGACGCGAGACGGGACTTGGTCGGCGGAATGGTACCAGTCCGAACGTAATGCTTCCCGGCGGCGGGATCCTGTTTTCGCAGCCCGACTTCACCGGGCCGTACAACATTCGCAACGATCTGTTCATCGAGCGGAACGGAACCCAGACACGTTTGACGACGGGCGCCAGGCTCACCACACCCGACGTCCGCTCCGATGGCGAGATCGTCGCTGTGCAGGATCAACCTGCGACGACGAGGCTCGTGCGCGTATCGGGGGATGGACGGCGCATCACTCCCATCACTGGGACAAGCGTCGACGCGCAATGGTCGGATCCGCGCTGGTCACCCGACGGATCGCGGATAGTGGCGGTGCGCCAGAGTCGCGGGCGATCGGAAATCGTGATTCTAGATTCAGATGGAAAAATCATCGACACATTCGGTGCCACGCGGGCGATCAACTCGAGCCCGAGCTGGTCGCCGGATGCGCGTCGTGTCTACTTCTCCTCTGAGCGTAGCGGCTCGCCGCAGATCTATGTCGCAGACGTGACGACATTCGCGCCGACCGTGTCGCGAATCACCGATGCTGCGACGGGAGTATTTGCCCCGGAGGTGGCGCCCGATCAGAACACTTTGGCGACGCTGCTGTTCAAGGCCGATGGTTACCACGTTGGCGTCGCTCCATTGAGTGCGGCAAGGAGTTACGGCGTGGCCGACAGCACGCGCATCAGCCCGCGCGCAGGATGCATCAATTGCCTCGACACAGTCCCGGGCCTTCCCCCACTCGGCGCCGCCGACACGTCACGTGCGACGAAGTATTCGGCGCTTCCGACGCTGATCCCGCGCTACTGGCTACCCGTATTTGCCAGCACGACCGAGGACGGCTTCTCCTACGGGCTGCAGACAAGCGGCAACGATGTTGTCGACAGGCACTCATATACGCTGGAGCTGCAACACAACAATCGCTTTGGCCAAAACTCAGCCTGGTTCTGGTACCGGTACGCGGGTCTGGGTTTACCATTGCTCGACATGTTCGCGTCGCAGAGTTACTCCAACGCTTCGCTCTTCGCGAGCACCGGCGGGGGCGTCGTCAACGTTGGTGACCTGTTGGAGCGTGATCGCTATGCCTCGCTGGAAGCCACATTCGTTCGTCCGCGCTTCCGCACCTATTCACTGGCGTCGATCGGCGCCGAGCTCGAGCGCATCGGCTACGCGACGACGCCCGACACATTGTTCTCTCATCTCAATCCATTCTATCAGACGGCTCGCACTTTTCCTGGAATCATCGCTTCTGCCGGCTGGTCGAATGCGCAACGGCCGGGACTCAGCATCTCGCCCGAGGACGGGATCAGCGCCAGCTTCAGCGCACGGCAACGCTGGCGTGCCGGTACCTCGGGAGCTTCGACGCGCAGTCTCGTGGGAGTCAGCTCCCTTTACAAATCACTCGATTTGCCAGGCCCGGCGCATCACGTAATCGCGTTGCGTGGTGCAGGCGGAATCACGGATCGTGAGAGCCCGAACCTGTTCTCGGCCGGCGGTTTGAGCGGAACACTGCTCGAGATTTTTCCCGGCTATTCACTCGGACAACAGCGCAGAACCTTCGGCGTTCGCGGCTATCCGCCGAGTGCTGAGAGTGGAATTCGGGCTTACGCGGGGACGGTGGAGTATCGTGCGCCACTTTTCACTCCGTCCCGTGGCTTCCGCTTCATTCCGGTATTCATCGATCGCGGATCGCTGACGTTGTTCGGCGAAACCGGCCGCGCCTATTGTCCGAGCTCAGTGGGGACTAATACTGTCTGCCGGCCGACAGATATCGGGAATCCGGCGATGACATCCGTCGGTGGCGAGCTGAACTTCGACACCGGACTCCAGCTGGATGTGCAGGCGCGAATGCGGGTTGGGGTTGCGTTCCCACTTGCCAATCGCGCCGAATTCGGCGCCGCCCGCGCGCAGGGGTACCTGACCTTCGGGTCGTCGTTTTAGGGCCCCGCGGGGAGCCTAAAGGGCTCGTGATTCCAGGCAAACGCCTGTCTTGGTAGCTCCGGTTCGTTGCCCACCGCGCGCGACGTCGCGCAGGTTATGGCAGAGTCGGCTCGCATTTATTTTTGGGCGATTACACGATCTAAGCGTATGCCCTCGGTGTACTTATCATACCGGGCGGTTTCGCACCTGTTAAATTTCCGGGTGCACGGTATGCAGCGGTGGCGTTTCGCAGGCGTTCCCGCGGCGCGACGTGGAAAACGTATGGTCGACCTGCTGTTCGTGATGTGGATTCTCTTAAGTCCTTGTCAAACAAGCAACTAGGTTACCGCTGGCGCGGACTCACGAATGCCAATAGGTTGCCAACCCGCGTCGAAATGATCGACCCGGATGCGTTTTGTGCTGAGTTCATCGTCCACTTATTGACTACCTTTTTCAAGCGTCGGAGAGTTGTAAATAATGCCCATTCCTGCCACACCCCCTGCGGGCGAAGCCCAACTGAGTGACAATGCGCGCACCGTGATCAGCAAGCGATATCTGATCAAGGACGCGACGGGCACGCCTACAGAGCGGCCAGAGGACATGTTCTGGCGCGTGGCAGCGACTGTAGCGGAAGCAGATCGGCGCTACGGTGCGACGGACGCCGAAGTGACTGACACCGCGACCGACTTCTATAATCTGATGGTCGAGCGCCGCTTCGAGCCGAATTCTCCAACGCTGATGAACGCGGGACGTCCGCTGGGTCAGCTCTCGGCGTGCTTTGTCTTGCCAGTCGAGGACGCCCTCTCCAACGGCAGAGATGGGATTTACGACACGCTGCGCGCGATGGCGCTGATCCATCAGTCGGGCGGCGGGACCGGTTTCGCGTTCTCCAAGCTGCGCGGCAAGGGATCCATGGTTCGCTCAACGACGGGTGTCGCATCAGGACCCGTCTCTTTCATGAAGCTTTATGACGCGTCGACTGACGCGGTAAAGCAGGGAGGCACGCGTCGCGGCGCCAACATGGGCATCCTGCGCGTCGATCACCCTGACATCATCGACTTCATCACCTGCAAGGAAGACCTGACGCAGGTGACCAACTTCAACATTTCAGTCGGCGTTACCGACAAATTCATGAAGGCGGTGAAAGCCGGCACGAGCTACGATCTGATCGATCCCAGCACTGGTAAAGTTTCCGGTCAGCTCGACGCGCGCGCGGTATGGGACAAGATGATCGACGGAGCATGGAGAACCGGCGAGCCCGGCTGCTTCTTCATCGACGAAGCGAATCGCTTCAACCCCGTTCCGCACGTCGGTCAGTACGAAGCGACGAATCCCTGCGGCGAGCAGCCATTGCTCCCGTACGACGTCTGCAATCTCGGCTCGATCAACGTCGGCTACTACGTGACAGACGGCGAGATGGATTGGGAGGCGCTCAAGCGCGACATTCACCTCTCGACGCACTTCCTGGACAACATCATCGACGTCAACAAATATCCGCTGCCCGAGATCGACGCTCTCTCGAAGAGAATTCGTCGCATTGGTTTCGGCGTGATGGGATTCGCTGACGCACTGGTTCGTCTCGGCATTCCGTACGACAGCGTCGAGGGTGTCGAGTTCGGACGCCGGCTGCAGAAGTTCGTCGACGTCGAGTCCAAGCGCGAAAGTGAGAAGCTGGCCAATGAGCGCGGACCGTTCCCCGAGTGGGCGAGGTCGATCTGGGGACCCGACGAAACGTGCGCCCGTGACGCGAAAGGCAATCGTGTTCGCCCGATGCAGCTGCTGCGCAATTGCAACGTCAACACTATTGCGCCGACCGGAACTATCTCCATCATCGCCGGCTGTTCCTCAGGCATCGAACCTCTGTTCGCAATTGCCTTCATGCGCAATCAGGCAGGCGTCATGATGCCCGATGTGAACGAAGACTTCGTCGCTCTCGCTCGCAAGGAAGGCTGGTACTCGGACGAGCTGATGGAGAAGATCGCCAAGCAGGGACACATCCACTTCGACGAGGTGCCCGAGCATTGGCAGCGTGTGTTCGTAACGGCGCACGACATCACTCCTGAATGGCACGTCCGCATGCAGGCGGCTTTCCAGGAGAACTGCGACTCGGCGATCAGCAAGACCACAAACTTCCCGCACGCGGCAACCCCGGAAGACGTCCGCGCCATCTACGAGCTCGCCTATGCGCTCAAGTGCAAGGGCGTGACTGTCTATCGGGACGGCTCGCGCGACAACCAGGTGCTGTCTACCGGCGCGACCGAGATGGCGAAAGCGGAGCGCGACGGCAGGGCAGAGCGTGGTGAGCTGCACGGCACCATCGCCGAGCTCGAGGCGGAGAACGCTCGCCTCAAGCAGGCGTTGTTCGATGCCGAAGCCGAGAACCTGCAGCGTCGCGCCAAGCGCGCGCGGCCGGACACCCTGCGCGGCATTACCACTCGCATCGAGACACCGCTTGGCACGATGTTCCTCAACATCACCGAGGATGATCGCGGCCAGCCGTTCGAAGTCTTCATCAACCTCGGCAAGGCCGGCGGGGCGGCGATGGCCGATGCCGAAGCAATGGGCCGCCTGATCTCGCTTGCACTGAGATCGGGCATTCCGATTCGCGAAGTGCATCGCCAGCTGCGTGGCATCGCTTCAGACAAGGCGATTGGTCTCGGCCCGAACAAGGTACTCTCGGTCCCCGATGCGATCGGTATCGCACTCGAGAAATGGATGCGGGAGAAGCAGGGTGTGCAGCAGGATCTGCTCGGCGCGGCGCCAACGACGCCGTCACCGGTCGAGATCATTCAGCCGACGCCGAGCCCGGTCGTGAATTCGAGTGAGTCGCAGACGCAGTTCGGGTTCGATGCCGTAACCCGGAGTGAGTCGTTCATCGGGACGTGTCCCGACTGCGGATCATCCCTCGAGTTCGCTGAGGGATGCGCGAAGTGCCACGTCTGCGGGTTCTCTGAGTGCGGGTGACAATTCGGGACTGAAGACAAGAGCAACAGAACGGGTTGTGGGTTGCGGGTTCCTGGTTGCGGGTGGTGGGTTCAGCTGATAGCTACCCACAACTCACAACATGGAACCCGCAACTCGCAACCCGATCTGTTGCAGTTGTTCTTAAGTCGGGCCGCTATCTCACCCCGCCAAACCAGCGAGCCTTCTTTATCCCTTGCTTGACGAGATCCTCGGGCCCGAGCCTCTTCCCCCGCTTCCAGAAGAAATCCATCTCGTCGTTGACGGCCGCCAGAGCGAACCGCGACTCCTTGATTAGCAGAAACGCGACGTAGAGCAACAAACCCGCACCGATGAGTCCGAGCGCGATTGGAATCGGAGTGAATGACGCGCTGGTGACGGCGACTATTCCGATGCTCACACTGGTGCCCACGAAGAACGCCAGCGCTCCGTATAGGCGCGACAACGCCCGCTGCAGCAACCTGGAGCGGGTCGTCACGTAATCGAGCTGTACAAATAGCATCCGGCGCTCCTCCTCGATCTCGGAGGTGTGCTCGCCTTGGGCCAGTGGGGCGAGCAAGGTCGCGATCTCACGGGTCCGCTCGACTGCCCGGTTCAGGCGGTCAGAAGTCGCCAGAATCAGTGACCCGCACGCCGAGATGAGCACGGCGGGCGTGATCATCGCTGACAGGACCGAAATGGCGTCGGGGAAGTTGGTCATTGCGTATGTGGCTGGTTCCGGCCGCTCAGGAGGGACCTCAGCTTGCCCGAAAGTTAGTCAGGCTTGCGCAGGAACGGCCGAATGACAGCTTTCACTGACACTTCTACACGCACAAATCATGGACGACAAGAAGATTGCCGCATTGGCCAGGAAAAACGCGGCCAAGGCTGCTAAAGCCAATCTCAGGAAAGGGTTCGGAAAGAGATATGACAAGAATCTGCCAGATCTCCCGACCGACGCGGACACGCTTAAGGAGCGTCAGGAGCACGAGCGCTTCTTTAAGGAAATGAAGAAGCGGGATTTCTAACACCGTTTCTCTTCACCACAATAGGAGTTCGAGTCATGCGCGTGCTACCCGTCCTCGCATTCGCCGTCGGCATCGCTGCGGCGCCACCCGCGATCGCACAACAACCCGCTCCTACTCAACCCGCCGCAGCCACACCGGCGCAGCAGGCCCCGCGAATCCCGCGAGCCGCCGCAAGCACCCGTGCGTCGGTCGAAGTCCTGGTAGACAGCAGGTTTGACGCGCGGGAGGGAGGATGGTTTGG
>DASUZC010000135.1:0-20740 GCA_036377095.1 Gemmatimonadaceae bacterium
GGGCCGGTAGACGGTTGGCCCGCACGCGTACACGCGAACGGTTTCGCCGTCGGCGGGTGCGAATGGTTCGACTTTGCGGGTGAGCGTGTTGTAGAGGCGGAATTCGGGCTGCGACATTCGGGCAACCTAGAGGCATTCCGAAGGTCCAACAAGTCTTGCCGGACTGCGAACTGCGAACTGGGAAGGGCTCCGTATTTCGAACCAACCAATTACTCCGCATCGACAACTAATTGAGAGCTCCGTACTAACTACGAATTACCCACTGGTTCTCGGTAGTGCGGAGTACGGTTCGCAATCAGTTCGCAGTGTTCGCAGCTCGCAGTAGGTTCGTATTTCTCAATTAGTTGTCGATGCGGAGTGATCCGTTGGTTCGTAATACGGAGCTTTTAGTTCTCAGCCACTCTCCTGGGCAGTGGATCGAAGGCAAGCTCTGGCTCCTGCGAGGGGTTCTTGAGTGGGTACCGGCTCGGGGCGACGACGCTGCCCTCGACGAGATTGATTACGCGTGCGGTAATTCGATGCAGCTCCACGGGATTTGGGGCAGCGAGAATTATCGTAACACCGCGACGGGTTAGTCTCGTGAGCAGCGAAACGATGTCTCTGTCGAACAGCAGTCCCTGGCCGCAAATGGTCTCGTCGAGCAGGATGGCGCGTGGCGCGCCGATCAACGATTGCGCCAGGCCAAGGCGTTGCAGAAGACTCGATGACAGGCTGCTCACCCGCCGGGAAGCGTGAACGTGCAAGGATACTTCGCGCATCGCCGTCTCCACCTGCGCCGCGCGATTCGCGGAGGACAGATCGTGCAGCGTCGCGTAGTATTCGAGCGCTTCGCGTACAGTGAGAAAGGAGTAGTAGCCGGACCGCTGCGGGACGTAAGCGAGTCCCGGCGGAACGTGATGACCAGTTACGTGCTCGCCGAACCAGGTGATGCTGCCGGCATCGGGTCGGAGCAGTCCGGCGAGGCAAAGCAGCAAAGTCGTTTTGCCCGCACCCGGTCGACCGACGACTCCAGCTATTTCGCCCTCGTGGATTTCGATGGAGATGTCTCGCAGGGCGGCGACCGACATACCGTTTGCTCGCGAGGGGCTGTGAAAAGCCTTGCTCAGACCTCGAACCGACAGTGCAACCACGCGCATGTGCAGGTGCTCCATTTGCATTCGCTGCACTGTGGCGACGTAGTGCGTGAGATAAGCAATCGTTGTGAGTCGCGCGGAACCTTTGTGTCGCCGATGGCGTGATTCTTTCAACCGTAGCGGTAAATCAGGAAGATCTATCTCATGGAGCTGACGAATGACGCAGACGGCATTCAGGATCGGTGGTGTGTTGGTCGCGGCAACGATGCTTGCCTGTGGCAGCGACAATTCGACGGAACCCGGGCTCGCGCTCGCGGGCACCTACAGTGCGACGCAGTGGGTGACTACTGGTGGCACGGGACAAACCAATCAGTTGAACGCGGGCAGTACCCTCAACATCACGCTTAACTCGAACGGAACGACAACCGGGCACCTTCACGTCGCCGCCTCGGGCGGCAACCCCGCTTTCGACGCGGACATGGCCGGCACATGGGCGCAATCGGGTAACACTGTCACCTTTTCGCAAACGGCTGACACATTCGTCCGCAACATGAGCTTTGACGTCGTCCCAAGCGGAGCGAAGTGGGCCTTGGTCGGCGATCACGTCTTTGCGAGTTCAAGCACAAGAGTCCAGCTGACGCTGACCCAGTCCTGACGTGAGACGCTAAGCGGATTTCTGTAGCGGGCGCTTTTCTCGAATCGTGATCAGATCGGGCGGTGGCGTCGTGGGAACCAACACACCACCGTCCGGCACCGGAACGCGCAAAACGAAAATCCGGTCACGCGTTCTCTTTCTGAAGCCTTTGCCTTCGTAGATCCGATTGATCAGGATGCGCCGCACGATCACCATCACTGTTACCAGTGTCGGTAGCGCCACCACGAGGCCGAGTCCACCGAGCAACTTCCCGATCACCAGCACCGAGATGATCGTCAGCACCGGCGGCATGTCGATCTTTTTCGACATCACCAGCGGCGAAACGATGTTGCCCTCTATCAGGTGAATGATTACGCCCAGCAACAACACATAAAGTGCGTGAGTGCCGCCGCCGGGTCCGCCCAACACGAATAGCGCCGGCAAAGTTGTGGAGAGCAGCGTACCGAAGAACGGAACTACCGCGACAAGACCTGTGAATACGCCGAACGTCAGCCAGTAGGGGACGTCGAGCAGGTAAAGGCCGGCGGCGGTCAAGGCGGCGAGCACAGTCATTGTCAGAAGCTGACCGACGATGTATGCGCGCAGCGCGTCCGCCAGATCACGCAGAACATCGCGCACCAGATCGCGATGAATGGGCGGAAACAGAGCAATCAACCATTCTCTGTAGACACCGGGCTGCAACGCCAGATAAATACTCATCACACCGACGGCGAAACAGTCGATCAGCACGTGCACGAAGCCGAACACGCGCGGGACAACGGTTTGGGCTTGCTGCGAAACCTGATCGTAGACCGCGCTGATCAACGGGTGCTCGCCCGGTTTCCACACGTCGCGCATTGCCGGGAATCGCGCGACGAACTTGTCGATTCCCCCTTCCCACGTCTCGATGTACTTGGGCAATACTATGATCAGCGACCGGGTCTGCTCGACGACTGGCGGCAGCAGGATCGCGAACAGCCCAAACAGCAACGCCGCCGATCCGACAACCGATATAAAAAATGCGATGCGCGGCGGCACGTGTGCCTTGTCGACGAGCACATCCCTCACTGCTCCCAGGTAGAGCGAGAGCAGGATGGCGATGAACAGCAGCAGGAATACGTCGGCGGTCGCGCCGAGCATCCAGAGCAGAAGGAACGTGAGAATCACGCCCGCCAGAATGGGCGCTACTCTTACCCTCGATGCCGGAGCCGCTGCGCTAGCCAACGCTACTTCTTGTCGTCGTGAATCTCTTCGACTTCGAGCGCTTCTTCTTCGTGTTGCTGAGCGCCGGCGCCGAGCGCCTTGTTGCTGGCCGCGCCGGCGGGAAGAACTCCCATCTTCTGCTTCAATTGGATGAGCAGCATTTCAGCAGACTGATTGCTGTTCGACGCCTCCAGTCGCTTGAAGTCGTTGGATAGCTTGTCGCCGGAGAACTCTTCGTCGATCTGGGCGCTCGCAAGGATCTTTCGCTCGTTGGACTCGATCTTCTCTTCCATCCGCGCGAACGCCTCGAACGCCGACTTCTCCGAGATATGCGACATCGTCTCGTTGATGCGCTTCATCGCATCGGCACGGCGCTGTTTGGCGAGCAGCAGATTCTTTTTGCGATTTGCCTCTTCGATGTTGTCGTTGAGGGTGCGCAGTGATTCCTTGAGACGATCGGTCTCTACCTTGTGCGCCTGCCAGGTGAGATTGAGCTGATCGCCGCGCGAGATGTGCTCGCTGCGCCGCATCAGCGCCTGCTTGGCGAGCTCGTCCTGACTCTGCTGGACCGCGAGCATCGCTCTGCGCTCCCAGTCTTCCGCCTGCTTCAGCTCCTGGCGCGTCTGATCTTCCAGCCGCTTTTCGTCGGCAATTGCCGCGGCCACCTGCTGCTTCGCTTTCACCAGCTGCGACCGCATGTCGAGAATGATCTGGTTGAGCATCTTCTCGGGCTGCTCGAACTCGCTGATGGCCGCGTTGACGTTGGCGCGGAAGAGCATCGCAATTCTATCGAAAATATTCATATGCGTTTGGATGGATTTCCTTATTCAAATCTACATGTCCAACCGAGCGTCACTAGGACTCGGATCGCTTGATCTGGTACAGTCTCTCCTTCGCCAGCCTGCGTCCGGTGGGAGTCGCAGCCAGTCCGCCGCCCGCCGTCTCGCGGTAGCGAACGTCCATCTCGCGGCCGATCTCCCCCATGACGTCGATCACTTCATCGACCGGAATGGCGAACGTGATTCCGGACAACGCCATCTCGATTCCCGCCAGCGCAATCGCCGATCCCGTGGCATTGCGAAAGACACACGGTAATTCCACCAGTCCACCGAGCGGATCGCAGACGAGCCCCAGCGTTCCCTGCATCGTGAGAGCGACGGCATGACCGACCTGCGACGGCGTTCCGCCAAGCATCTCGGTCGCCGCGCCGGCGGCCATTCCTGCAGCCGCACCGGTTTCCGCCTGACAACCTCCTTCTGCGCCGGAAAGCGATGCGCGCTCAGCGACTACTGCCCCAATCAGACCGGCCGTCGCCAGCCCGTCCACGACTTTCTCGTCGGGAACGTTCCGCGCCTTCGCCAGCCCGGTGAGAATCGCTGGAAGAACTCCCGCGCCTCCCGCCGTCGGTGCCGCCACGATCACCCCCATCGCTGCATTTACCTCCTGCACCGCCAGCGCTCGCGTCAGGATGTCGCGAAACGGTGTCTGCGCCAGCGGTCCATTCTGATTCTGCTGCAACTTGGCGGCATCACCGCCAACCAATCCGGACGCCGAGCGCATGTCTCCGGTCAGCCCTTTGTCGATCGCCCCGCGCATCACATCGAGTGCGCGCTTCAGTGCCGCGCGAATCTCATCGACCGGCCGTCCCTGATCGCGCGATTCAGCCGCCAGCGCAATCACGGCCAGCGTTTTCTTTTCGCGTTCAGCGTCCTTGATGGCGTCCGCGAGCGCTTTGTACAATCAGCCCCCGCTCACTTTGTCGAGTCGACGCGTCCAGCGAACCCAGTCCAGCGCGCGCAGCTCCTCGCCCGCTTTCTTGTCCGGCTGCTCATCGCACTCGATCACCATGAAGGCGTCGCCGCCTTTCTCCTTTCTCGTCAGCCTCAGCGTTGCAATGTTGATGTCGTGCTCGGCAAGAATCCCCGTGATTCTGGCGATCGAACCCTTCCTATCCTCAGCTACGAGAACGATGGTGTGTAAGTTTCCGGTGACTTCCACCGGGTAGCCGTCGATTTCCTGGACGAGCACACGGCCGGCCCCGAGCGACGATCCGAGCATCGTGGATTTGGTCCCATTGTGCTCGAGGGTAATTCGCACTGTGTTCGGGTGAGCGGCATCAGCGATAGTCGTTTTCTCGAAACGGTAGTCGAGGCCCTCGCCCTCAGCGATTTTCAGGGCCTCGCGCAGACGTTCGTCGTCCGGACGGAAACCGAGAAGGCCGCCGACGAGCGCTTTGTCCGTTCCGTGGCCCTCACCGGTGCGCGCAAAGGAGCCGTGGAGTTGGAGGACTGCGGACTGCGGAGTGCCGCCGACCAGACATCGCGCGAGCAGGCCCAGCCGGCAGGCACCCGCCGTATGGGAGGACGAGGGGCCGACCATCACGGGACCGATAATGTCCAGGAGACTGACCATTCTGTGCTCTTGCTCCTCAGGGATTACTAATTAGTAAAGATTAACGGCAACAGAACGGGTTGTGAGTTGCGGGTTCCTGGTTGCGGGTTGTGGGTAACGGCACAAGGGCTGACTTCGCAGCGCACTTACCCGCAACTCACAACCTGGAACTCACAACCCACAACCCGTTCTGTTGCGGTTGTCCGCAGTTCCTATCCCGCCTTAAGCGAGACTCGGCCATTGGATTTACTCTTTGCCTTGCCGAGTAGGGGACGAAGGTACTGCCCGGTGTACGACTCCTTTACCGCGGCAACATCTTCCGGTGCCCCCTCGGCAACGACCTGGCCCCCGCGCAGTCCGCCCTCCGGTCCCAGATCGATGATCCAGTCGGCGGTCTTGATGACGTCGAGGTTGTGCTCGATGACGAGCACCGTGTTGCCGCGATCAACGAGCCGATGCAGAACGCTCAACAGCATCCGCACATCCTCGAAATGCAGACCGGTCGTCGGCTCGTCGAGGATGTAAAACGTCCGGCCGGTGTCACGCTTCGACAGCTCGGCGGCCAGCTTCACCCGTTGCGCTTCGCCACCGGAGAGAGTTGTCGCCGACTGACCGAGGTGGATGTAGCCAAGGCCGACATCATATAGAGTCTGCAGCTTCTGCCGCACCCGCGGCTGGTTCTCGAAGAAGGCGAGCGCATCTTCGACGGTCTGCTCGAGCACGTCGGCGATGCTCAACCCGCGAAAGCGAACTTCGAGCGTCTCGCGATTGTAGCGCTTTCCCTTGCAGACATCGCACGGCACGTAGACGTCGGGCAGGAAGTGCATCTCGATTTTGACGAGACCGTCTCCTTCGCACGCCTCGCAGCGTCCGCCTTTGACGTTGAACGAAAAACGCCCCGGTCCATAGCCGCGGATCTTCGCTTCCGGGAGCTCGGCGAACAGCTCGCGGATTGGCGTGAACAGACCCGTGTACGTCGCCGGGTTCGAGCGCGGCGTACGGCCGATCGGGCTCTGGTCGATATCGATCACCTTGTCGAGATGCTGAAGCCCGGTGATGCGATCGTGCTTTCCCGGAATCACGCGCGCACGATAGAAATGCCGGGCCATCGAGCGATGCAGAATGTCTTCGATCAACGTCGACTTGCCGCTTCCGGAGACGCCCGTGACCGCGACGAATAAGCCGAGCGGAATCACGACCTCGAGATCGCGCAGGTTGTGTTCGCGCGCACCTACAATGCGAACTTCGCGATCGAAGTTCCTTCTCCGCCGCACTTCCGGAATCGGAATCTCGATGTCGCCGCGCAGATATCGCCCGGTGATCGACTCCGTGTTGGCGCGGACCTCTTCGACGGTTCCCGACGCGATCACCAGTCCACCGTGCTTGCCGGCTCCCGGACCAAGGTCGATCAGATGATCCGCTGCCTGCATCGTCTCTTCGTCGTGCTCGACAACGATCACGGTGTTGCCAAGGTCGCGCAGCTGACGAAGCGTATTCAACAGACGGGCATTGTCCCGCTGGTGCAGGCCGATGGAAGGCTCGTCAAGTATGTACAGAACACCGACCAGACGAGAGCCGATCTGCGTCGCGAGTCTGATCCTTTGCGCTTCACCACCAGAGAGCGACTCCGCTGACCGACCGAGGGTCAGGTACTCCAGACCAACGTCATTCAGAAATCGCAGGCGCTCACGCACTTCCTTGAGAATCGGTCCAGCCACCTCCGGATCGAGTCCCGGCTTACCGTTTCCACGAACGGGAATCTGCTCGAAAAACTCCAGCGCTTCGGTGATGGAGAGCGCAACTACGTCACCGAGGTTCTGTCCGGCAACGGTCACCGCCAGCGATTCGGGCTTGAGGCGTCGCCCCCCGCACGTGGTGCAGGGACGCTCCTGCATGTACTCCTCCAGCTCCAGCCTCACCGAGTCCGATTCAGTCTCGTCATAGCGACGCTGGATGTTGGACATGATGCCTTCCCAATGCGTGCCGGACCTGTCGTAGAGCGTCCCGCCCTTCCCTGCGGTACCGTAGAGAAGCTTTTCCTTCACTTCCGAGCTGAGCTGACCCCAGGGCGTATTGAGGTTGAATCCAAACTGCTTGGCCAGCCCGGGCAGGATCACTTTCTTCAGATACCCATCCGGCTCTCCCCAGGGCAACACAACTCCCTCGAGGATCGTGATGCTCGGATCGCCAAGAATCAGCTCCTCGCTGACTTCGCGTCGGGCGCCGAGTCCGCCGCAGGCAGGACAGGCTCCGAAGGGAGAGTTGAATGAGAAATGTCTGGGCTCGAGCTCGGGCAGTGAGATGCCGCACTCCGGGCAACCGTATCTCTCGGAGAAGAGGTGGGTGCTGCGATCGTCGGCGCGGTTAACCTCGACGACGCCTTCAGCCAGCTTGAGCGCCGTCTCCAGCGAATCGTTCAAGCGACCGCGGTCCTCGCCGCGCACAATCAGCCTGTCGACGACGACAGAGATGTTGTGGTTCATTCGCCGATTCAGTCGCGGCGGATTGGCGACTTCGACCAGCTCGCCATCGACGATCGCGCGCACGAAACCCTGCTTGCGCGCGGCGTCGAACAGCTCACGAAACTCTCCTTTGCGACCGCGCACCAGCGGCGCCAGAATTTCGATCTTGCTGCCTTCAGGCCAGGCGAGGATCGCGTCGGCGATCTGGCCGGCGCTCTGCCGATCGACCGGCCGCCCGCAATTCGGGCAATGAGGAGTGCCCGCTCGCGCGTAGAGGAGGCGCAGGTAATCGTAAATCTCGGTGACAGTTCCAACAGTCGACCGCGGGTTGTGTCCGGCCGACTTCTGCTCGATCGAAATCGCCGGCGACAGTCCCTCAATGGAGTCGACGTCCGGCTTTTCCATAAGACCCAGGAACTGTCTCGCGTATGCCGAAAGCGACTCCACGTACCGTCGCTGGCCCTCGGCATAGATCGTATCGAAGGCGAGTGACGATTTCCCTGACCCGGACAGGCCCGTAATCACCGTCAACCGGTCCCGCGGTATGGTGACGTCGATGTTTCTAAGGTTGTGCTCGCGGGCGCCGCGTACGATCAGGGATTCTTCTGGCATAGCCTCGTAAGGTCGCGGATTGCGCGCCCAGCTTCAAGCGGGCGGTTAAGGCAGCAGTGCTGGAGACACTTGTTATCTCTCTGTCATTGAGCCACATAGACTAAGCTCAGGCGCCCAATTTGCATTCAGGAGGCCCAATGCTTAGACAGCTCGTCGATGTTCTGACTCTGAAGTCGGACAAGCCGGCCCGTCGATTGACGGCGTACTATGCCATCCTTGCCGTAGTTGTAGCCGTGCTTTACTACTTTTTCCCCGCCACTATCACTGGAATCGCGGAAAAAGGGCTTGGCGACGTGTCCGAGGGCCCGATGGTCCTCACCGATGCACTGACCGGGACCGCGACGCGGACAGGCGGCCCGTTTGGCGCCGGATCGATTGGCGCACTGTCGGTGACGACGCTGCTGATCCTGTTCAGTACCCTCGCGCTGATGCTACCGGTGACGTGGGTTTACATGTCTGCGCGACCCGCTATTGGCCACAACCAGGCGGTAGTCCAAACGCTGATCATCCTGCCGATTGTGGTGGCTGGCATCGTCTACATAGTCCAGAACAGCCTGGCCCTCGCGTTCAGCCTCGCCGGCGTGATCGGTGCGGTTCGCTTCAGGTCGAACCTGCGGGATACACGGGACCTCGTTTACATCTTCCTCAGCATCGTCGTTGGCTTCGCTGCCGGTGTCCAGTCGATGCTGGTGGGCGTCATCGTCTCGGTTGTCTTCAACTACGTGATGCTGGTCACGTGGCGCTACGACTACGGCCGCAACCTGCTGACGCCCACCGCCTCTGCGCAGTGGGCGTGGCCGCTGCAGACCCTGGCTGGACCAACCGGCGAGCGCGAAATCCCCGACCGCGATCTCGTGCTATCGCTGACTCCCGAGCGCGCCTCCGCCCTCGCCGACCGTTTCGACCGCGTCAAGGCGGTTCTCGGCAAGAAGAACAAGAAGCCCAGGTTCAATGCGGTGCTGAGGATAATGTCTGACGACGTGCCGGGGGGACGGCGGAACGTGGAGATGGTTCTCGATCGGATGACGAAGCGCTGGGATCTCGACGAAGTAGTCACTCATACGGGCAAGCCCTGCGAGATCTACTACCTCATCAAGCCGAGGCGGAGCGTTCCGCAGGATGAGCTACTCACCGCCATCCACGCTCAGGCCGGCGACACAATTACATCCGCGGATCTGGAAACGGCGCAGCCGGCCAACGACAACAAGAAAGACGGATCGAAGGCATGACGCTGTTGGCGAGATTGGCGGTATTTGCCGCAATCGCGCTGTGCGTTCAGGGATGTGGTGATACGCCGCAGGCGCGGGCAGCGCAGGCGAAAGCCGTCAGCGCGCAGCGTCTCCAGCAACTCCATAGCAGGATTGCGGCGGCAAGTAGCAATCCGAGCAAATCGATAGCGCTGGCCGAGTGGATAATGCCGTCCGCGCTGCGAGAGATATCCGGACTCGCGCTGACTTCGCGTGGAACTGTGTTCACCCACGACGACAACATCGGCCGCGTGTCGGAAATCGATCCGAGAACAGGAATACTGCTCAAGAGTTTTTCGCTCGCCGGCCTGCAAAAGGGCGACTTCGAGGCAATCGCGATCGCCGGGCCGGATCTCTATCTGCTGGAGAGCAGTGGCAAGCTTTTCAAGTTCCGCGAAGGCAAGGACGGCCAGCAAGTGCCGTTTACCGTCTACGACACCAAGCTCAATAAGGAATGCGAATTCGAGAGTCTGACGTACGATTCGGCCGGCTCGCGCCTGCTCATGGCTTGCAAGCGATTGGTCAATAAGCAGGACCGCGAGCTGCGCATCTACTTCCTGCCGTTGCCGCTGGGCGATCGTTCGGCGATCACATCGATGGCGATCCCGATCGACGAAGTCAGAGGCAGCAACACCTGGAAGAACTTCCGTCCATCCGACATGACAATCGACCCGATCACCGGGAACTACGTCGTCATCGCATCACGCGAAAAGGCGTACGTCGTGCTTACACCGGAAGGCGACGTGGTACGATCCGCTCCGCTGCCGGGTGATCACCGGCAGGCTGAGGGAATCGCAATCACCAGGGACAGCCTGATGATCGTTAGCGACGAAGCGAACGGCGCTCCGTCGAAGATGACGGTTTACCGTTGGCAACCCTGATGACCTCTACCAATACACTTCGGCGCAGAGCCTCTTTCGTCGCCGCGTTTCTTGTTCTCGCAGTCTCGCATGCCAACGCGCAGGTGCGCACAACCGTCATCCGCCGAATCGGCGCTGACACCGTCGTTGTCATCCCCGGTGAGAGGTTTCGCGCGGGCTCGCTCCATCGTACGCTGCTCGGGGACAATTATCGAGCTGAGTGGACGACACCGATCAAAGTGCCGGTGCTCAACCTGCGGACGATGTACGGCGGGCTGACACCAACCAAGGAAGGCGGCGGCTTTCAGGCGCCCAATCTCCGCTTCGTCGCGCCCGACAGCTCCGAGTACGTGTTTCGTATGGTGCGGAAGATCCGCACTGCCCTGGGGCCCGAGTATGATCACACTCTCATCGAGTGGATCGTGTTTGATGAGGGAAGCGCATCACACCCAACCGCGAATGTCGGGGCCGCACCAATGATCGCAGCGGCGGCCCTGCTTCACGCCACGCCGAAACTCTACTACATGCCCGACGACCCGGCGTTGGGCGAGCATCAAAAGACTTTCGGCGGAGTGCTCGGCACGCTCGAGGAATTCCCTTCGGTGCCGGACAAGGGACATGCGTTCGGGAATGCCGAAAAGATCATCGACAGCGACACGCTGCTCGGCAGAATCAACGCTGAGCCGACGCGCGTGAACGTTCGGCAACTGCTGACCGCCCGACTGCTGGACATGTTGATCGGCGATAACGATCGCCACCCTGATCAGTGGAAGTGGGCGCGCTTGAGCAAAGGTGACGACGCCGTGTGGGAGCCAATCCCGCGCGATCGCGACAAGGTCTTCGTCAACTATGAGGGGTTGGTCATCAGGATCGCGCGACTGGCGCTGCCGAATCTCGTGCAGTTCAGAGCCGCTTATCCGGATCCGTCGGGGCTTTTCGCCAACGCCGGTGAGTTTGATCGGCGCATGCTGGGTACGCTGGACAAAGCCGCCTGGGATTCAGTCGCTGCGAGCTTGATGCAGCGGATAACGGATCGGGTAATCGACGATGCCGTGGCGCAGATGCCGCCGGAGTACGCGAAACAATCGGCGGGAATCGCGGCAACCTTGAGGGCGAGGCGCAATGGACTGCGCGGCGCCGCCGACCGCTACTATCAGGAGTTGTGGCGAGTCGCCGACATCCACGCGTCGGATGCGGACGACCAGCTTAACGTGATGCGTTCAGGCGACGGGTTGGTGGATGTGGTCATCCAGTCGGGAAAGGATGCTCCGTACTTCGCCCGGCGTTTTTACGCGAGTGAGACAAAGGAGATTCGAATCTACCTGCACGGTGGCGACGATCAGGCACTGATCGACGGTCACGTGCGCTCGAGCATCCCGGTGCGAGTGATTGGTGGCAACGGCACCAACACAATCAGAGACATATCCACCGTCGGCGGCCGCGCGAGTCCAACTCGTATTTACGACCAGGGGCCTGTCAACGACGTCAAATACGCGCGCGACACCATCGATGAGAAGACAAACTTCGACAACGCGTTCAATCATTACTTCAACCGGCGTCCGTGGGTTAGCGCGTACGGGACACTGATTCCGCCGATCAAGGATCGCGGCAGCTCATTAAAGCCAAAGCTGGGCATTCACTCGCAACACGCGCTTGGCATATATCCCGTCATCGGCGCCACGCACTACACATACGGTTTTCGCACCGTGCCCTACGCGATGAAGGAGGAAGCGGATTTCTCCTACGCGACGACGGGGAGGATTCGCATCCGCGCTGCGATCGACAAACGCTTCGAGGGATCGGACACGCACATCCCGATCAGCGGACACTTCTCTCAGTTCGAGGTCGTGGAGTTCCACGGCTTCGGCAACGACGTGCCCGATCTGCGTGGACTGTTCTACAGCGTGCGACAGAAGCAGTGGCAGATCTATCCGGCGATCGGTCACTCATTCGGCCCGGAGAGTGAAATCTCGCTGGGACCGGTGATTCGCTACACGACTACCGATAGCATCGTCAATCGCTTCATAACACAGTTGCACCCGACCGGATTCTCGAGCTTCGGCCAGACCGGTCTCCAGCTCAAGCTTCACCTCGATAGCAGGTACTATCCTGACACCTTGAAGCCACGTTTCGTGTTGGATCTCAAAGGCGCCGGTTACCCTGGAATGTGGAGCGTCAACACGCCGTATGAAGATCTCGACGCATGGGCGGCGGCGTTCTTTACCATTCCAATGGCGAAGAAGCCGGTACTCGCATTTCGCGGCGGCGGCAGGAAACTGTGGGGCGACTTCCCTTATTTCGATGCGGCTTTTCTTGGCGGCTCGGAGACCTTCCGCGCAGAAAGCAAACACCGATGGGCTGGTGACGCGTCGCTCTACGGATCGACCGAGCTGCGCGTACCGCTCGCGAAGTTCCCGCTGGTGCTTCCACTGGATGTCGGCGCGATAGGGTTTGCCGACGCAGGACGAGTCTACTTCAACGGCGATTCTCCGGGCGGCTGGCAAACGGCGGCCGGCGCTGGATTCTGGGTCGGTTATCTCGATCCTGGCCGAAGCCTCACCGTTCTGTTCACCAACCGCGACAGCCATCGACTCGTCACGAGTTTCGGTTTCGCATTCTGACGGAGTCGGCGGACATCGAGCTGCGCCGAGTTTTGCGAAGACTGTGATGCGCAGCAGCGCGTTGGTGAGCTTTGGTTTTCTTATCGTTTCTGCAGCCTGTTCGCGAGACGAGAAGCCAACGCCGACTGCTGCCGGGAAGCCCGAGCAGGAGCTGCTGATCAAAGGAGCTCCAGTCGCGATTGCAGTTGGCGACATTGGCGTGTGCGGAACCACTGGCGACGAGGCTACAGGCAGGCTTGCCGACAGTCTGCTGCGCGCGGACAGTGCGCAAGGCACTCAAACGATAATCCTCACCTTGGGCGATAACGCCTATCCATCGGGCGATCAGGGCGTCAGGAATTATTTCAATCGTTGTTTCGGACCGTCGTGGGGTGATGCGCAGATCATGAAGGTCATCCACCCGGCACCGGGCAATCATGACTACGACAGCGGAAGCGGTGCGCCTTACTTCGAGTTCTTCGGATCACGAGCGGGGCCAAGCCGCACAGGATATTACAGCTTCGATTTGAACGGCTGGCACTTCATGTCGCTGAACAGCGAGCTGTATTACGAGGCCGGCGACGAAGAAGACGCCAGGGCACAGGAAGACTGGCTGCGCACTGATCTTCAACAGCATCGGACGGCGTGCGCGGTCGCGTATTTCCACCGACCGTACTTCAGCTCGGGTGTCTACGGGACGAACGAACAACTCAAGAAACTCTGGGACATTCTCTACGAGGGCGGTGTCGATCTCGTATTGAACGGTCACGAGCACGACTACGAGCGATTCCTGCCACAGAACGAGTCTGGTGTTGCTGACTCAGTGAGGGGAATGGAGCAGATCGTCAGCGGCACGGGAGGCGGCGCGCTGCGCGCATTTCGCTATCCTCTCGCCAAAAACTCGGCGGCACAGATCCAGGGGCGGTTCGGGGTGCTCAAGCTGACGCTCGGCGATGGAGAGTACCGGCGCGCGTTTATCAGTACCGATGGGACGGTCTGGGATGTTGGAGGCAGGAAATGCAGATGAACCTCGGACTGAACCAAAGGTAGGCAGGTTGCAGAGGGCTCAGGATGGCAGTTGGCAGCTACGATTTCACCATTCAAAGCTCAGCGCCCCCCGACGCTGAGGCACATTCGCTGCAACCTGCCGCCCTGTGCGTCTGCAACCTGCCCACCTTTTTTTCTCAGTCATATGAGTCCGCCAGTTTCGCTATCCAGAGCAACCCGTCAGTATTAAAGACATGGCGACGAACCCTGTCCTGACCCTTACCGATGGCGGCGCGGCAGCGCAGCGGCCGGACGCCAGTGTGCGCGTGTCGGCAATCGATATTGGATCGAATTCGATTCGGCAGACGATCGCTGACGTGTCGCCGACCGGCGTGATTCGCGTCGTCGACGAAATGAAGGCTGCCCCCAGACTCGGTGCCGGACTGCACAAGCGCGGCATGCTGAGCGAGGTCGCGATCCAGAACGCGCTCGTCGTGCTGGGAAGGATGTCGACGCTGGCGAAGCAGCTCGGTGCCGAGCGCACCGAAGTCGTTGCAACCAGTGCAGTGCGCGAAGCGACCAACGGTTCCCAGTTCCTCAAGCTCGTGCGCGAGGAGACCGGTCTCAAAATCACCGTGCTTCGCGGCGATGACGAGGCGCGTCTGGCGTTTCGCAGCGCGCTCGCGCATTTCGAGCTGGGAATGGGACGCGCGGTGGTGATGGACATCGGCGGCGGATCACTAGAGCTCGCAATGAGCGCCGATGGGCTCGTCGACCGGTTGCTGTCGCTTCCTCTGGGCGCCATTCGGATGACCGAGAAATTCCTCTCGCCTGGAAAGAAGAACGGACTGCAGAAGCTGCGGAAGCACGTCCGCAGCGAATTGCGTAAGCATCTCGCTGTCCGCCACTGGCACACGCCGCGAATCATCTGCTCGGGCGGAACCTTCACTACGCTCGGATCGATTTATCTGGCGCGTACGGGAATGGCAGAAGCGAAAACCGTACACGGTACTGTAGTTCCCCGCATCGAGCTGGAGCACATCGTCGACACGCTGAACAACATGTCGGTCGTCGAGCGGCAGGGAGTGCCGGGACTCAAGGCGGCGCGCAGCGATATCATCGTCGCCGGACTCGCCGTTGCCGCTGAAGTCGCCGCACGCGTCGAAGCAAAGGAGCTTGTCGTATCCGCGTACGGAATCCGCGAAGGACTGGTGCTGGAAAGCGCGCAGGTGAACCCCGCACCCGCCGACCCCGGCGAAGCACGGGAGCGAGCAGTACGCGATCTCGCCGAGCGATCGCACTACGAGGAGCCGCACGCCAAGCACGTGCAGAAACTGTCGCTTCAGCTGTTCGACGCGATCGGGCAGCGACTCGGATGCACGCCTGATGATCGACAGCTTCTCTCCGACGCCGCGCTCCTGCACGACATCGGTTATCACATCAGCTACGACAAGCACAACAAGCATTCGTACCATCTGATCGAGCACGCCGAGCTGTTGGGCATGACCCCGGCCGAGCAGATAATCGTCGCGAACCTTGCGCGTTATCACCGCGGCGCCGAGCCGAAGAAAAAACACGAGAATTACGGGCGACTGGAGAAATCGCTGCGACGCCGCATCAAGACTCTATCGGCAATTCTCCGCGTCGCCGATGGTTTCGATCGCGGTCACGCCGGCGCCGTCGCCGAGATCAAAGCACGCTGGATGGAGCGCGCGCTACGGTTGACGGCGGTGCCGGCGCGGCAGGGCTACAGTCTGCGTCTCGAGCTGTGGGGTGCCAGCAGAAAATCCAATCTGCTGTCCGAGGTTGCCGGTGTTCCCGTCGAGATCGTGGCGCCCGACGGATCGGTGACGACTTACGAAGACGAGGTCGGCGCCGCCGACTGAAGCTCGGCGGTCGCAGTGATTGCGTGATCGGCCGAGTCGCCGTTGCTCGAAAGAGTCGGCAGCGGGACTGTTCCCCAGGAATTAACGAGGAAGAGCTCCTGCGACGCGATCACCGGGCGCGATCCGGGTTTGCGCTGCGTGTATGTCCCTTCCTGCGATAAGTCCCACGCATTCCGATTGTCGGCGAGTGACACCTCGAGCAGACTGCAAAGTCGCGGTATCAGACGACGATCCTGAACGGCGGCCACCACTTCAACACGCCGATCGAAATTCCGCGGCATCCAGTCGGCTGAACCGAAGAAGATTTCCTCTTTGCCGTCGTTGGCGAAGTAAAAGATGCGTGAGTGCTCGAGCAAGCGGCCGACGATGCTCATCACTCTGATGTTGTCGCTGACGCCGCGAATGCCCGGACGGAGGCAACAGATCCCGCGCACGATCAGATCGATCTGCACGCCTGCCTGCGACGCGGCGTAGAGGTGCTGAATGATGTCGCCGTCGACCAGCGCGTTCATCTTGCCGATTATCCGCGCGGGCCGGCCGGCCTTTGCATGCTCCGCCTCGCGATCGACCATCTCGGTGAAACGCGCGCGCATGTTGTGCGGCGCTACCAGCAGATTCCGATAGACGTTCTGTCGTGAGAATCCGGTCAGCGAGTTGAACAAGTCAGTCAGGTCGGCGCCCATTGCCGGATTCGCGGTGAACAAACCAACGTCGGTGTAAAGTCGCGCGGTCTTCGAGTTGTAGTTGCCGGTGCCGACGTGCACGTAACGACGGATCCCGTCGGCCTCGCGCCTCACTACAAGTGTCGTTTTCGTGTGGGTCTTCAGGCCCGGCAATCCGTAGACGACATGCACGCCAAAGCCCTCGAGCGTCCTCGCCCAGGTGATGTTGTTCACCTCGTCGAAGCGAGCCTGCAACTCGATCAACACCGCCACCTGCTTTCCGCGCTGGGCGGCTTCAGTCAGCGCGCGCACAATTGCCGTATCGCCCGAGGTGCGATAGAGCGTCATCTTGATCGCCAGCACATTCTCGTCAATCGCTGCCGAGGTCAGAAAGTGCTCGACACTCGGAGTGAACGAGTCGTACGGATGATGAACGAGAATGTCGCGCTCTTTGATCGCGTCGAAAATCGAGCGCGTCGTGTCTCGCAGCTCGGGCGGCGTGGCCGGCACGAACGGCGGATCGCGCAGTGCCGGCATATCGAGCTGGGCTAGCCACATCAAATCGCCGAGGTCGAGGAGCGGGCCCGTTTCGACGACGTCGGTCTCGCTCAGCGCCAACATCTCCGCCGGCTGATCCTGTTGCAGCTCCTCCAGCAACAGCTCGCGCAGCTGGCTCGGCGTGCCGGTCTCGACCTCGATTCGCACCACCTCGGCAAACCGGCGCTCGAAGATCTGCTCCTCGATGATAGTAATCAGATCATCGTCATCATCAGCGTGCGCAATCTCGAGATCGGAGTAGCGGGTGACGCGGAACGCGCTGTAGCCGCGAATCTCCATCCCCGGGAACAACGCGCCGAGGTTGGCGCCAATTACGTCTTCGAGTGCGACGAACGTGTTCTGCCGGCCGATCGGAACCCAGCGAGGCAGACTCTTGGGCACCTTGAGTCGAGCGAACCGGCGCTGCTCGCCGCTTACGGGATCGGAAATTTGCACCGCCAGCGACAGCGACAGATTCGAGATGTAGGGGAACGGGTGACCCGGATCGACTGCCAGCGGCGTGAGTACGGGAAAGACTTCCGACTCGAAGAATTTGTCGACTATCTGCCACTCGGTCTGCGACAGATCGTTCATCTTCACGATCTGGACTCCATTCTTCGCCAGCTCGGGAAGCAGGAGATCGTACAGACACTGCCGCTGCAGCTCCATCAACTCCGCGACCCGCTTGTGGATCATCGTCAACAGCTGCTGCGGCGGGATGCCATCGGGGGGCAAATGCTGGACGCCTGCGATGAGCTGTCGACGCAGGCCTGCAACGCGAACCATGTAGAACTCGTCAAGGTTCGTGTAGAAAATCGCCAGGAATTTCAGTCGCTCGAGCAGCTTGTTGCGCGAGTCGAACGCCTCGTGAAGCACACGGGCGTTGAACTCGAGCCAGCTCAGTTCGCGGTTGATGAAAAGTGACGATTCTGCGTTCATTGATCGGTTAAGGCGTGCCCCAACTTATCGCCCTAAAATTGTTGGCGGGTGTAACAAGTTTCACGTTAAATTTTGTTTACTCATACCCCGGATACGAGAAGTGGGCCATACAGACGCACTTGTTGTCCTTACGACGCTGTCAAATACCGACGAAGCCGTGAAATTCGTGCGCGCGTTGCTGGATAAGCGTTTGGTGGCCTGCGGCACCATCCTTCCCGCCGCGAGATCGTTATACCGCTGGGAAGACAAGCTGGCCGATGAAACCGAGGTCGTGGTAATGCTCAAAACCCGTTCCGGCGCAATGCACGCCCTGGAGCGGGCCTTCAAGGACTTACACCCCTATAAAGTGCCGGAACTACTTGCCGTTCCGGTAACCGGCGGACTGGACCGGTATCTAGGGTGGATTAATAGCGAGACGAGCCTAACAATCGTCTAATAGGGGTGAAGTCCGGACCCCGTATCGTCATCGCCGTCGTCATCGTCGCCCTCTGGCTCGGCGGCATGGCGATGATGCTCCATCGCAACGAAACTCGTAGTGAGGCGCAACAGCTCGCCGAGGTCGCGTTGCGTCTGCAACCGGCGACCTTTTACTACGTAATCGAGCGCAACGGCAGGCAGATTGGCGCTGCATCATCGGCGCTCGATACCACCGCCAACACACTCGTCAGCGAAGAATATTTCGTTGGCGACTACCCGGCTGGTGGCTCGACGCAGCGCACGTCTGCCCGGTGGCAGACGAGATTGACGCGCGGATTCCGGCTCGCGGATCTCACGATCGACATCGCACGGCAGGCGCGCCCCTTCTCGATCAACGCATCGGTCGAAGAGGACACCACGTTATTCATCGCAGGAACGAAAACGACGGGTGGGCATCCGCCGGCACGCTATACCTTCGCTCCCCCGCTATTCACACCATCGCTGGCGGCGGTCGCGTTCATGCTTGGGGGGCCGGCCAGGATCGGTCGCGCGCAAACGCTGTCAATCTTCGATCCAACCACTCGCATCGTGATCCGACCCGAGCTGCGGATTCGCGCGGAATCCGTGTTCACCGTCATCGATAGTGCCGCGCTCGATCGTGGCCAGTGGGTTGCCGCGCACCGCGACACCGTCCGTGCGTGGCGCATCGATGGTGAGCACGACGTCTCGGCTTGGGTCGACGACGCGGGGCGTATAGTTGCAGCGAGTGCTGGAGAGTTGTCGGCGACGCGCACCGCATTCGAGCTGGCATTCAAGAATTCCAAAACGACGTCGGACACGACGGCGATCAACACCAAAGGCGACAAATTGAAATGATAGAGCTAAGAAGTCTGACCAAAAAATACGGTTCGTTCACTGCCGTCGATTCGATCGATCTCAGCGTGCCCGATGGCGAGCTGTTCGGATTCCTCGGCCCGAACGGCGCGGGAAAAACGACGACGCTGCGCATGATCGCGGGAATCCTTCAGCCAACGGCCGGCACAATCCATTTGGCGGGGATCGACCTGGCAAAGGACCCGCTCGCCGCGAAGTCGAGACTTGGTTTCATCCCCGATCGACCATTCATCTACGAAAAGCTGACGGGCGCCGAGTTTCTTCGCTTCGTCGGTGGACTGTATGGACAGAACGGTGACAAGCTGGAACACCGTGGACGGGAGCTGATGGCGCTGTTCGATCTCGAGGAGTGGGCCGACGAGCTGGTCGAGAGCTACAGCCACGGCATGCGACAAAAGCTCATTATCTCCAGCGCGTTCATCCATCGTCCCGACGTAATTGTCGTCGACGAGCCGATGGTCGGCCTCGATCCGAAGGCCGCTCGCATTCTCAAGGACCTGTTCCGCGAGTACGTGCGCCGCGGACACACCATCATGATGTCGACGCACACGCTGGAAGTAGCGGAGACGCTTTGCGACCGCATCGCGATCATTCAGCACGGGAAGATTCGCGCAGTTGGAACGATTGAGGAGCTGCGCGCGCAGTCAACCGGCGGCGGCGGACTGGAAGAGATATTCCTCAAGCTGACCGGCGAGCGCGCTGCTCGCGAAGCGATGGATGTGCTCGATGCCTAGCGATCTGGCAGTCGCGGTTCCATTCCCGCAATCGGAGCCGGAGCCACTACCTTCGCCCAGTTTGCGGCACGTTCTGTCGCCGAAAATCATCTCCGCGAAGGCGCGTCCGCTTGGCAATACCGAGAACAGGTCGGGAAGACTGATTTTGTTTTTCCTGATCGGCGCCGTGTTCTGGGTGTTCGTGTTCGGCCTGCTCTATCGCCTGCTCAAGTATTTCCGTGGTATTCCCGAGATCGGCGCGCTGCTCTCGGCAAAGCTACTGGGCCTGATGTTCGTCAGCCTGTTCGGCATTCTCATTTTGTCGAACGTGGTAACGGCGTTGTCGAGCTTTTTCCTGGCGAAGGATCTCGACTTGCTCGTCGCCGCGCCGGTCGACTGGCTGCGACTCTACGGCGCGAAGCTGCTGGAGACGACAGCGCATTCGAGCTGGATGGTGGTGCTTGTCGCCACTCCTGTACTGACCGCGTACGGGATCGTCTATCACGGCGGTGTGCTCTATCCGATCGTCGCTATGATGGCGCTGGCGCCGTTCCTGTTCATTCCCGCCGCCATCGGAAGCGCAATCACGCTGTTGCTGGTCAACATTTTCCCGGCGCGAAGAA
>DASUZC010000136.1:0-2757 GCA_036377095.1 Gemmatimonadaceae bacterium
GCCAACGGCGATCGATCCAGTGCGATTGGCGATGCCGAGATAGGTCGCGCCGTTCAGCGTACCGATGCGGATCGCCTCCAACGGAGTGAAGCCGCTCTCGACCAGGAGCTCGAGCTGGCGCTGGTTGGAGAAGCCGGCGACGACACCGCCACTGCCAGTCGGGTCGGTCCCGGCGATCAGCAGTCCCCCAGCGCGCGCGAATGCGACCTCCATCGCCCGCGCCTTGGCGAAAAGCGCAGCGTAAGGGGAGGTCGTGTTCGTATCAACCGCTGCGTGAAACCGTTCGAACTGCGCGCGCAGCTGCGGCTCGAGAACGTCCAATCCGGGCGGCAGCGGACGGTCGCGGACGAACGTCTCGAAAACTGTCAGCGTCGATGTCAGAGCGACGTGGTGTTTGACAAGATCTGCGATCAGCGATCGCACGGCTTCACTGTTCGGATCGACCGCCGCGAACGCTCGTTGTCCCGCACCCTGACCCGGACACTCGTCCGGCTTCTTGTCAGGTACGAAATCGGTCGTTACGAAGAATGCATGTTCGAGGTCGTCGATTCCGAGGTCGGCCGCTTCACGAAAAGTCACCGAGCAGAGATGCCCGGTCACCTTCATCCCTCGCTTGTGCGCTTCCTCGATCGCCGCGCGCAGCTCGGCGCGCGTGATGTGCATGTACGCCTTGAACGATGTCGCGCCGGCGTCCGCCCAGAAGCTCACCATCCGCCGGGCGTCGTCGGGCCCGCCCAGCTCGTGCACCTGATCGAGATTGAGCCCGGGACCTTCGAGATAAGGCGCGGTGGCGTCGATCCAGGGACCAGGCTTCTTTCCGAAATCGATGTCGCGCTTGATTCCGAAATCGCCAAAGCCGTTGAGATTCCCGGCGGTGCGCATCGACGTCACGCCACCCGCCAGGTACAATCTCGTGAAGCTCTCGGCGAGGTTGGCATAAACGCCGGGGCCGGTCGGGTAGTACAAATGCTCGTGCACCATCACCAGTCCGGGGATCACCGATTTCCCGGTGAGATCGATCACCTGCGCGCCGGCAGGAATCGCCGTCGAGGCAGATCTCCCGATTGCAATGATACGACCGTCGCGGATGATGATTGTCTCGTCTTCACGCGCCGCCGCGCCGGTGCCGTCGATCACACGAGCGTGTGTGAGCGCAACAACCGGTGTGTCAACGGAGACGTACGCGCGCACCGCCGCCGACAACGGGGGGCGCGTGATCGGCTGCGCGGATGAAACGAAGGGCGCCAGTTTCGCGACCGCAACGACGAGCAAGCGGAAACGCATGCAGCGAATCTAGCGTTGCCGCGGCATCCGGCAATAATTCTATGTCAACCGGAGGAACCACCATGAGACGCATGTTCTTCGTTGCGCTAATCGCGTTGCTGACTCCTTGTTTGCTGCATGCACAACGTCAGCCCTACCGTGTCGTATTCGATCTGACCAGTCGAGACACCCTCGACCAGAAAGCGGTGCTGCGCTGGCTGAGAGAAGTCGGCACGTCCAGCCCGGATGCGAAGATGGAAGTCGTCATGTACGGCAAGGGTTTCGAGCTGGTAATGCCCGAGCGGTCCGCGTACATCGCCGACGTCCAGAACGCGATGAAGAATCCCAACGTGACGTTCACCGTCTGCGCGATCGCGCTGCGGAACAACAACATCGACAAGAGCCAGCTGCTACCTGGCGTCGGAACAGTGCCGGACGGGATTTATGAGCTAGTCTCGAAACAACAGGATCACTGGGGCTACATCAAGGTCATGCACTGATCCCGCAAAGAAAGGGACGGGAGCGCATTCTGCCTATCGACTCAAAAGCGCCACTGTCGATATGCAATGCTCACGTCACCTGATTGACTCGGCACGACGTTCGCCGGCCGCGGTGGAATTCTCACTCCGGGAACCGGCGGAATGCCAAGTCGACGAGCCGCGAGCTCGAAGTCGATTTGTCCGCCTGCGGGAACCGAGAGTGCGACGAGTGCGCCGGAGTCGGGAACGGCCCAGTATTGCATCAGCCAGTCGTGCGTGCGATGGCGGTATCGCGTCGTGTCGACAACACGCCCGTCGATCGCCGACGCGGATACCTTGGCGGCACTGGCGCGCATCACCAACCCCGTAGTTCCCGCGGGTGCGCTGACGCGAAGCACGACGTGCCTGATTCCGCCGCTGACGGAGTCCTTGACCAGCGCGGCCATCGGTCCGCCGAGGGGAACGCGCTGAACTCTTCGGCCCACCAGGCGGCTTGCGTTCTCGGAAAGGCGGCGCGTCCACGGGGGTATGCTGTCCGGTATCGATTCGCCGATCACGTCACGCGTCCATTGATCGGTCGAGCCGCCGAATGCACCGAGCCACGCGTCGCTCGAATCAGCATTCTCAGCGTACACCAATGCGCTGCGCAGAGGATGATCGCGGTTCGGATGGACAGTGAGTGCTACGATGGCGAGGCAAACCAAACCGGCAGCGGCGAGCCATGGCGCACCCGACCAGCGCGCGTCACCGGCAACAACCTCGAGAAGGGGAATGAGTAAAAGCGTCACCAGCGATGCAACAACAGCAAGCGCGATCGCGCCGCCGCCGGTGACACCGAGCATCACCACCGAGACACCGTAGGTAAAGCCGACCAGCATCAACGCAGTGACAGCAGCGCTCACCCAGCGGCCGAGTATGCGAAGGCGCGGCGGGAGAACCTCGGCGCCGGCGGCGAACAAGAGTGGCCAAGTAAAGAGATAACCGGCACCCGGGATCCTCACGGATACAAGAAGTG
>DASUZC010000137.1:0-13448 GCA_036377095.1 Gemmatimonadaceae bacterium
CGAAAACGCAGCGCACTCCGGCGTGCCGCAACGCGTCGACAATTCGTAAAGCGCCGCTCTCCAGCTTCACGAGCTGCGCGGCACTGCAATGCAGCGACGGTCGCCCCTGCAGAGAAAAAGGTGGTGTCGAATCATCGGGATGTGCGGGCTGTCCGTCACTACGTGACGGGAAGGCAGGGCACTCTTGCCTATCTAATGGAGCGTACAGGGATCGAACCTGCGACCTCCTGGTTGCAAACCAGGCGCTCTCCCAGCTGAGCTAACGCCCCGCAGTCCGAAATATAAAAGGCCCGAGGTTTAGGGACATCAAACGATTGAGGCGTCCGGACCAACTGCCAGTCCGGAGTTCGGACTAATTAAGGGTTTCGGACTGTATGTTGAGACCGAGTTGCGAGCTGAGTCCGAAATGCGAGCCTACTGCGAAAGGAGATCTAGGGGCGCGACCTCGTAACTCGCATTAGGTTCGGACCTCGGACTCAGATCGCAACTCGATTCGCCTTTAGTCCGATATCCTCTCTCAGTCCGCAATTCGGAATTGCAGTTAGTCCGAAGGCCTCAGTCCTCGCCTCACCTACTCGTGAGCGGGCAGCGGCTCCATGGTCCGCGGATTCACGGGGACCTGCACTTCATCCCGATAGGGCGACGTCATCAGCAATACGCGCATCCTCGGGAAGGCGTTAGCGAACGAGAGATAGCA
Organism: Gemmatimonadaceae bacterium; assembly: GCA_036377095.1. Lineage (GTDB taxonomy): Bacteria > Gemmatimonadota > Gemmatimonadetes > Gemmatimonadales > Gemmatimonadaceae > UBA4720. The sequence goes on from DASUZC010000137.1 coordinate 698, forward strand.
GAATCCCCAGATCCCCAGCAATCCGAGCGTGACGCCAATCTCCCAGATACCGAGCGGGATGTCGTGCAGGTTCCCGTAGATCGATGGATAGACCTCGAGGTATCGCACCATCCACAAACCCGTCACCGTGCAGAGCGTGAAGAAAACGAGCGTCGGCAGAAAGACTTTCGCGGCTCGTGACAACAAACCGAAGAACGGCAGCACGAACATCAAGCCGATCGTTATCAGCGTCGGGATTCTCCAGCCCTCGATCAACCGCAAACGCGCCCAGTGAGTTTCTTCAGCCACGTTGCCGTACCAGATCACCAGGTACTGGCCGAAGGTGATATAGCCCCAGAACGCGGTGAACGCGAAACACAGCTTGCCCAGGTCGTGGAAGTGTTTGTCCTGTATCAGATCGTAACGGGCTAGGTAGCGTCGCCATGCCATCACGATCAGCGTCCAGCTTGCCAGCGCTGCCACCCACGCCCCCATGAAGAACCACCAGCCGTACATCGTGCTCTGGAAATGCGGATCGAGCGCCATCGACATGTCCCACGACAACACGATCCAGCCAAACCCGAATGCGAACGCCAGCGCGACTGCCATATAACCCTGGCGCGAATGGGTCGAGTGCAGCTCGCGCCGCTCGTCACCGAAGTTGCGACGCATCCGCTCGCGCAGTCCGCGCGCCCAATTTGCGCCGCCCTCGGCCAGAATGCCGACGTCCAGTCTCACTGAGGTGTAGATGTACCAGAGACTAAGCGTCGTGATGATCAGGAAGATCAGAATGACGCGCGGATAGAAGAATCCGGGACTGAGATAAATGGCCTTCTCGCGAATAGCCGGCGTGTAGTTGGTCCACCAGAAAACCTTATGTCGGCCGAAGAGCAGAATCAGGAGCAGCAGCACGAACGCCACCGGCAGAAACGCGACGTAGCCCTCGAGGAAGCGAATGATCGGCCTCGACCAGCGCGCCGTCGTGATTCTCTGCACCGCGACGAACATCACGCCGGCGGAGGAAATCGAGGTGAAGAACAGCCAATTCGTGAGCAGCGCCTGCCACACGCGATCGGGCTGAATGAAGAGTCCGATGATGAACACCAGCAGTCCTATGACGGCCAGCACGATCGCCAGCGTCCGCAGGAACGGCGACGTCGGCCGGTCGATGCCGGCGATTACTTCTTCGCGGCTGGGCGCGTGTGCGTCGTGAGTCATCGGATCGATCTCGCGCGTACGCTGTCACGCGCTCTGGCGGAGTCGGCTCTGCTGCGCGCCGCGGTGTCTGTCGGCGGGGCCGGCAATCCTTGCTGCGTGGTCGCATTCGGTGGCGCTCCCGGCAGCAGGGTCCGCGGTGAGTTGAACGGCGCCGGTCTGGTCGGCCCGAGCGTAGTCACACCGGGGACTTTGTCGCCAGTCACACCCGGGGCCGCGAGTGGCCCAACCTCCACCGTCTTCCCATTAACGCCCTGCAGCGCGCGCAAGTAATTGACGACATCCCAGCGATCCATTTCCTCAATGCGGTTGTACGGCGGCATCAATCCGCGTCCGTTGCGAATCATGCCGAAGATGTAGCCATCCGTACGCGACTTCGTGATGTCGGTCGTGAGATTGATTGCGGGCATGCCGAACCTCGTCGCAGGACCGTCTCCCATTGCCCGATCGCCGTGGCATGGTACGCAATTGATCTGGAAGTATTTTCTGCCGTTTGCCAGCGACGAGTCGCTCGCCGCCGTCGGATTGCGCAAGGAAGCCATCGAGTCGATCGTCGCCGGGAACGCGCCGTATGAAACCTGAAATCCCGCCACCGCCGTCCCCGTCGTGGGCACCGAGAATTGCGGATTTCCTCGCGACGGGGTCAGGGTGTCTTTGACCGGCTCCCACGTCCAGAGCGATGGTTGACGCTTGAAGTCAGTGAACCACTCGCATGCGGTCAGCAACAGAGGCGCCACCAACAGCAGCACACGCCCACGCGATAGCGCTCGCTTCATCGGCCGCGAATCACCGCTCACGTCGCACCTCGGTCGCGCCTGCCTGTTTGAGAATCTCTTCCGCGGTACGCACCTGCTCTGGAGGACATTCGACCCAGATCCCGTAGTCCCCGTGACTAAAGCGGGGATCGTAGCCGACCATCATCGTTAGACGCGGGACGCGCGCATTGATCAGCAGTCCGGCAACAGTCGACAAGCCGCCAATCAACACCATTACTTCGAATCCGAAGATCGTGTATGGCACCCACGATGCGATCGGCTTTCCACCAACGACCAGCGGCCAGTAGTCCGACACCCAGATCGCGATCCAATACCCGAACGTGCAGCCAAGCAATCCGCCTATCAGAGTAAACCGACGCACCGGACTCGGCGGCGCCTCTATGGCTTCTTCGAGCTCGTGACGCGGAGTTGGTGTGAAAACACGAATCGCCCCGATTCGTTTTTCCTTCAACGCCTCGATTGCCTCCACAGCGGCATCGAGCTCACGGAACGCCCCAAGCACGCCGCGCATCAGGCGTATTCTCCCGGAGTATCGGGCTCGAACTCGAAATGACGTCCTGCCGGATCGACTCCGTGCTCGTGTTGCTTCCGCAACTTCGGTGGAATGATCTCCTTCACTTCGGCGATCGCGATCACGGGCAGCTGCTTGATGAACAGCATGAACCACATCGTGAACCAGCCGAAGCTGCCGATCAGAATCGAGTAATCGACCCACGTCGGCCGGTAGCTGGTCCATTGCCAGGGCTCGAACTCGTGAGAGAGCGAGGGCACCACGATCACGAAACGCTCGAACCACATGCCGATGTTGATCGTGAACGAGATGATGAACAACCAGGCCGCGCTCCGTCTCAGCTTTTGTACGAATAGCGAGAGCGGCAGCACCATGTTGCATGTGTAAAGAATCCCCGACGCCCACCACCACTGGCCCCAGATGCGGTTCGCGAAGAAGCTCTGCTCCGCTTCATTGCCGCTGTACCACGCCACGAACCACTCGCTCATGTAGGCGCAGCCTACGACGAGCGAAGTGAACAGACACAACTTTGCCGCCGCGTCGAGATGGTTGATCGTCACGTAGTGTTTCAGACCGAACCACTTTCTCATCGGAATGATGATCGTGAACACCATTCCCATTCCGGAGAAAATCGCTCCGGCGACGAAATAGGGCGGGAAGATCGTGGTGTGCCATCCCGGCGTCAGCGCCATCGCGAAGTCGAAGGACACGACCGAGTGCACCGACAGCACCAGCGGGGTCGAGAACGCCGCCAGGAACAGATACGCTCTGGCGAAGTGGCGCCACTCGTTATCCGAGTTTCGCCAACCCAGTGAGAGCATGGTGAAGATGCGCTTTCGGATGGGGCTGATGTTCTCCCGATCCCTCAGCACCGCAATGTCGGGAATCAGTCCGATGAACAGGAAAGTGCTCGAGATGGTGAAATAGGTCAGAATCGCGAACACGTCCCACACCAGCGGACTCTTGAACTGCGGCCAGATGTAGCGCCAGTTGGGGTACGGAATCAGCCAGAAGAATTTCCACGGCCGTCCGAGGTGCAAAATCGGAAACAACGCCGCCGTCATGACGGCGAACACGGTCATTGCTTCCGCACAACGGTAAATGGTGGTGCGGAACCCGGCTCTGAACAGATAGAGAATCGCCGAGATCAGGGTACCCGCGTGCCCGATACCGATCCAGAACACGAAGGTGATGATGTACACACCCCACATCACCGGCGGGTTGTAACCGGCTACGCCCAAACCGCTGTAGATCTGGTACATCCACGCAGAAATGCCGAGCAGCAGGGCGAGCACCGCGACGCCAAGGCCAATGAACCAGCCGAGACCCGGCCGTAGCGTGCGTATAATCTCGCGATCGACCTGCTCGAAGTCGCGTACAGCCGGAAGTTGCACGGCGGCAGTCGCGATGTTGGGGCGACGCGGCTCGTCTCTCGGCGGCAGTGGCTTGGTTACCGTCGCCATCTCAAGCTCCTCCCGCCGGCACAGGGTGCGTCACTTTCTTCAGATAGACGACCGCGGTGTATGTATTCAGCTCTTCGAACACGTGATACGCGCGCGCGTCCTTGGCCATCTGAGTGATCGTCCAGCTTTCATCGGCCGCGTCGCCAAATACGATTGCGCGCGACGGACACGAAGCGGCGCACGCTGTCGTGAACTCGTCGGCTTTGAGCTCGCGTTTCTCGAGCTTCGCGCGATTCTCTGCCTCGCGAATGCGCTGCACGCAGAATGTGCATTTCTCCATCACGCCCTTCCCGCGCACAGTCACGTCGGGATTAAGCTGCCAGTTGAGCGGCTCAGGGAACGCGTACTGTGGCCGCGCCGGCTCACCGTAGCCGAACCAGTTGAAGTAGCGGACCTTGTAAGGGCAGTTGTTCGAGCAGTAGCGCGTACCGACGCAGCGGTTGTAGACCTGCACGTTCAATCCATCGGGGGCGTGATACGTCGCATACACCGGGCACACCGGCTCGCACGGCGCGTTGCCACAGTGCTGGCACATCATCGGCACGAAGCGCGTGTCGAAATTCGCGCTGCCGTCTTCCCCGCCCTCGAAGTAGCGTTCGATGCGAATCCACGCCATCTCGCGACTGCGCAGGATATTCGCGCCGAATCCGGTGCGATCCGGCAGGAACACCGGGGTCTGCCAATCGGCGCCAACGGTCGGAATGTTGTTCTCCGCATAGCACGCGCTGACGCAGGCGGCGCAGCCGGTGCAGCGCGACAGGTCTACCGTCATCGCCCATCGACGCTTGGCCATGCCGCTCCAGTGATTCGGATCGTACATGCCTTTGTCTTTTGACCGCGGATCTCCCTGCTCGCCCTGCGCGTCGTTCGCCACCGGTGAGCGGAGGCCCGGCAGGAATTCATGTGATGCGTCGCCGGCCATCTCTTCGCCGTGCTGCGCGCCACCTTCCGGGCGCTCGCCGTGCGGCGCTTCCGCGCCGCCCTGCTGCGCGATTTCCGTCGCGTGTGCAGTTCCCGTGTCGTGTCCAGGACGCCCGGCGCGCAAGTCTGCAATTGCGATCGCTTGCCCGATTCCGCGCCCGTGTTGGCGCGCCGAGCCTTCAGTTGTGACGATGTGCGCCGACCCGGCCGCTTTGCTGACGTTCGCCTTCGTGGCAACGAAGGCGAGACCGCCGGCGCGATCTTCCGCGAGAGGCAAGATCTCCAGCGGGTTCAATCCGGCTTTCGCGTATCTCCCCGCGTTCGGTTGCCCGCGCCCGGTTGCAATCGCGATCGTGTCACGCTGGATGCCGGGATAGCGCAGCACCGGCAGGGTCAACGTTCCGGCGGCCGTCTGCACGGACACCATGTCACCGTTTGCCAGACCCATCCGGTCCGCCGTCAACGGATGGATCTCCGCCACGGTCTGCCAGCAGATCTTGGTAACCGGATCGGGGATTTCCTGCAGCCACGGCTTGTTAGCGCCGCGTCCGTCTCCGAGGAATGGATGCGGATAGAGAACGAGATACATGTTGCCGCTCGATTGCTCGAGCGGCGTTCCGGGACGAATCGCAGGCCCCGGACGCGCGGCTGCTGGACCGCCGAGCGACCCCGTCGCAATCCCACGCGCGAGCGCGGTGGAGAGCGCACTCGCGCCACCGGGGAAGCGGTTGATCAACCAGCTTCTGTAATCGGGCGAGGGATACTTCGCGGCATTTGCGGGATCCGTTTTCGCAACGGCGAGCAACACATCCGACGTCGCACGTGTATCGAACACCGGATCCATCGCCGGTTGTTGGAGCGAGATTGTTCCGCGCACCGGCTCGGCATCTCCCCACTGCTCGAGCGAATGATGATCGGGAAGGATCAGATCGGCGAGGTGAGTGGTCTCGTCGGGATAGCTCGAGAAGCTGACCTTGAACGGGACCTTCGCCATCGCCGCGGCAAAGCCTACGGATTTGGGCAGCGTGAATGCCGGGTTCGCTCCTCGCACCATCAGCAGTGACACAGCGCCCGAATTCATTCGCTCAGCGAGCGCACGCATCTCAGCGGGCGAAGCGATTCGATCGAAGCCGAGGTAACCCTCAGTGGGTTTGATGGTAACTCCGGAATTGCCACGCGACTGATTCAGCGCGTTGACGGCGAGAGCGACATCGAACGCATCGCCGCCTCTGCCGCCACCGAGCACGACGCTGGGCGTCGTCGACGCAAATTCGCGCGCGAACGTGTTGAGCGTCTCGGCGTTCACGCCGGTTGCCTGTGATGCAGCCTGCGGGGACAGCTGCCCGGCGAGCATTCTCACGATTGCCATCTCGCTTCCAGGCTTGCAATCGATCCACTGATCGGCGTTCAGACCCGTGAGGGAGCGACGGGGTCCGACATAGATCAAGCGAGGCGCATTGTTGTGATCGGCGCGCGCATCAGCGAAATCGAGCTGTTGCGGCACCATCGCGCCCCAGTTGTCCAGGAAATCGGCGCCGATCGATACGATGAGTCGCGCGGCGCGGAAATCAAAGCGCGGCCAGGCGACGCCGTAACTCTGTCGATTGGCGGCGATGACGGCGTGGTCCGCCTCGGCGTCGTAACTGATGTGGGCTGGAATTCCGTAATTCGCGAGCCACGCATCCAGGAACCCGGTGAAGCTTCCCGATTCGTGTTGGTTGATGAACACCGCGTTCCCCGCCTGCCCGCGGCTTCGCAGTGTACCGAGCGCCAGGGCGAAAATCTGCAGTGCCTCATCCCAGCTGACGCTCTGCAGCGCGCCGTTTTTTCTCGCCATCGGGCCGCGATAGCGATCAGGATTGTAGAGACCCTGTAGCGCGGCTTGTCCGCGCGCACAGAGTGCGCCGCGATTCACGGGGTGGTCTGGATTCCCCTCCAGCTTGATCGTGCGGCCATCGCGCGTTTCAGCGATGACGCCGCATCCCGCCGCGCATTCACGACACGTCGTCGCATAATAAGTCGAGACGCCGGGCACCGTTTGATCCGGCGACACGAAGTAGGGAATGAGCTTTTCGACTTTCTCCGACGCACAGCCGAGCACCGTCGTCGCGGCGGTGCCGGCACCGAGAACCTTGAGGAACTCGCGACGCTTGACGCCGTTTGAACGCGGTGTGACAGCGGTAGTCGAATCGGATTCCTGACTCATTCGCTCAATAGTGACACACCGCGCAATCATACCGCGCGCGCAAAGGTGGATTCGACTGGCCGATATGACAGTTCACGCACCAGCCCATGTTGAGTGAGCTGGCCTGATAGACCTGCTTCATCGTCTGGATTTGTCCGTGACACGTCTGACAGGTAACACCGGCGTTGACGTGACGCATGTGCGGGAAGTGTACGTACTCGGGAAGCTTATGGATGCGAATCCATGGCACCGGCTCTTTCTTGCCGGCGAAGGTCGCGAGCTTCTTGATCTCCGCCTTGTTGTCCTCGGTCGTTCCCTGCACCACCGTATGGCAGCCCATGCAGGTGCTCATCGCCGGTAAACCCGGATCGAACGACTTGTTGGCGGCGAAATGACAGTAGAGGCAGTTCATCTTCAGGGTGTCAACGTGCACGGTGTGCCGGAAATGCACCGGCTGCACGGGACTGTTTCCCTCTGACGAAGAAGCGCCGCTATATGCAGAAAGCATGGTGGCGAGCGCCGCGATGCACACGAAACCCGGCACTGCAAACCATCTGCTTCGCAAGTTCATCCGCGAGAGTTGGTGTAAAGGCGAGTTAATAGGTCGGGTTTGTGAAGAATTTCACAAGCGACCGAACGGCGGAAAAATGTCCGGACAGGTATTGCAGCGCAAGGTGCGCATCACTGCTGCAAACCTCCTGCCTTTCCCTTCGTAATGCGGTCGATTGTCCGAACGATCTCGATGAAGATGGCGCGCAGCAGCGCAAGCTCGCGCGAATCGGGCGCAGTCCGATAAAAAAGTGTTCGCACGGTGCGCATGATGTGCTCGTGGTAGCGCGTCTTGAAGAACTCGATCGCGTGCAGGCCGCGCTCGGTGTCCGCAAACAACTGCTCATACTCTTCCGCTGATGCAGGCGGTGCATCTTTTCGCGGCGGTGCCAGCTTGCGCGTCGCATCGGCAGCGCCGAGGTGCAGCTCATAAAGAGCTACCATCACCGACTGGGCAAGATTGAGTGAAGCGTGCTCGGTGGTGGGGATCGTCACCAGCAGGTGGGCGCGATCGAGGATCTCGTTGGGAAGACCCTTGTCCTCGCGGCCGAAAAGGATGGCTACGGGCCCCGTGCGTGCGAAATCCAGCAGCTCTCCACTCGCCACGCGCGGAGTCACGACATCACGCTTCGCGGCCCGGCGTCGTGCGGTAAAACCGGCAACACGGACGACCCCCGACAGCGCTTCCTCGATGGTGTCGCATCTCCTGATGCGCTCGATCAGATCGTTAGTGTCGTGAGCGATCCCCTCGAGTCGCCAGGGATCGTATGGAACTGACCGGACCAGATAGAGATCGCGACAGCCCATGTTTTTCATCGCCCGAACTGTCGCGGCGATGTTCACCGGGTCCTGTGGCTCATAAAGAACTACCCGAACCGCGGACAGAACCGACGTCTCAGCGTTGGCCATCTTGTTTGGGTGCGGACAACTGCAACAGAACGGGTTGTGGGTTGTCGGATCCTGGTTGCGTGTTGTGGGTTAGCTCCCAGCTATCCGCAACGCACAACCTGGAACTCGCCACCCACAACCCGTTCTGTTGCTCTTGAGTCCGCAAATACAAAGTGCTGCTCTCCTTCGATCGAATCGAACCGAGAGCAGCACTTGGGTTTTTACAGTCGGAGTCGCGCCTAGACGACCGGCCTTCCGGTAATCAAACGGTAGATGATGACGATTACCGCAATGACCAGCAGCAGGTGAATCAGGCCGCCACCTACGTGCACCACGAAGAATCCAAGAATCCAAAGGATGAACAGAATTACCGCGATCGTCCAAAGCATGATGGCATCCTCGCAAGATTGAGTTACACCTGGCGCGACAGACTGTGTCTCCGCTTGGCGCGCGGCCACTCGGCCCGGCGTTGTCGTACCGCTCGCCGTTGACAATGGCAACCTGCATGCCTGAGCAACGTCAACCGCGGGCGCATTTACAAAACATCTGCGCCAAAAAGCTCACTCTGCGGCGCAATATCATAATGAACTCGTCCTCCGTCATCGACACGACCGAACGATGTCAACTGATGCAGTTGCGTCCCCGCGTCGAGGATGTGGTGAACCGGAATTCCTCTCGCAACGACGGCATCGGCGATCAGCGTGCGATGACAACGCCACGGAACTGCCTCCGCGCACATGATTGCCGTCGGCTCCAGCGCAGCGAATGACATCAGACTGTCGAGCGCCTCGATGAACTCCCGAGTTTCCATGTAATCGGCGTAGGCGCGGAAACTCGCATTCCGCCACTGGGTGTTGTGCGAATCACGACGCCCCCGACGGCGTCCGCCGAGGGAGGGCATGTGAGTGTACCTGCCGCCGCTATCGATGATCGAGCGCTCGAGATTCGGTCGCGAGAAGTGTGGATACCTCGCCGATGCAGGAAAGGCGCGAACATCGACCAGATGTGTCGCGCCTTCTCTAGATAGCAGTCCGAGGAACTGGTCGAGCGATCGGGTCGAATGCCCGATCGTGAAAAGCTTAACGGGGGCCACGCTCCACGAAGCTGCCTCCCTCCACACGCGGCGATCCGGACGGCGGCGTGATGCCGGTCGATCCGGTTTGATGCAGCGCCTGTCGGCCAAGGAGGATTCGCGTTGCTCTCACATCGTGCCCCATGTCGATCAGAAGTAGCGCGAGGTCTCCGCTACCCCACAGCAATCCGGCCAGCACCACCAGTCGGCTCATTTCGCCAAGCAGCGTTGGAATCGACGTCGTCCCCTGCGTGACGAGCCCGGTGATGATCTCCGAGACGAGCAGCAGCAGCAGAATGACCGCCATCAGTTTGAAGAGCTTGGACAGGTAGCCGAGCCCAACGTATGGCTCGAGATCCGCCAGTCGCACCGGCATCGCCGGGTCCCGCTTGGGATTGGCCGGTGTGTGTCGGTGATCCTCGAGTGTTGCCGCGGGGCTGCTATTTAGTTTGTCCGCCATTAGCCATCTCCTGTTCCTACCCAGCGAGCGGGGTAGCCTCGCGTGTCGATGTGTGTGAATGGCCCGTGCGCCGACGTGCCGGAATATATGCCGCACCCCCCTATCAGCGAAGGGTGTGCCCGCTCGACGCGATTGACCGCGTCCAGAATGACTTTGCTATCTGCAATATTCACGCGCCCGTCGTGATTGAGGTCGTCCATTTGACCATTCCCGTCGTTGTCGATGAAGATGTCATTGGCGTCCCCATACATATGCCGACTGAGCGCGGCGCGGCCACGCGGGTCTCCTCCGCCCGCATTGTACTGAGGCGTCCGGAAGCCACTCATAACGCGCACGCCTTTTGGGTTGATCCCGTGCTGCCGAAGGTCTTCCAGCACGAGCTCGTCTTTGTCGATCAGCTTCATGTCGACGACGATGTATTTGGGCCAGACATTCGCCTGGTCGTGTGGCAGAAAGTCCTTTAGTCGGAAATGTTCGGACAGCTGCGTGTTCTGGTTTTGCGGGGTCACCTCGATGAAGCCGCTCGGCGGCTCGTAGATCACGCCTGGCCGCACTTGTCGGCGCGCCGGCCAGTTTCCGATGTAGTACAAGCCGAGCCGCGCTCCCTGCTTTTCGGACGCGGGACGAAGCGTAATGACGCTGAAATCACCAAGCGGCTTGATGGCGTTGCCCACCTTGAGCGCGATGTTCCAGATACCGGGGCGTTTCGGCGCGGTCAGCGTCGCGGTCGACTCGGCGGCGGCACCGGATGAAAACGTCGCCGTTGCACCGGGCGGGAGAGTATCCGCCAAAATGGGATTTATCGGCGATCCCTCTGCCTGTATACGCACGCGAAGTTTTCCACTTTCGCCTCGCGCCGGCGTGGCCAGCGCTGCCAGAGCGGCGTCGGTCAGGTATGCGACCGAGGGCGCTGACCCGTCCGTGAGCGCAGCGGTGATCGTCGCCGTTGCCGGAGTCACTGCGTTCGAATCGCCGCTTGCTCGCGCGCGAGCAATTGACCACGACCAGCCCAGGGTGAAGAGGAGCAACAGCACCACTGCGAGCGCCGTGAAAGTCCGTTCAGCTCTGCTGACAGGACGAAATCTTGGACGACGCTCGGGGAATGCGAGTAGCCAGTCTCTAGTTGCTTTGCGTCGCGGTGGCGGTGAACTTGAACGTCTCTCTTCCATTCGATCTCTCAGCACGACAGGATGCAAGCGCTCACCGATTTTTTCCACCGACTTTCCGACCTTCCCACGCTTGTACAATGGGCGGGACTATTCGGCATCGCTGCCATCATTTTTTCGGAAACGGGGTTGCTCGTCGGCGTGTTTTTGCCCGGTGACTCGCTGCTTGTGACAGCCGGGCTGTTCGCCGCTAAAGGGTATCTGAATGTGTACGTGCTTGCGCCTGTACTCCCTTTAGCAGCCATTTGCGGCAACTCCCTCGGTTATTTCATCGGCCGGACCACGGGTCCACGCATCTTCAGTCGCGAGAACAGCCTGTTCTTCAACAAGAAGCATGCTATGCGGGCTCACGATTTTTACGAGAAGCACGGCAAGAAGACCATTGTGCTAGCGCAGTTCATGCCGGTGATCCGCACCTTTGCCCCGGTTATCGCGGGAGTGGGCGGGATGCCTTTCCATACTTTCATCGCCTACAACGTCTTTGGTGCGTTGTTCTGGATCTGGAGCATGCTGGGCATTGGCTATTTTCTGGGTAACTATATTCCGGGCATCGACAAACACATCGAAATCGTGGTGCTGGTCGTGGTTTTCATTTCGATCCTGCCGGGAATAATCAGCGCGATTCGGGCTCGCCGAGCGAAGCGTTATGGCGCCGAGGCCGCTATAGAAGGGTGACAATTGAGGTGTTCGGACCAAGTGCCAGTCCGGAGCTCGGACTAATTGAGGAGTGCTGACAAACTACGAAGTCATTCGTTGAGTCATTCTCGATCCGAAATCCTCACTCAGTCCGCCAATTCGGACTGATGTGTTAGTCCGAACGCCTCAGCCCTTGATTCAGTCCGCAGGACAAACGACAGGAGATAGAAAATGGCTTTTACGCTCCCCCCGCTTCCCTACGACTTCGCTGCCCTCGAGCCTCATATCGATGCGAAGACGATGGAGATTCACCATGGCAAGCATCACCAGACGTATGTCAACAATCTGAACGCGGCCATCGAAAAAGCGCCGGAGCTAGCCAGCAAGTCTCTCGACGATCTGATGCGGAGCGTGAACACCGCGCCTGAGTCGGTGCGGACCGCCGTGCGCAACAACGGGGGCGGACACTGGAATCATTCGATGTTCTGGCAGCTCATGGCCCCCAAGGCCGGTGGGGAGCCAGGTGGGAATCTCGGGAACGCGATCCGTACAGCGTTCGGCGACTTCGCCAAGTTTCGCGAGCAGTTCGGCGCCGCCGGTGTTGGCCGGTTTGGATCAGGCTGGGCGTGGCTGATCAACAGCGGTGGCAAGCTCTCGATAACCAGCACGCCGAATCAGGACAACCCGCTGATGGAAGGCCAGCGCGCAGTTCTGGGCCTCGATGTCTGGGAGCACGCGTACTATTTGAAATACCAGAACCGCCGGCCCGACTACATCGCGGCGTGGTGGAACGTGGTCAACGGGAAGGAAGTCGAGAAACGCTTTTCGCAGTCCTGAACTGCACTGCGAACAAAAGCAACAGAACGGGTTGTGGGTTGTGGGTTCCTGGTTGCGGGTTGTGGGTTAGGTGCACACGGGATGGTTCCCGAG
>DASUZC010000138.1:0-11825 GCA_036377095.1 Gemmatimonadaceae bacterium
CGCGGTGCCGCGATGATCATGCTCAAGGACGTTGGTGTAGATCCGCTGCCGAACTACAAACGAGACGTCAAGAACGGCTGGGCACGCTGGGACGCTTACGTCGACGTCCCCGATCCCGACGCGTTGGCTGCAGAATTCTCGTCGCGGAATGTCGAGTTCTCCCAGCCGCTCAAGGACGACGATGATGGTTTGCGTGGATTCGAGCTCAAGGACAACGACGGATACGTTCTGTTTTTCGGCCGGCCCAATTCGACCGGCTGATACCGACGATGATGATTGACCAACTCGAACCACAGCGTTCCTGTATCGCGGTCCTCATCGCTCGGCTGATTACTGCTGCATTTCTGATCGTCCCCATCACACCGACGGCTGAAGCGCAGTCCACACTTCCGCGATTCGAGCGCAGTGACTGCCCGGTGAACGGCGACTGGGCGCGCGATGTCCAGCGCGAGTGCGGATGGCTTGTCGTGCCGGAGTCGCGAGATCACGCGAGCGCGAACACGGTCCGCCTCGCCGTGGAAGTCTTCCGCGCGCGAGAGTCGACTGGCGCGCCGCCGCTCGTGCTGCTGCACGGTGGCCCCGGTGGCCCCGGCGGGATTCGCACGTACTCGGAAGGCGTCGCAAGGAGTCCCTACCCCCAGCATCGCGACGTCGTCATCTACGACCAGCGCGGTGCCGGATTCTCGGAACCGCGCTTGTGCCCCGCATATGACCGGACCGCGGATTCTGTGTACGCGATTCGTGAGAGCTCCGCGACGATAGCTGCAATGCGCGATGCACGGCACGCCTGCATCGCCGAGCTCGACGCGAAGAGTATCGATCGACTCGCCTACAACACGGCAGCTAGCGCAACCGATCTCGTTGATCTCCGGCGCGCACTGGGCTACAAGTCATGGGACATTCGTGGCCCGTCGTACGGCGCGCGCCTGGCCCAGGAGGCAATGCTGCGCGATGGGCCGGCGATTCGCGCCGTCGTGCTGGCGAGTCCGGTGGGGCGAAGCTTCCCGGTGCGCGCTGAGCAACCGTTGTCCACCCAACGGGCCTTCGAGCGCGTGTTCGCGGCCTGCGCGACACAACCGGCGTGTCGCGATACTTTCCCACACCTCGAGCAGGACTTCTACGCCGCGTACGACGAGCTGACGGCGGCGCCCGTTGCAATTCCAGTCACTCGACGAAGCGGGCAAACCGACACCGTCTGGCTCGATGGCATGCGTCTCGTTGACCGACTCCGCGACATCACGGGAGAACGTGCGCGAATGGCGCGCATCCCTCTCCTGGTTCATGAGCTGCGCTCCGGCAATCGCATGCAGGCCGCGCGCGAGATCGTCGGTGACGGTTCAGCGCCTCGGCTCCTCACAGGACGCGTCGTGCGCCAGCTCATTAACTGTTACGACTCCTACGGTCCCGCGTTCCGGACGACTCTTGACTCCGTCAACGCACTCGCGCGACCACCATTCCGGCGCGTCCTCGACTGGGATTGTGAGGACTGGTTACCCCGGTTCGCCGATCCGTCAACTCGGACACTAGTGCGCAGCGATATACCGACGCTGATCATGACAGGTTACTTCGACGACAGGACTCCGACTGCCTACGCGCGCCGTATCGCCGCCACACTCGGCCGAGCGTATCTGGTGGAGATGCCGGACGAGGCCCACGACGCGCGCCCCTCGTCGTGTCATGCGGCGATCGTCACACATTTCCTCGCGGATCCCACGCGAAAGCCCGACACTTCCTGCCTCGCATCGATTCCGCCGATACCATTTGCGACAACGTGGACGCGGGAATAGACCGCGGGGACTCAACTGCTCTTTGTTCAAGGCGGAGGCGCGGGCACTCATGACGAGTGGGACGACAAGCTCGTCGACAGCCTGGGCCCCGAGCTTGGTCCGAACTTCAAGATCCGTTACCCGCGGACGCCGAACGAAGATGATCTCAGCTTCGCCGCATGGAAGACAGCACTCGAGACGGAGTTTTCGAATCTCGACGATGACGCGTTCCTCGTCGGTCACTCGATCGGTGGCGCAATCCGCGTGCAGCGTTAGGTGGCGGTCCCCGTTCTAGGTTAGCTTCTCAATCACAACGATCGGCCCATGGAGGGATCTATGTCGGAACGTTTGCTCGCAACGATGCTGCTCTGTGGCCTCGCGTCGGTAGGATCGGCGCAAACGAAGATTTCTGGGACTTCGCAGTGCGGCAGGCCCGTTACGGCCTATGTTCTGCCGGCGGGTGATCGTCCGGATCATTCTTTTGGCCTTACCAAAGTCAAGTGCACCTGGTCGCGGCCGCTGGTAATGGCGGGCGCCCAAATGCAGCAGGACGAGATTACAGTATCGTCCGAGATCAGTGGCAACATGAGCTCTGATCGCAGCTACGTCGTGGGGACTTTCTCAAATGGAGACAAGGTTTTTGTCCGCCCGGTTGGGAAGGCGGTTCTCGCCGGTGGCAAACCTCAAAGCTCCGCGGGAACATGGTCATACGTGGGTGGAACCGGAAAATTTACGAACGTTCGAGGTCACGGAACCTTTAAGTGCAGGTCGAATTCCGACGGGAGTTCCACCTGTGACATCGAGGGCAACTATCACATCCCACAGGGCTGACGCCGGGGGGCCCGGGGGGGGGGGCGACTCGACGTTTCGCACTCAGCTGACTGTGTCGCGTGCGGGGCAGTACTCATATTTGAATCCCTTGCAGCCTGGCTAGCGTAGGGCGGGTGACACGGGCATCGGCGTAAATCACACAGGAGGGCACGATGGTAGTGAGGCGTTCAATGATTCTGCCCATTGCCATCGCCGCGTTCGCGATACGCCTGGGCGCGCAGGCGTCGGTGCCTGCGAACCCTGACCAATCGCTCAAGATCGAGATCGCCCGTATGGACAGTCTCCTATTCGCGGCGTTCAACGCGCGTGACCTCGACAGGCTGGGAACGTTCTTCGCGCCCGACCTCGAATTCTACCAGGACGATGAAGGTCTTGTGAACTATTCTCAGACCATGAAAGACTTTGGTGCAATGTTCCAGCAGCCGTCGCAGATTCGCCGGGTGCTGGTGCCTGGGAGCCTTGAGGTCTACCCAATCAAAGACTACGGCGCCATTGAGGTGGGATCACACCGGTTTTGTCACGAGGAGAACGGCAAGCCGGAGTGTGGAACGTTCAAATTCCTGCATGTGTGGAGGAAAGCCGGCAACAGTTGGCGACTCTCACGGATAATGAGTTACGCCCACTAGAGGCCACATCCCGGCCTACCTGTCCCGGTCCGTCGCTACTCGCTCGCCGCCGGGCGCTTCGACTCCCTCGTGGAGTCGGCGATAAAACCACCAAAAGGCGAGCGTGGCTGTCACCATGACCGCGACATAGCCGATCATGCCTGCGAGTTCAGCGCGATCTCGAACCGCTTCCGCTTCAAGCGGATGCCACAATCCGCCTGAACCTTTACCACCGTGCATCCAGTCGCCGAAATTCCAGGCCGCGTGTAATCCAATCGGTACTGCGAGGCCCTTCGTAGCAATCGAGGCCATCCCGAAAAGCAGCGAGCCGACGCCAGCCCCGAAGAGCGCTTGCACCCATGTCGATCCACCGGCGACGTGCTCAAGTGCAAAAACAAAAGCAACAATGAACTGGGAAGTCCACAGACCAAAGAGCGCGTTTAGACGTCTCAACGGATAACCGCGGAACGCTAATTCTTCCCGGCAAGAGAGTAAGAGATAAATAATCAGCGACGTCAATAGGTCGAGAAAGCCGACACCCTCCGAACGCACCCAGCGCACATCAGCCGCTATGGCTTCAATCGACATGTGCAGCGAGACCAGGAGCAAACCCAACACAAAACCAGTAGCAAGACGCAACGCGCTTCTCTTGCCTATCGCCGCTCCAACATCTTTGAGGCGAAGGCGCTCCCAGCTGGTGAAAACTGCGGTCAGGGCCATAGTTCCGAGACCGGTGACTGTGCCAATGAACAATCCTGGCGACACTGCAGTGAATTGCCGCGCAATAGGTGCGATCGACGCCAACATCACGGCGCTGGCCACGAAGAAGAGAAAAACGCGACCCAGGCTGCGCCACCGATGGATTCCATTCTCCATCGCGCGTAAGCTATCCTGTGCGCGCTGCCTCACACATGCATCCTCCACCACAATTCGCTATGCCGCGGCAGGCGGTCCGAACCAGGTAGTTAGCGCTTCGACGAGCCCCACCTCAGTTTCGCCTCCCACCCGAGCCACATATCCGTCAGGTCGAATCAACACTGCGGTGGGAGCAGTGACCGCGCCGATCGCCGGAAGCTCCCACGTACCTTCGTACTTGGCATCGACGAGCTGAACGCGATCTCGCCATGGAGTGATGTCGATACCTCCGGGCTCACCGAGATTGAGTAGCACCGCCCGAGCATCGTGCAGCAGCGTATAGACCCGTAGCGGCCCGTTCGCGGTGATGATGTCGAGATCTGGCATGCGGCGTCCGAGCAGCGGATGTCCCTCACCGAGATCGTAATGGATGTCCAGACCCGACATCATCGCGGCGAATCGCTTGCGCGGCTCGTCCATGCTCAGCAACTCCGCCACCGATTCGCGCGCCGCCTCGGTGCGATCGTCCACGCGCATCAACGCGACCTGCGCCATCGTCGTCCGCAGCACACGTGCACCGACCGGATGACGCTCGGCGTGATAGGTGTCGAGCAGGCTTTCTGGTGAAATCCCTTTGACCACCTGCGCCAGCTTCCATCCCAGATTCACCGCGTCCTGCACACCGGTATTGAGCCCTTGTCCACCGACGGGTGAATGCACGTGCGCCGCGTCGCCGGCGAGCAAGACGCGTCCCTTCCGATAGGTGGCAGCCTGCCGGGTCATGTCGGTGAATCGGCTGATCATGGTAGGACTGTGGACCCCGTAGTCGGTGCCATAGACGGCGATGAGTGCCTCGCTCAGATCGCGCAGCGTGGGCTCGTCGGTGTTTCCGACCTGCGACTCAGTCAACATCACGCCGACCGTTCCGCCTTTCTCGTAGACGATTTGGCCGTCCCTGATCTCGTACTTCACCTTGCCGATGGCATGCGTGCCCGATGGTGTGCGACGAATGCCCGTCTCCGGCTCCTCGGTCATCTCGACCTCGGCGCGCAGCGCGCTCGTCGTCGCATCCCAGCCGGGGAATTCGATGCCGGCCGTTTTGCGAACGAGACTGCGCCCTCCGTCGCATCCGACGAGATACTTCGCTCTCAAGCGCTCACCATCGGACACGTCGATGTCGACTCCAGTATCATCCTGCGTGAAGCCGGTGACTTCACGTCCGCGGTAGAACTTCACCGGCAGCTCGCCAACCCAGCCGGCGAGGATGCGTTCGATGTGGTTCTGCCACAGACCGAGTCCGTAGGGATGCCGAGTGGGAAAGTCGCTGATGTCCAATTTGGTGCCGCCGAACCCCGCGACCTGCGCCTTCTGCCCCTCGGCAAGAAATCGATCGACGATTCCGCGCTGATCGAGGATCTCGAGCGTGCGTGAGTGCAGACCGCCCGCACGTGAGCCGGCCAGGTCCTGGTTGGGGCGCCGCTCGACAATGGCGACGTCCACGCCAGCCAACGCCAGCTCGCCCGCCAGCATCAGTCCGGTCGGGCCGCCTCCGGCGATCACCACTGAATGTTCGGTCATCGCAAATCCTGATTCGAAATGAGCGCGAAGTTTGAACTCGCGCGGGGGTCTTGCCGCAAGCCTCGGGGTACGTGATAATGTGAATTGGCGCCAAGGATAGTAGGGCGATGCTAAAAGTGCTCCTCGGATGTGTCGCAAGCTGCTTCCTGCTGCCGCAAGCTGCAGCGCAAACCCCGCGCGTCGAACTGGATCACGTCTACGTGATTGTACAGCCCGGTGGCGTCAGCGAAATCGCCGCTCTAAAGTCTGCCGGGTTGCAGGTAGCGCCGCCCCACCAACATGATGGTGAAGGAACCACCTCCGTAGCAGCGCTTTTCGACAACGCGTACATCGAATTGATGTGGCTCGACAGCACCTTGTCCGTTACGCCGGAGCACGCCGAGTCAGTCGCACAGTTTCGCCAAGCCGCTGACTGGAGAGTCAGCCGGCACAGTCCGTTCGGAATTGGTTTGCGACGCCTGCCTGGTGAGACAAAGGAGTTTGCCTTCCCGATCAAACGCGAGTCTGCGCCATGGATCGACTCTGTGGCGGCATATGAGATCCTGAACCAACCTGCCGACTCTCTCGCCGTCGACCTGTTCGTCGTTCCCTGCGCCGCCGCGGTGCCGAGTTGGGTCGAACGCGCACGTAAGCGCTCGCCTCAGTGGTTCTCACATCCGGGCGGTGGTCACGAAATCACGGCGGTGCGACTCCTTGGCACAATCGAACAGCTGCCAAGCAAACTCTCCGTGATTCGCCCGGCTCGCATCGAGACACGAACGGCTGCCGAGCCGCTGCTCGAGATTTACATCGACGGCGGTGGCAAAAAGTCGCGGACTGATTTACGTCCGGCGCTGCCCGTGGTGGTGATCCGTTGAATTTCGGAAGACCGGCTGTGTGCGTCTTCCTCGTGACGACACTCGTTGTCATGCCTGGTGCCCAGCGCTTGCACGCCCAAACCAGCCCCGAGTGGAAGGAGCCGTTTCCTCCTTTTCGAATTGCCGGCAACCTTTACTACGTCGGAAGCAAAGGACTCGCGAACTACCTGATCACGACTCCTCAGGGACACATTCTCATAAACAGCGACCTCGAGAGCAGTGTGCCCCTCATCCGGGCAAGCGTTGAGAAACTCGGATTCAATTTTGGCGACATCCGCATTCTGTTAATTAGCCATGCCCACTGGGACCACGACGCAGGGAGTGCAGCGATCAAGCGACTCACTGGCGCAAGCTACATGGTCATGGATGGCGATGTGTCTGTGGTCGAGTCTGGCGGGCAAACCGACTTTCAATACGGTAGCGATAACTCTATGCGCTATCCACCGACAAAGGTTGATCGCATACTGCACGACGGAGACGATGTGACGTTAGGCAGAACCAGTCTCGTCGCGCATTTGACGCCGGGACACACAAAGGGCTGCACGACGTGGACGATGAGGGTGCAAGAGTCCGGTAGGACTTACGACGTCGTGATCATTGGGAGTCCGAACGTAAACGAGGGCTACAAGCTCGTTAACAATTCGGCCTACCCGCAAATCGCGACTGACTATGAACGAACATTCCGGGTCCTGAAATCATTGCCCGTCGACATTTTCCTTGGCGCACATGGTAGTTACTTCGATTTGGAAGTGAAGTATTCACGGATGACTGAGCGAGGGGTCAGCGCCTTCGTCGATCCCGTAGGTTACCGGAATTACGTGATGGAACGCGAGCAGGCGTTTCGCGCAGAGTTAGCGAAGCAGAGGGCGCGGCTCGAAACGGGCGCCTCACATTAATCACGGTGCGGTCAGCGAACACTATGCCTCAAAAGAAAAAACCAAAGAAGCACACACAGAAATCCAACGAGAGCAGCACTGCTACCAGCAAGGCGCCTAAAGTATTCACGGACGAAGAACGCGCAGCGATGCGCGAGCGCGCCCAGGAGATGAGGACCGCGCGCCCAAGCCCGCGCGCAGGAAAAGCCGACGACGAAAGTACCGTGCTCGAAAAAATCGCCGCCATGCCCGCGACCGATCGCAAATTGGGCGAGCGGCTCCATGCCATCATCAAGGCCAGCGCACCACAGCTCTCGCCCAAACTGTGGTACGGGATGCCCGCCTATGCCAGGGACGACAAGGTTGTCTGCTTCTTCCAGGCCGCGCAGAAATTCAAGACGAGATACGCGACGTTCGGCTTCAGCGATAAGGCGATGCTTGATGACGGTAACATGTGGCCGAGCGCCTTTGCGCTGAAGGAGCTGACTGCCGCCGACGAGGCGAGGATCGGCGCACTCGTGAAGAAAGCAGTTAGCTGAGGACTGGCCGGGAGACCTCGTGTCCGTTCCAGTGGAATCCATCGTCACGTCGGGATGACATGTCGGTGATTTGGGTTCGTATTCCCGTCCCTAATCCGAGGCCCGCGGATTGCCGTCGTCGTGGCCCGCCGGTTTTGATTCCCGGTCCTATCAGGAGCGCGCCATGAAACTTAGAGATCTCTTCCCCGCAGCATCTGCCCTCGTCCTCGGCGCCTGCCGCACCGTGTCTACTAACGCGAGCTTGATTGATCCTACTCTGCATCTGGCCAAGACCTGTCCCGCCGCGGTCAAGCTCTACACCACACCCGATCGTGTCGAGCACCCATATCGCGAAGTCGCGCTCTTGAACTCGGTCGGCCAGACCAGCTATTCGAGTGAAAGCGATCTGATCAAGTCGATGCGGGAGAAGGCCGCCAAGGTTGGCGCAAACGGCATCATTCTGGATCGCATCGACGAACCCAGCGCAATGGCAAAAATCGCTGGACAGGTCGCACAGATCGGGGCAGACGCCACTGGCGCAATCACGATGATAAGCGCTGAGCGCAAAGGCAAAGCGATGGCGATTTATGTCCCCGCAGATTCCACGCGCACCATCACCACATGCACGGCGAATAAATGAGCCACGATACTTTCTCTCGCTAATCGGGGAGCGCTACTTTATTAGCTACGCTCGCACCTGAACTGAGGCCTTAGGCTTGATCAGGCGAAATGACCGAGAAACCCGTGACAACCCAGACTATTCACCGTTGGTACACGCGACCGGTCTTGTTCGTCGCTGACATAAACCGCGCGGCGCGTTTCTATGTCGACATGCTCGGCTTCGAGAAGGGTTGGCATTCAGGCGACGGTACAGGAACCGTCTGCCAGGTCAATCACGGAGAGTGCGAGATCATTCTTTGTCAGGACGAAACTCGTCGCGACAAGGCGCGCCTCTTTATCGAGCTGACCGCGGAAGGTCTCGCAGATCTGCGCCGCGAATTCGCCGAGCGCTCTGTTCCCACCAGGGAAACGTGGTGGGGATACGACACACTCGAGGTTGACGATCTCGACGGCAACCAGCTTTTCTTCCCGAAACCCGATTGACGACCGACGGTCGCGAGGAAAGAGAGTGACTATGCTGCGACGAGACATCAGCCAACTACTCATCGCGTCTGTTCTGATCCCTTTCTCGGTTGCTGCGGCGCAACCGGCGGCGCGAGCGGGTGACAGACCGAACGTCGTCCTCATCCTCATGGACGATCTGGGTTACGGCGATATCGGCAGCTACGGAGTGAAAGACGCGAAAACTCCAAACCTCGACCGGCTCGCGCGAGAAGGAATCCGCCTTACGGACGCATACGCCAACGGCGCCAACTGCTCACCGACCAGAGCCGGCCTCATCTCCGGCCAATATCAGCAACGCTACGGTATCGAATGGCCGCTTGGTGCCGTCGCTGGCGACTCGGCGCGCGGGTTACCGGTTACTGGAGCGACACTGCCGGCCCTACTGAAGAAGAACGGCTACGCGACCGGACTCATTGGCAAATGGCACCTCGGCTTCAGGCGCGAATTCGGTCCGAATGCGCATGGCTTCGACGAATTTTTCGGATTCATGAGCGGCGCGGTTGGTTACTACTCGCACCAACGCGGTGACGGTACGCCGGATCTCTACGAGAACACCACACCCGTCGAAGTGCCAGGCTATCTAACAGACGAGATCACTCGACGCGCGATCAGCTTCATCGATCGGCATTCGATCGATCCGTTTTTTCTGGAGGTTGCGTACAACGCGGTCCATTGGCCGTTCGACGTTCCCGGCTTGCCCGCCACCGCGCGTCATAATGCTCCGTGGCCGGCCGCACCAGTGAGCGATTTGGGATTGTATCAAAACGCCGTCGCGGGCACGCCAGCCACACGCAGCGATTACGTTCGCATGCTCGAGCGCGCCGACATGGGTGTCGGACAAATTCTCGCCGAGTTGGACCGACGCGGTCTCACCAGAAATACACTCGTCATTTTCACGAATGACAACGGCGGTGAATGGCTGTCACGCAACGCGCCGCTCAGCAATCGGAAGAGCACGTTGTGGGAGGGCGGCATCCGCGTCCCGTTGATTTTGCGTTGGCCCGGACACTTGCCTGCTAACAAGACTTCGCCACAGGTGGCGATCACGATGGATTTGACGGCGTCGATTCTCGCCGCCACCGGCGCGTCTGTTCCAGCCGCCTACAAACTCGATGGGATCAATCTTCTTCCCAGCCTCAGTGGTCGCTCGCCACTTATCGAGCGACAGATCTTTTGGAGAATCAAGCGTCCACGCGATCAGCGGGCAGTAAGATCAGGACGCTGGAAGCTCGTCGAGGAAGGACGCGACCTTTATCTCTTCGACGTCGCCGCAGACCCGGGCGAGCGAAATGATTTGACCGCGGCGCATCCGGAAGTAGTGAGAGACCTCAGCACTGCGCTCGACAAGTGGGAAAAGGACGTTGGCGCGCTAAATGTGGTGACGCCCAGAGATTAGCCGTTAACGGACGGTCCCCGCTGCCCTCTAATTCGCTCTCGCTCGACAGATACCTCCTCGACTCAAGACCGCGACCGCGCCTCACTGGCGTACGACGCGGGCTGGTCGAGTTCCTGTGGTTCGGCATCAAGGAAGCGCGCGCGTGCCTGTTCGCGGGTTTGTTCTTCATCGCCGTGTTCGGGATGCCGCGGGCAGGGATCCTTGGGATTCCGCGCTACGATGTTCTTCTCCTTATCGCGGTCGCGATCCAGGCGTGGATGGTGTGGGCAAAGCTGGAAACGTGGGACGAGCTGAAGGCGATCACCCTCTTTCACGGCATCGGCTTCGGGCTCGAGGTGTTCAAGACGTCCGAGGCCATCGGCTCGTGGAGCTACCCCGACTTCGCCTACACGAAGCTGTTTGGCGTTCCGTTGTTCTCCGGCTTCATGTACGCGGCCGTGGGTAGCTACATCATTCAGTCGTGGCGGCTCTTCGACGTCCGCATCCGCCATCACCCTCCGTACTGGATGGCGGGACTGGTTGCGCTGGCGATCTACGCGAATTTCTTCACGCACCACTACATCCCGGATCTGCGCTGGTACCTCGCGGCGCTGGCGTTGGGTCTGTACGCGCGCACCACCGTGGTGTTCCGCCCGCTCGATCGCGACCGCAAGATGCCGCTGCTGGTGGCGTTTCTCCTCATCGGATTCTTCATCTGGCTCGCCGAGAATATCAGCACGTTCTTCGGGATCTGGCGCTATCCCAATCAGCTCGGCGCGTGGGCGCATGTCCACGTTGGCAAGTGGAGCTCGTGGTCGCTGCTGGTGGTGATGACGTTCACCATCGTTGCCAACCTCAAACACATCAAGGAGCGCGTGCACGTTCCTCCCGCATGAAAGCAGACCGCCCGAGTCGCACCGCTCACTTCGTCACGCACGGCCGTGCCCTCGCCGATGCGGGTCTGTCGCACATCCCCGGTTTCCGCGATCCGACTGCCCGGGTTTTTCTGAACGAGAAAGGAAAACGGAGTCTCGCCAGGACGGAGCTCGCGGCTCGAGATGGAAAGCGTCACATCACAGTAGAAATGGCGCGCACGATGGCTGACATGATTGCCCTGCGTACAGCAGCCATCGACACCGCGGTCCGCGACGCCATCGCCGCCGGCGCGACGCAGCTCGTCATCCTCGGCGCCGGTTACGATGGACGCGCCTGGCGCATGAAAGAGTTGACCGGTGTGAAAGTTTACGAGGTCGATCATCCGGCGACGCAGGATGACAAGCGAAAGCATTTGGCCGAGCTACCTCCCGCCACAGGGATCGTCACCTTCGCCTCGATCGACTTCAAGAGCGAATCGCTCGACACTGTCCTCGACCGCGCCGGACACGATCGCTCGTCCCCAACCTGCTGGATCTGGGAAGGCGTGGTGATGTACCTGACTCG
>DASUZC010000139.1:0-4204 GCA_036377095.1 Gemmatimonadaceae bacterium
GCGCTGATGCGACCGGCGATCCTTGGCCTCGCAGCAGCACTTACCGCGGCGGCGATCATCGGCAAGCAGGCGTGCGCACTAGGCGCCCTGGGAACGAAACTCGATTGGCTTTCAATCGGAATCGGAATGATTCCACGGGGCGAAGTCGGACTCATCTTCGCCAACATTGGCCTCACGCTGCTCGTGCGCGGCGAGCACATCATTGATACTGCGACCTACTCGGCCGTCGTTATCATGGTGATGTTGACGACGTTGATTACCCCGCCTGCGTTGAAATGGAGCTTGGGACGCGGGAAGCGGGAAGCGGGAAGCGGGAAGCGGGAAGCAGGAAGCGGGTAGCGGGAAACGGGAAGCGGGTAGCGGGAAGCGGCACGCGCTTTTCTTTGCTTTCCCGGCGACCTGCAACCCGCTACCCGCTCCCCGCTTCCCGCTACCCGCTACCCGCTACCCGTTACCCGTTACCCGTTACCCGCTTCCTGCTATCCGCTACCCTAGTAGACGAAAATGACATTTGCGGCTACTGTCGTCTGCTTGTCGCTGAGCGTGCCGCGATTAGCAAGGATTGGCTGATTGGCTTTGTCGTACCGCACTTCGCCGCGAAGGAGAACGTGGTTGGTGAACTTATACGTCGGCGTTATTGTGCCCTCAGACAGTACTCCTTTGGTGTCGGTGCCGAGTCTTGCCCCGCCGTCGTCGTGAAAAGTCTCGCCGCGTAGGCCGATCGAGAACTTGTCGGTGAGGGCGAACGTCGTGTAGCCGGCGATTCCTTTCCACTTCGCGTCTGCGCCCGGGCTCACGCGACTCGTTCCGTCCTCCGTTCCATAATCACCATTCACACCGAGCGTGAGCCAGCTCGTTGCTTTGAGAATCGTTACGACATCAAAGACATTGCGACGGGTGTGGTTGTCGTCCGCCAGCTCCGGCCCGCCGATCCAGTTCAGATAAACGGTGAGCGGTGAGACTGGTGTCAACGTCAGCTGTGCGCCAATCGATTTGGAGCGATTGTTGTCGCGCAGCAGATCCCAGCCATTCACCACCTCGACCATCCCTGCGACCTTGCTCGAGAAAGCGTAGCTCGCTTTCACTCCGGTGTGCGTGAACGGAATCGCGTAGCCGAACAGGATCGAGCGGCTGTAGTTGTCGTTGTAACCGTCGTATCCCTCGATCAGCTCGTATCCCATGTGCGTGACGTACTTGCCGACGTCAAAGCGCAGCCCGGATCCGATCGGCGCGATGTAGCTGGCGAACGCCTGCTGCAGATCGAACTGCGCGGCGGTCTGATCCTGGGTCTTGGTGATCTGCGGAATCGAGTTGCCGGCCGCGAAATCGACGCGAAATCCGGCGTCGTTCGGCTTCGACGCCGCGATCTGCACCACCAGCTCGGCGACGTCAAGATTGAACGAGTTGTCGTTGAAATCGAAGACGCGGTAACTGGTAGTCCCGGTCGTCGGTCGATTCGAGTTGTACTCGTAAGCGGTGGAGACGAAAGCGTTGACCACGAGATCGTCGAACCATTTGGGAAGCGCGGCGGCAGTGGCAACACTGTCAGCGGGCTTCTTACCCGAATCGGCCAATGGAACCGCGGCGGCAACCAGCTCCGCATTGGGCGGTTTGGTGCTTTGCGCTTCGGCGATCGCAGCGGAAAGCGCCAGCGATATCGCAACGATGTAGGCTGTTTTCATGATGTGGCTACCAGTGGTGTGAGGTGGCGTGCGCGGCGCTGCACGGCGTCGGCGGTGACAGGCGTGAGCGCGGCGTTGTCGCGCTCGCCAGTGCGAATGCGAATCACTTGCTCGAGCGGCTGCACGAAGATCTTGCCGTCGCCGACTTCGCCGGTGCGCGCAGACGACAGTATCGCTTTGATGGTCGGCTCGACGAACGGCTCGGAGCACGCCATCTCGATCTTCACTTTGTCGCGGAACTCGAGCACGATCGACGAGCCGCGATAATGCTCGACGACTTCCTGCTCGCCGCCGTGTCCGCTGATGCGACTGATGCTGATCCCGGTCACGCCGGCCTGGAACAACGCTTCCTTCACCGCCCCGAGTCGCTCGGGGCGGATGACGCAGCTTATGAGTTTCATTTATCGATCTCCGATTGGATGTCGTTGGATGATCGTCACGCAGCTGGACGTGCTTCGTTGACGAGCACGACTGCTGACGAGATGTCGGCCTGAT
The DNA here is from genome assembly GCA_036377095.1 of Gemmatimonadaceae bacterium. GTDB lineage: Bacteria > Gemmatimonadota > Gemmatimonadetes > Gemmatimonadales > Gemmatimonadaceae > UBA4720. Next base: position 2,178 of record DASUZC010000139.1, read on the forward strand.
CGGGATAGGCGAGCGCACCCATCTCCGGCAGATCCAAGCCGTGTTCTTCGACCGCGGGCGATACACGATGACCGGCAGTCAGCATTCCGGTGATTTTCCACGCTGCGTAACCGGAGAGTCCGACCCACAGAATGTTTGTGGCGATGCCGACGAGCTGCGCTGCGAGCTGACTGGCGTCACCGTAGAACAGTCCCGTCACGTTGCCGGCGACACCGTTGGTGCCATCGCCGTAAGTACCGTCGGCAAACAGGCCGACTGACAAAACGCCCCAGAATCCGCAGACGCCGTGTACCGAGCTCGCTCCAACGGGATCATCAATCTTCACTTTGCGCTCGATGAAGACGACTGCGACGCAGACTAGCACGCCGGCGATTCCTCCGATCAACACTGCTACCGGAGCTGTGACGAACGCGCACGGCGCCGTGATCGCGACGAGACCGGCGAGCATGCCGTTGGCGAGCATCGATGGATCGGGCTTGCCGTACAATCTCCAGACGTAAATCATCGCCGTGATCGCACCGGCGGCGCCGGCGAGCATCGTGTTGGTGGCGATAACTGCAATGCGCGAATCCATCCCGGCGAGAGTCGACCCCGGGTTGAAGCCGAACCACCCGAAGGCGAGAATGAAAGTGCCGAGCAATGCCATCGGGATGTTGTGTCCGGGGATGGCGTTGGCGGTTCCATCGGCGTTGTACTTTCCGCGTCGCGGTCCGATCAGTTTTCCGGCGAGCAGTGCGAGCACACCGCCCGTCATGTGCACGACAGAGGATCCGGCGAAATCAACGTGCCCGTGACCGAGGCCGACATTGCGACCCAGTGCCGCGAGCCAGCCGTTGCCCCACACCCAGTTGGCGTAGATCGGGTAGATGATGCCGGCGATGAAGACGGAGAAGATGCAGAAGGCGGAGAACTTCCATCGTTCAGCAGCCGCGCCGGTGGGAATCGTCGCGGTGGTGTCCATGAACACCATCTGAAAGAGGAAGTAGGCGAAGATCGACGCGTTGTAGGCGACGCCCGTCAGGAAGAATCCCTGCATGCCGAACAATCCCCACGCGTGTCCGCCGATGTTAACGGTGAACTCGGTGTTGAGTTTGTCGTAGCCGCCGAGTGTGGCGAGCGCGCCGATACCGCCCGCTTGCAGCGCGAAACCGATCGCCCAGTACGCGAGCATGCCGATCGCGTAGACCATGAAGTTCATGGTCATGGTGTGGCCGGCGTTTTTGGAGCGCGTGAATCCAGTCTCGACCAATGCGAAGCCGGCCTGCATGAACATGACGAGGAATCCGGCGATCAGCGTCCACACGAAGTTGATCGACGTCGATGTCGCAGCGGTCTGCGTTGCGAGCGAATCGATTTTCGCGGTTGCTGGCGACTGCGCGAGCAGCAGGACTGGTGATGCGAGCAAACCGGTGACGGCGATCACTGCGCTCTTCTTGAGCCACTTCACTGTTCTCCTCCAGGGCGACGGGTGGGGTTGAGGTACTGGGCGAAAAAGAAAAAGCCCCCGCCTTTCTTCGATCGAAACGCGGGGGCATTGGAAATCGGCTTTGCACTAGTTCATGTCTGCCTGTACCCGAAACGTCCGATCACGTCCCACAGGTTCTGTGGGAGCGAGCGATTATTTCGGAGATTGGAAACGGAGGCGCGATGAACGGACACGGGGTGATCTGGTAGCGGTTTAGGAGAACCCCAACGCCGGAAAGCTTATTCCAGCTTGGCGCCCGTGTCAACAGGAATTTGCAAGAAATGCAAAAAAAGCTCGACACCAGTTGCCAAAATTGGCTTCGTCGAGCGAATTGCGGGGTTTACCGTGCTATAATTGCACTCTTCCAAGCTCAGCCGTACGGGCGGGAGAGCTACGGATAGCTTACCGGCGAGGCCCGCGCACTCCCGGTCCGGAGTCGTCCACCGCTCCCAGCCACCCTCGCGTCATCCGGGCAACCCGCATTGCGGCCGGAGGGTCAAGATTCGCGAGAACCACGAGATCGTAGCCGCCGGGTAGATCGCCTTCGAGCACCGCGTTGATC
>DASUZC010000140.1:0-3192 GCA_036377095.1 Gemmatimonadaceae bacterium
ATCGGGGCGCGCTCCTTTGCCTGATAGCGCGCGAGATCTTCCATCGTGATGAGTCCGCCATTCCGCTTCATGTCATCTGCCAGCAAGCGCGCGGTCTCGCCGAGGTAGAATCCATCGCGTCCGTTGTCGCGGATGCGGGCGAGCGTGCGGCCGAGATCAGGCTGGCGAAATACTTCGCCTCTCGCGTAAGGTTGACCGTTCTTGCTGAACGCGGCCACGCTGCCTGGATACTTGCTGAAGTCCTTCTGCATCGATGCCAATGAGCTCGCCAAGCCCGGCGGAGCGGCAAAACCTTCGCTCGCCAATCGCTCGGCGGGTGCGACGAGTCGAGCCCACGGAGTTTTGCCGTACTTCTGATGCGCGAGTGCAAAGCCAGCTACGGTTCCGGGCACTCCGACTGATTTGTAGCTGCCGTGATGGATGTTCCACGAATAATTGCCGGCTGAGTCAACGAACATCTCGGGTCGCGCGGCCTGTGGCGCGGCCTCACGGAAATCGAAAGTGGTCGCGCGCCCGTCGGGAAAGCGGATGACCATGAATCCACCGCCTCCGATGTTCCCGGCGACAGGGTAGGTGACGGCGAGCGCGAAGCCCGTGGCGATGGCGGCATCGACAGCATTGCCGCCGGCGGCAAGGACGTTGCGACCGACCTCACTGGCGATGCCGCTGGCAGAAACGACCATTCCATGCGGAGCAACGGCGTAGCGAGTGGCAGTTGGAAGCGCAGCGGATGTCGCCGCTGGGACGGTTGCTGGCGACACCGCGCAGCTCGAAAGGAGCGGAACCGTGACCAGCACGGCTGCAATGAGCGGACGCATAAAGACTCCGTTCAGGATGGAGACCGGGTGATACAGAAACCTACGGTACGCTCAAACCGTTTGGGAATGGACGCTGTCCCACCCTTATCCTGTCCGACTGGTGAATCATGCGCAGACTCGTCTTCTCTTTCCTCTTTACCGCGTGTTCCGTCGCTTGCGCGCAGAACCCTCCTCCGCCGACGCCACCAGTCGAGCGCGAGGTGAAGGGACAGACAATCGTCTCCAACCAGCTGCCGGCGGCTGATCTCACATTTGCTGACGACTTTCGTTACGTCGGCTCGCAAGTCGTCAACCTCTATGGGACAGCCTTCGCGGAGCAGCACCTGTTCGTCGCGGGTCACACAAGCGGGCCTGTCGATCGATTCTACTGGATTCAGTTCGAGCACTATCTGCCAACCAACAGTCATACTTACAACTATCGCCCCGAGCGGACGACTGATATCGGTGGACTGCAGTTCATTTATGATGTGAGGGCTTTCACCGATTATGGCGGCGCGAATCGAGATCCTCGCTCCGACGGCGCCGCTCTCGTCGCACTGTTGGCGAAACACAATCTTGCATTTCCGGCGCGCATGGCGCGCGTGCGCATGTTCCACCTTCCGAACCCCGACCGGCGTAGCGAACTGATGATCATCTACGGCGAAACGCTGTCGCCTCAATCGCCGACGCCAGTCGATGCCGGTGGCACATCACTAGACATCGAGAGTCCGGCCGAGGCGAAGTTGTTTCTCCAGCATGCTCTTCAAGGGCTAAGGTTGCGCAGACACGTCGCTTCGGCTAACAGCCCGAGATAGCAAAACTCCTCTGGTCATCTCCTCCCAAATGTTTTACTTGTCATTGACCTTGCTGACCGTCGCCGTGACCCGGCACGGGTTGCATCTTTTGAGTTCTTCTCACCAACAAAGATGCGAATTCGTCTGGTGGTTTTAACTCGGGTCTCAACGGCAATAGCCATTTCGGCCCTCCTGCTCAACTGCGTCCAAACCGACACAGGCGGTACCGGCGCGTCGAGCACAGCATCGTCCACGGCGCAATCCGGAAAGAGCCCGGTCTTCGCTAACTTCGTCGATACCTTCTTCGACTCGCTGTATTCCTTCGTCCCATCTCAGGGCACGGCCGCCGGCTTCCACCAGTACGACAATAGGGTCGAAGACCTCTCGGCGGCGAATGTAAATCGTCGCATTGCGACACTGCACCAGCTGCAGACTCAGCTCGATTCCATCAGGGCGACGCAGCTGGCTCTCGATGATTCGATCGATGCGGCGATGATCGACGGCGCGATCAAGTCGGAGCTGCAGGACGAGGAGCAGATCGCCAACTGGAAAAAGAATCCGATGAATTACGTCGGCCTGCCCGGCAACGCCGTTGACCTGTTGATGAAGCGCAATTTCGCCGCGCCAGTCGACAGGCTGAAGTCGGTTACCGCGCGGTTGCGTGGCGTGCCCGCAGTTCTGACAGCAATGCGCGCGAACATCGTCAATCCGCCCAAGGAATTCACGGACCTGGCAATGCGAATCGCCGCGGGCTCGGTCGGTTTCTTCAAGGCTGACGTTGCGACGTGGGCGAAGGGAGCGGCGGGGAGCGACTCCTCGGCGCTGCGCGAATTCACGCAGGTCAACGATTCAGTCGTGAGCTCGATGCAGGGCGCGGCCGATTGGCTGAAGACGATGCTGCCCAAGTCGAACGGGAAGTACGCGATCGGCGCCCAGGCATTCGCCGACAAGCTGCGCTACGACGAGATGGTCGACATCCCGCTACCAAGGCTGCTGGAGATCGGCGAGGCGCAGCTCGACAAGGATTACAAAGCGTTCGTGTCAACGGCGCAGGAAGTCGCACCGGGAAAGACACCGGAAGAGGCGATGGAAACGCTCAACGCAGATCACCCGACGGCGGCGAACCTCATTCCATCAGCGAAGTCGACGGTGGAGGGGCTGCGCCAATTCCTCATCGACCACAAGATCGTCGACATACCATCCAATGTTCGTCCGATTGTGACGGAGACACCCCCGTACGCGCGCAGCGGAACTTTCGCCAGCATGGACACGCCCGGCGCCTACGAGACGAAAGCGACCGAAGCCTTTTACTACGTGACGCCGCCGGAGAAAGATTGGGACGCCAAGCACATCGAGGAGCATCTCAAGCTCTACAACCGGAGCGTGATGGACATCATCACCGTGCACGAAGTCTTTCCGGGACACTTTCTCCAGTTCATCTACGCGCCCCAGGTCCCCACCAAGACGCGCAAGCTACTCGGCGCGTCCAGCAACTCCGAAGGTTGGGCGCACTACGGTGAGCAGATGATGGTCGAGGAAGGATTCGGGAATCACGATCCGAAGACGCGCCTCGCACAGCTGTCGGAGGCGCTGCTGAGAGA
>DASUZC010000141.1:0-11678 GCA_036377095.1 Gemmatimonadaceae bacterium
CGACGACTTCCTCGACCAGATCCTCCATCGTCACGATGCCCGCCGTGCCGCCGTACTCATCGAGCACGACCGCCATGTGCGCGCGCGTGCGCCGCAAGTCATCCAGCACGCGCTCGGCCGGCCGGCTGTCGGGAACGTACATCGGCTCGCGCACGAAATCGGCAAGATTGAATGGCGCATCGCCGGAGTGTAGCCACAAATCCTTGGCGAGGAAAACTCCGGTAACGTCGTCGAGTGACTCGCGATAGACCGGATAACGGGAGTATCGCTCCCGACGCAAGACCTCCCAGACCTCCGATTCCGTCGATTCGACGTCGAGCGCGACGATGTCGGTTCGCGGTCGCATTACATCACGTGCTTTCTTTTCGTGAAAATCCAGTACGCCGGCCAGCATCGCCCTGTCTGATTCGTCGAGCGTGCCGTGTGCGTGCGCCTGCATCACCAGGAAACGAATTTCTTCGGGACTATGGCCTTCCTGATCACTCGCCGGCTCAATGCCAAGAATTCGCAGCAGCCCGTTGGCGGCGCCGTTGAACAGCCAGATCAGCGGCGACATGAAGCGGGAGAACACCAGCAGCGGTCGCGCAATTGCCTTCGCCGTGCGTTCCGGACTGGCGAGTGCGATCGATTTGGGAGCGAGCTCACCGAGCACGATGTGGAGGAACGTCAGCAGGAAGAACGCGACCGGCACGGCCGCCACATGTGTGGTGGTCGCAGACGGATTCATTCCGATCACGCGGAATGCCTGGTCGAAGAGATGCGCGAGGACCGGCTCACCGATCCAGCCCAGCGCCAGCGAAGCGATGGTGATTCCGAGCTGCGTGGCCGCGATATAGCGGTCGATTTCCTTGAGTGCGTTTTGGACGACCTTGGCTCCGCGGTCGCCCTTGGCGATCATCTCGTCGAGTCTGCTGCGCCGAGCGGCCACCAGCGAGAACTCGGCGGCCACGAAAAAACCGTTGACGGCGACGAGTCCCAGTACGGCTATCATGCTGCTGGTCGCCACGGTCATTGACGGAGCGTCGGCTGCCTCCGGGGCAACTAGTCCCAGGACCATATTCATGTAATCTATATAGTAGTAGAGACTTAGGAGCCCGCCGGAGCGTCTTATTGACGTCAGTCTCTAACCCAGCCAGCTTGCAATACTTGCTTCCGGCAGTCCCGATTAGCCCCGCGGCCCCCAGGCCTGCGCTAACGCTGCCCGCCTCCGCCGGCGGGGGGCGGGAGAGGGTACTTCGAGTCCTCTATCTTGGCCGCCTTTCGCTGGCCACAGCCATCTTCCTGGCCGCCATCGTTGTATGGCGGCGTGCCGACAGCACCGCGACACTACTGGCAACGCTGGCGTTCATATCGACCCTGTTCTTTACCAGCGGTTCGATCCTGTATGCGTCGCGGAAGGTTGGCGCATTGGGCGACAGCTTCTTCTACCTGCAGACGATCTTCGATCTGCTGCTGGTGACGGCAGTCGTCCACATCACCCAGACCGGCGCACCATCACAACTGGCGCCGCTCTACATCCTGGTGATCGCAGTCAGCGCGCTACTGCTTCCGTCGGCAGGCGTGCTGCTGATTGCGACGCTGGGCGACGTATTCTACTTCGCCATTACGATCGCCGATCGGGCTACCGTGTTCGATACGCCGATTTTCGTGCAGCTGGGAATCTTTGGCGCGGTTGCGTTGGGCTGCGGCTATATCGGCGCGCGACTCCGCGAAGCGCACGCGGGCCGCGAAGAGATGGCGGCGGAGCTGGCCGCGTTTCGTCTGCGCGAAGCGGACATCGAGAGGCTACACACGCGCGCCGAAAGACTGGAAGCGGTCGCCGAGCTAAGCGCCTCACTCGCCCACGAGATCAAGAACCCGCTGGCATCAATCAGAAGCGCCGCCGAGCTGCTGGCGAAGGTGCCGGGGGCGGATGACGATACCCGTACTCTGACCAAGCTCGTGCAGCGGGAGTCGGACAGGCTGTCGCGTCTCCTCTCCGAATTCCTCGACTTCGCACGAACGGGGGTTACGAGCATCCGGAAAGCGGACCTCGTGGAGATTGCGCATCATGCCGCCGATCTCGTGGCACGACACCCTAGCAAGCCGGCGGATGTTCGGATTCGCGAGGTGTATCCTTCAAAGTCACTGGTCGTCGTTGGCGATGACGATTTGCTACACCGCGCCATTTTCAATCTCTTGCTGAACGCAGTTCAGGCATCCTCACCCGGCGGGGAAGTGGTGATCGAGACCTCTGAGATCTCGCATCAACACCTCCCATCGCAAGCTGCGCATTTCACGCGCGGGGCGCTGATGATTCAAGTCACTGACAACGGGCGCGGCATCGCCGAGTCAATCAAGGAAAGACTGTTCGAGCCGTTCGTGACTACGAAGAGCGGTGGCAGCGGACTGGGCCTGTCCATCGTGCATCGCGCGGTCGAAGCGCACCACGGCTTCATTCTGGTTGACAGCAACGGCAAAGGCAGCGGGACGAAATTCACGGTGATTCTGCCGAAGCTCGGCAACGAAGTCGTCTCGCGTCGCAAAACGCCGAAGGCGCTCAGGAAACCGGCATGACCACGGCCACGACATCCGCGCCGACTGTCCTTATCATCGACGACGAGCAGGGAATACTCGACGCCGTTCGCATTCTGCTGAAGAACGAAGGCTTCATCCCATATACGGCGCTCGGCGGCAAGAAGGGTCTGGAACAGATCGCCGCGCTGAAACCTGATCTGATTATCACCGACGTCAGAATGCCCGACGTCACCGGACTAGATATTCTGTCCTCGGTGCGGGCGCACGATCCCGACGCGGTCGTGATCCTGATGACGGCGCAGGCGAGCTTACAATCGGCGATCGGTGCGGTGAACAACGGGGCGTTCTACTACATCCAGAAGCCGTTCAAGAACGAAGAGCTGGTGACAATCGTTCGGCGTGCGGCGGAGCACCGCAATCTCAAGCGCGAGACCCGCGTACTGAAGACTGAGGCCAAGAAACGGGAGAAGGGCGCCCGGCCGGTCGGCTCGAGCAAGTCGTGGCTCGACGCGCTGCACGTCGCCGAGTCAGTGGCCGCGACCGATTCAACGGTGCTGCTGCAGGGTGAGTCGGGAACCGGTAAGGAAGTCGTGGCTCGCTACATCCACGATCTTTCCCCGCGGTCCAACAAACCATTCCTGTCGATCAATTGCGGTGCCCTGCCGGAGAGTCTGCTGGAGAGCGAGCTGTTCGGCCACGTCAAAGGATCTTTCACCGGCGCGTCACGGGACAAGGAAGGACTTTTCTCGGCGGCGGGCGAGGGAACCTTCTTTCTCGATGAGATTGGCGAGACGACTCCGGCAACGCAGGTGAAACTGCTGCGCGTGCTGCAGCAGCGCGAAATCATCCCTGTCGGCGCGACGGAAGCGAAACCCGTCAACGCGCGAGTGATTGCCGCGACGAATCGTGATCTGGAGGACGAGATCAAGCGCGGAAATTTCCGCAGTGATCTTTTCTACCGGCTCAACGTAATCTCGATTATCCTGCCGCCCTTGCGGAATCGCCCGGGTGACATTCCGCTGTTGTCGGAAGCGTTTCTGCGACGGGCCGGCGAAGCGCGCGGAGAGGCGCCGAGGAAGCTGGCGCCGGAAACGCTCGAGGCAATGCAGCGATATTTGTGGCCCGGCAACGTGCGCGAGCTGGAGAATGCGCTCGAGCGCGCGGTAATTCTTGCCAAGGGCGACGCGATTCCATTGTCGGCCCTACCCGAGCGCGTTGTCGAGCCGAAGTCGGATCCTTTGGTGAGCGACGCGGTCCAGACAAATCCTACGCTCGACACAATCGAGCGCGCCTACATCATGTGGGTCCTCGAGAACGAGGGCGGCAACAAGCCGCGGACAGCGGAAGTGCTCGGCATCGATCCATCGACGCTGTATCGAAAGCTTTCGCGTTACGGGCTGGCCACCGAATCCAAGTGATTTGATTTCGCGCGCAAAGCGCGAATGACGGTTGGTAAGGCACCCTCAGCTAGAATCGCGGAGTGCCAAACGGTTACACTCTCATTGAAACCGTGGTTGCGATCTTCATTTTCTGTGTCGGCGGCCTGGCGCTCGCCGGCACCAGCGCGGTCGTGGGCAGACAGCTGCGCGCCAACGCAGTTCGCGAGCAGGCAGCGAGATTAGACGCCAATCGAGTTGAGCTGCTTCTCTCTCAATGCCCCTCCGGAAGGCTGCGCTGCTGATGATAAGGCGGGTGGCGTTCAGTCTGATCGAGATCTGCGTCGTCCTTGCCATCGCAGGAATCCTCGGCGCCACACTTGGCGTCGTTTTGATGCGCCAGCAGCGATTCTATCGCGGCACCAGCGAGCTGATCACAACCCGGCAGAGCGTGCGCGACGCGCTGGAAGTCTTGACTACCGACATTCGTGGAATGTCGGTCGCAGACACCGCGAGATTGCTTGCCGATTCGGCGATCGAGTCTTTCTCGACAATCGGCAGCAGCGTTGTTTGTCAGGTGCTTTCCTCCTCTCAAGTCGGGCTTCCGCCGGCAGTGACAGCCGGAGCTTTGACGTCCTTCTCAACGGAACCGGATACGGGAGACCTCGCTCTTTTCTACGTTGACTCGGGGACTCCCGGCGAACGTTGGCACCGGTACCGGATTTCTGCATTCAGCTCGCGATCGGTGGCGAGCGGTTGTCCGTCGTCATCCGGATTCTCACGTCCCGAGGATGCGTCAGCCAAGGCATTCGCGGCGTCCTTCGCGAACGCGCTGGATCCGGGCATTCATCCCGGATCGCCCGTGCGCTTCGTCAGGCGAGGACGGTACAGCCTGTACCGCGCTTCGGACGGCGACTGGTACCTCGGCTACCGTCGCTGCAACGCGCTTGGCGCGTCAGTGTGCGGGACCGTGCAGCCAGTGAGCGGGCCGTACCGTCCGTACAATCGCGACGTCAATCAGTCGGGGGTGGCTTTCGAGTACTTCGATCGATCCGGTGCGGCGCTGCAGGGGTCCCCACTCTGGGTGGCGCGCGTCGACATCGCGGCACGTGCAGCGAGTCGGCAGAGCCTGTTCGCTGCGGGACGGCCGTGGATTCCAGCTGACTCCGCGCGCGTCTCGGTGGCGGTGCGGAACCGACTCTGGTGAACCGGCGCGGGTTTATTCTGGCGGCGGCGCTCCTTGTCGTGGTGCTTGTGGCTGCCGTTGTCGCGGGCGTCTTCTTCGCGACGATGGAAGAGACCCACATCGCCGATACTGCGTCGTCGCGCGAGCAGGCGTTGGCGGCCGGTGAATCGGCAATTCAGGCCATCATCGATCACTGGACTGATCGAAGCGGCCAGAGAGTGGGCGTTGCAGGAGAAGAATTATCCACATTCTCCGATGGACCGATGCCAGTCACAGTCTCGGTGACCCGGTTGGACTCCACCCTTTACTCCATTGTGGCGTGGGCGAGATCACCGTCGTCCCAGCACGCAGTGACGAGACGAATCGGCGCGGTGGTGGGCGTCAGAATTGGCGTCGATGACTCGATTCTTGTCGAACCGACACCGGAACGATGGTGGTCGGAGCTTTTCTGAGGCATGGTAGCCAACCGTTACTTTCCCGGCAGTTGAGTCGTGTCTTAGTTCGAACGATGGTGACGGACTAAGGAGGCAGTAGTGCCACTCGGTTGGTCTCCTCGGAAATGCAAGCAAACAGGGTTCTTGGGATGTCCCGCCTCTAGAGTGTAATAGTGCGGCGCGCGCCCGAGTAAAGCCCGCCTCTTTTTCATTGAAAGGGCCGCGATGGGGTTATTTGGCCGGAAGAAGACTACCGTAGGGCTCGACATCGGATCTGGCCTGGTCAAGGTCGCCGTCGTCGATCACTCGAAGTCAACACCAGAACTGGTCAAGGTTGCGATCACTCCGCTCCCCGACGACGCGATCGTTGAAGGCGAAGTGATGGACCCTCATTTGGTCTCGGACGTCATCCGCCAGACCATCGAGTCCGTTGACGCCAACACCAAGGCCGTTGTCGCTGCCGTCGGTGGCCGCGACGTAATCATCAAGCGTATCAAGACCGAGCGCGTGAAGGAGCAGCAGGCGCGCGAGTTAATGCGTTGGGAAGCGGAGCAACACGTACCTGATGTCGACTCCGTTGAGCTCGATTTCCAGATCCTCGACGAAGACGGCTCCAGCCGCGACGAGATGAGCGTGCTCCTTGTCGCCGCGAAGCGTGATCTGGTGGAAGCCAAGCTCCGCATCCTCCAGGAGGCGGGCATTACACCCATGCAGATGGACGTGGACGCTTTTGCGCTGCACAACGCCTTTGAAGTGAACTATCCAGCCGCGATGAGCGGCGCTGTCGGCCTCGTCAACATCGGCCACGAAGTAACCAACATCAACATTCTGGACGATGGCGTACCGATTCTCACTCGCGACCTGCCAGTGGGAACTCGTCGTCTTCGTGAAGATTTGCAGCGCGAGCACGGTCTTTCTGCGCCCGACGCCGAAGCTCTGATTCGGGGTTACGATCGGTCTTCGCAGCTCGATTCCGTGATTGCCGCGCGCACTGAAGAAATTGCGACCGGTCTGGAGCGCGCAATCGCGTTCCTTTCGACGTCGCTCAAGGGCGACGGCCAGATGAAGGCGGTCTATACCTGCGGTGGCGGCTCACGCACGCCGGGGCTTACGGAAGCTCTCGGGCAGCGCCTGCGCAAGCCCGTCGAGCTCGCCAATCCGCTTGCCACGATGTCGGTGCGCGAAGGCGCGCTGGAATCGCTGGTGACCGACGAAGTAGCGCCGCTGCTGATGCTTTCGATCGGCCTCGCGCTGAGAAAGAACTGACCCCGGAGACGCACAGACGATGATTGAAATCAACCTGCTCCCCGGCGACGCCAAGAAGAAGAAACGCGGCAAGGCCACTACCGGCACCGGCTTCAAGATGGAGTTCCATCCGGGTCAGTGGTTTGCCGGCCTGTCCGACAAGATCACCGACAAGTACATGCTCGGCGCGATTGGCGCCGCGGGCGCTTCCGGTGCTCTGATCGTCTTGATGTTCATCAGCCAGACGGCGAGAGCCGCCCTGCTGGACGCGCGCGAGAACAAGGCTGTCAAAGACTCGGCGCAGTACAGCGCGGTGCTCAACGCGAAGGCGAAGGCGGAAGCAACTCGCGATTCGCTATATCAGCAGATCGCGATCATCAAATCGATCGACGATTCGCGTTATCTATGGTCGCACCTGATGTACGAGATCAGCAACGCGCTGCCGCAGTACACATGGCTGATCGACGTGACACAGACCAGCGCGCCGAAGAGCGTGGCGATCGCTGACACAGTGGTAAAGAAGGGCGCCGCCGCAAACGCGGACACCGCTGGCCAAGCGGCCAAGTCGCCGCGCCAGAGACAGCTGGAGCGCGATCGGCTCAAGAGAGCCCGCGCGGATTCGCTGCTCGCTGACGCCAAGCAGGTGACGTTCAAGATCGTTGGCCACACCGTCGACATTCAGGCGCTCACGCGCTTCATGAAATCACTCGAGGCGTCGCCGTTCATCCAGAACGTGCAGCTCACTCGTTCCGATCTCGTACAAGCAGAAGGCAAGGAAGTCACCGAGTTCACACTGGTGGCGGAGACGCAACCGCCTCCTCCGTACGTGATCAAGACAGTTCCACTCGTAGTCTCGGCGGTGCGGTAATGGCATTCGGCGCGAACATGACGAAGCGCGAGCAGACACTTGTCGGCATCGGTGTCGGCGCTGTGCTGCTCCTAGGCGCTTACTGGTATTTCCTGTACAAGCCAAAGTCGGCAGAGATGGCGGTGACGCAAGCACACGTCGACTCGCTCGACAAGAAGAATCAGCAGGCCAAGGCCGACATTGCGCAGGGCAGTCTGCAGAAGCTGAAAGCGCAGACCGCCGAGTACGAGCAGAGCCTGAAGGTGATGCGCCAGCTCGTTCCGCGCAGCAATGAAGTGCCGGCGCTGCTCGAAGACATTTCAACGGCCGCGCGCCGCGTCGGACTGGACCTGGCAACGGTTGAACCAATGCCGGTTCTGCCGGGCGAGCAGTTCGATACCTATCGCTACAAGCTGGCGGTGATCGGCGGGTATCACCCGGTCGGTCAGTTCCTCAGCAACGTCGGCTCGCTGAATCGGATCATCGCGCCGGTGACGATGGCTATCAAGCTCCACCCGATTGCCGACAAGACGAAGGCGCGGGTGAAGAAGGGTGAATCGCTGGTCGATACAGAGTTCCAGGTGCAGACGTACGTCGCCCGCTCAACGCCTTTTGCTCCGCCTTCGGCGGTGAAATAATGAAGCAACCAGTCTCTTTGGCTCTGATTCTTGTTGGCGTTCTTGCCAGCGGCGCGTCGGCGCAAGCGCACGCGCAGTTGTCGCGCCCTGGATCGAGCTCCGCCAAGCCGGTAGTGTCACGCCCCGCCGCGCCGACGCCAGCGACCGCGAATGCGCCGGCCAATTCCAAGGCTCCGGCCGTGGGAGCAGCGGCAAACAAGTCAGCGACTCCGACGGCAGCGGCAGCAGCGCCGGCGGCCGACACCGCTCCCAGAGTGTTGATCAATCGCGAAGTGTTCGCCTACGAGGCGTCCGGGCGTCGCGATCCATTTGTCTCTTTGCTGACAACGTCTGATCTCAAACCATTGTTGCAGGACCTGAAACTGGTTGGCGTTGCGTACGATCCGCGCGGGCAAAATTCTGTTGCCGTTTTGCGCGATATCACGTCTAAAGAGCAGTACAAGGTCCGGGTTGGCCAGACGCTTGGCAGAATGCGCGTCGCGGCCATCCAACCGAAGGCAGTGATTTTCACGATCGAAGAGTTCGGTTACAGTCGCCAGGAGCTTCTGCCGATAGCACCGCCCGATTCGACTAAAATGAGGCAACGTCAATGAGCTTGTTGAAAGCGCTGCCAGCGGCGGCGCTCCTGTTTCTGCCCTCCTCGGCTGCAACCGTTCACTCACTCAGCGTAGTCCCTTCATCAGGGAAGGCCGAGGTGGTGATCGGGGTCAACGCCGCCGTCGAAGTGCAGGACTTCACGCTCGATGCGCCTGCCAGGGTGGTCGTCGATCTGAAGGGAGCAACGCTAGACATGTCGAACCGCACGTACGACAAGATTTCGCGGGGCGGCATCACCAACGTCAGATACGCGCAATATCGTCCGAACATCGTCCGCGTCGTCATCGAGCTGGACGCGAAGCATCCGTATGAAGTCAAGCGCAACCAGAGCGAAGTCCGCGTTGCTGTAACCGGCGGGAAGACCGCTGACTACAGCTCGTGGGGCACCGCTTCGCGTCGCGCCTATGCAGCTGCGCCGACCCCCGCCTCACGTCAGCTGACGACGGCGGCGGCAATGACAACCCCGACTCCAGCAACGCGCCAGGTAGCGAGCTACTCGCCGCCGCCGACCCGCACGACGCCACCTCAGACTCAGACGACAACCGAACAGGTTGACGTGCAGGATGAGCCGGCCCCTGTTGCAGTCGAACCCGAGCCAACGCCCACACGGCGAATCTCGAGCAGTGACAAACCGGTCGGCCTCTTCTCAGCCGCGCAGCAATCTCAGCAACCCCCGATCACCGTCACCTTCCAGGACACGGACATTCGTGACGTGATCGCGTCGTTCGCCGCCTTTTCGGGTCGCACGATCGTCGTCGGCAAGGATGTGCAAGGCACAGTCACCGCTGAAGTTCGCAACCAGCCATGGGACGTTGCGCTGCGCGCGATTCTCCAGGGTCAGGGACTGGCAGCGTCTGAAGACGCGATCTCCGGAATCATAACGGTAGATAGTTACGCCAACATTCTGAATCGCCAGGCTTCCGAGCCGCTGGTGACTCAACTCGTCTCGATCAACTATGCACGGGCGGGCCAGCTCGTGCCAACGATTCAGCAGCTGCTACAGAAGGACTGCCTCGCCAACGCCCAGATCCCTTCAAGTCCCAATGTCGTGAGCAACGCACGTCCTAACTGCGTTGCGCGGGGGCTGGTCGCTGCTGACTCGGTTACCAACACTCTGATCATCACGGAGACGGCTTCGCGACTCGCCGACGTCCTGCAGTACGTGCGCAACCTCGACGTTCGCACGCCGCAGGTCGGCATCAAGGCGAAGATCATCTTCGTCAACAGAACCAACATTGAAGACATCGGTCTCTCGTACGATCTCGGTACCGGCACCGACCAGTTCTTCAGCCAGCTTATCAAGCGTCCGGATCCCTCGACGCTCAAGCCGATCGACACCAACGGCGACGGGGTTCCTGATGCGCTTGGCGGCGGCACGCCGTTCAGCGGTGACAGAATTCTGCTCGGCGGCAACGCGCTGTCGGCAATCGCCAACGCTAACTCGCGCGTGGTAAACCCGGCGCTCAGCGTCGTGTTCTCGACTGCGCTCGGCAAGTTCCAGCTGACAAGCTTCCTCGACGCGCTTCAGGAAGTACGTCTGGCGGACTTGCAGGCAGAGCCAAGCATTGTGACGCTCGACAACAGGCAGGCATCGATCCAGGTCGGTCAGGAAATCCCGATCCGCGTGCTCGACGCCAATACCAACAACGTCAGCGGCGCTCCCAATCAGCAGCCGCGCGCGACGGTGCAGATGAAGCAGGTCGGTATCATTCTCACCGTAACACCGCACATCACCAACAACCGCCAGATCCTGCTGCTGTTACACGCCGAGAACTCGGATGCACAGCTGGCCGCGTCTGACGTTGGATTCATCTTCGGCAAGCAGTCTGGCGACACTCAGCTCCTCGTCGGCGACGGCGAGACCGCGGTAATCGGCGGTCTGACCGTCACACAGACCACGCAGTCCAAGTCGGGCATTCCGCTGCTCGTCGATCTGCCGCTCATCGGCAGACTGTTCGGCGAGACGCGGACCGACGACGAAAAGCGTGACCTCCTGATCCTAGTCACGCCACACATTATCGACGACGGCGCGCCGATTCCTGGCTCGTCGAACCCGCCACCAGCCACCCGTTAAAGGTGACTCGCATGCATAAAGTTCCTTTCGGCGTCCTGCGCCGCGGCTTCATAGTAGCCGCGGTCGCAACGTCGCTCTCTCTTGGTGTCGCGGCGTGTAATGACAACACGTCGATCGATCCGCAGAGAGATCGCGTTCCGCCAACGCTCACTCTTACGCCACGCACCGGACTCGCTGACACGGTAATTGGCTTCAACACCGAGGCTAAAGACAACCTCGGTCTGAAGACCATTCACGTCCAAGCGATTGGGGCGGTTGGTTTCCTTTACGACACCGTGTTTACGAGCGCAGTGACGGACATTCAGCTGCCGTTCACGCTGTTTGCGAATCGCACGGTACCGCCCGGAACGCCGGTGACGATCACCGCCACGGCGATCGACGGCGCGGGCAACACGTCAGGTGTCGACACTCTGATCATGGCGACGGGAAATCTTCCGCCGCCGCAAGTTCGCGTTCTCAGCCCGTTCTCCGGCAGTTCAGCGGTAGTGGGCAAATCGATCCTGGTTACGGTAATGGGCAAGGCCGCGACGAAAGTCCGTTCGCTTGGTTTGACGACCACGGGACCAGTAGTCGTTGCCGACTCTCTGATCTACTCGAGTCCGCTGCTCGATTCACTGACCATGCAGGACACGATCAACATTCCAGCGAACGCCGCGCCGGGAACGCTCACGATTACACCGTTCCTCCGCGATTCGCTAAACCAGCGCGCCGTCGGGCCTGCTATCACTATAATCGTTCAGACTGCGGCTCAGATCAACTCGGTG
>DASUZC010000142.1:0-3285 GCA_036377095.1 Gemmatimonadaceae bacterium
GCGCGCGATTCAGAATGCGGTCAAGAGCTTCCTCGATTTGATTGACGAGAGCTCCGGTCTCTCGACGCATTCCTTGCGTCACACTTTCGCTACGCATCTGCTCGATGCCGGCGCTGATCTGCGCGCGGTGCAGGAGTTGCTCGGCCACTCGTCGATCTCGACGACGCAGATCTATACGCACACCAGCATTGAGCGATTGAAGCAAGTGTACGAGAAAGCGCATCCGCGCGCGTAGGTCATCGCGGCCGCCTCGCCGGATACGCCATGCGCGGGGCGAAGCTGAAGAAAACGCCAACCTCCGGTGCGAAATCCGGCGCTTTCGAGGTTAGACCGAACGCCGAGTTCAACTTCAGGTGGACTGCTCGCGTCAGCCAGATCTGTCCCTCGATGATGTACTCGACTTCATCCTGGTCCCCTTCAACGCCGGTGTAAAACCGAAACTTTGGTGAGAAGCGTTTCAGGTATTCGAGCGCGTACTCACCAAGCGCGATCCGCTTGTCTTCCTGAGTTGATTCTCCGGCCACACGAAGAGTGAGCGTCCCGAATGCGAATCCCTTGATCGCGCCAGCGCCATACTTGTACTCCCAACCCTGAGTGCCGAGCATGCGGCGATGGCGCTGAAACGGAAAATCGACCTCGAGATAGCTGAATACTTCGGGTCGGTTCAGGGTCTCGTGTGCAGCTCGAAAACGAATCTCGGCCTGCGTGTCGCCGAAGCCTGACTCTTTCAGTACAGGCGGCATTGTGCTCGGATCCGATGGGCTTTTGCGTAGTGTGACGGTGGTGAAGTAAGCGCTCTCGAATTCCAGCAGGATGCGGTCGGTAAGACCGTATGCGAAGAAGGAGTTCGCCTCGTGTTCGCGAAACTTTCCGCGAAAATCCTGATCGACGCCAAAGCCCATCTCTGAGGGCTTGTATTCGAACTCGTTAGCCTGAGTGAACTCGTAAAATGGGTAGACGACAAACTCACCGGCCGCGATGTACTCGCCGAACATCGATGTCGCGATGCCCGGCCCGCGATCAGCGAGGTACGGCGGGAGAGCTTCCGCGGGAGGAGTTCGTCGCTGCGCGTCCGCGGCCGCTGGAATGTTTACGGCTAGCGTAGCGAATGCGGCTGCTCGAGCGTACGAGCGCACCTTTAGCGCAGCGCGGGAGTCAAAGAGCATGGATCCTCCTTGCCATGAGGAACGCGCAAATCCAATCTTGATGACACCAATCCCCACGCTTCACCCTACGGTCAGCACTTGAGTCAGACGGCGGAACGCGGCGCGCACGCTCTCAGAAAGAAACGCCACCACTGGATCGTTCGCGTCACGCACTGGGTGAACGTGCTCGCGATCATCATCATGGTCGGGAGCGGCCTCCAGATCTTCAACGCCTACCCCGCATTCGCCCGGAAGGGCGAAATGTTCTGCTGTTATCCGTTCGAGCACAAACCGATTCCATCCTGGCTCACCTTCGGTGGTTGGCTCGCCGGCGCAAGGAACTGGCACTTCGCGATGATGTGGGTACTCGTCGTTAACGGCCTCGTCTATCTCACCTTCATCTACCTGCACGGAGAGTGGCGCGATCTCGTACCGCGCAAAGGGGACATCCGCGACAGCTGGCAGATGTTCAAGTTCTACACTTTCCGTCGCAAGGATCATCCACATCAGGGCAAGCACAACGCGCTGCAGAAAACCGCCTATTTCCTGTTACCGATTTTTGGATTGCTGGCAGTGCTGACCGGACTCGCGATCTGGAAACCAGTACAGCTCGCGCCGCTGACGGCATTGTTCGGCGGGTACGTGTGGGCGCGTTATTGGCACTTCATCGCTATGCTGGCGATTGTGATTCTGAGCGTCATACACGTCTTCATGGTCTTCGCCGTGGATCCGTATTCGATTCCGTCCATGATCACCGGGAATTACAATCCGGCGCTATCACCTGAGGCTCGCAACGCGCGGCCGTTCTATCATCTATTTCCGCGACGTGTACCTGCCGCAGCACCCGCGCCCCCGACGGAGTCAATGTGAGCGATCGCGATCTCGATCGCCGCGAGTTCATCTGGCGGAGCACCGGACTGATCTCGGCCGCCCTGCTTGCCGCGTGCGATTCACGCGGGCCGAAGTCCGCGGAGCCGCTGCTCAAGTACGCGGAGCGAAAGAATCGTGTCCTTGAAAGGAAGCTCTTTCGACACACGTCTATGGATGTCGTCCAGCGAGGCGCGTACGACGCCGGCAACAAGCTGCCGGCCTACTTCGTCTCGCGAACAGTTCCGGTGTGGGATGAAAGCGTCCGCGGTAAATGGGCGCTCGAGGTCGGGGGGTTAGTCGGCAATCCGCTGCGGCTGACACTGGAAGATCTGCAGCGATTGCCGCGAGTGTCCAATCGTGTGAATCACTACTGTGTCGAAGGATGGACAGCCGTCGAGACATGGACGGGCGTCCCGTTTCGTGAGCTCGCGGCGGTGGTGAAACCCGACCCGCGCGCAAAGTTCGTCGACTTTCAATCTTTCGACGACGATTACCACGAGAGCTGGGACATCGAGAGCGCAATGCATCCCCAGACGGTCGTCGCATATGGTCTCGACGGGAAAATGCTCGAGCCGGCCCATGGTGCGCCCGCACGCGTGTATTCGCCGGTGAAACTCGGTTACAAGAACACGAAGTATCTGACGAAGATCGTGTTCATGCCGCAGATGAACGGTGGGTATTGGAGTGACCAGGGATACGAGTGGTATGGCGGTGTTTAGGGCGGGAGCGGGAAGAGCGAAGCGGGAAGGGGGAAGCGGGAAGAGCGTCTCTAAGCGCTTACTGCCAATCGCCGCTGCCTTTGTTGGCGCTTGGCCCGTGCCTGTGCGCGCGCTCCACGCCCAGGCGCTCGAACGGCTGTTCTACTATGTAGACCGTGAGGACTCTTACCAGAGTCTGGTGAAGAACATCGATCAGATTTCGATCCTCGGCCCGCAAGTCTACACTGTCGACAGCCTCGGCATCGTCTTTGGCGAGCTGGACTCGCGCGTGCTCGCGCTCGCCAAGGCGCATCGCGTGAAAGTCATGCCGCTCGTCGTAAACGAGGCGTTCAACCAGCCAGCGCTGAGAAAGCTGCTTTCCGACACCGCTGCCCGCGGGCGCGCGACGAGGAGTCTGCTTCAGCTCTGCCAACAATATGGATACTGGGGAATCCAGTTCGACATCGAGAACGTCAACATTCAGGATCGGGATCTGCTCACGGCGTGGTACCGCGAGACCGCCAACGCGTTGCACCGCGGTGGCTTTACGCTGAGCATCGCAGTCGTGCATC
>DASUZC010000143.1:0-10650 GCA_036377095.1 Gemmatimonadaceae bacterium
ACGCCGGAGGAGATGAGTTACTACCGGCACGGAGGCATCCTGCCTTACGTGCTGCGGCAGTTGGTTGGTGGGCGGTAGATGAGACGAAGACAACTGCATGCTGGGCGCTGACCGCTTCTATCGCTGACCGCTAACCGCTGCAGACGACCAGACAGATTGCGGCGGAGTTTGGGGAAGGACAGTGCTGTTCCCTGCACGCCAAAGAGATCTGTCTGGTGTACTCAGCGGTCAGCGACAAGCGCAGCAGCGGTCAGCGCCCAGCATGCAGTTGTCTTAATGCTACCTCGGGTTAGACCGCCTTCGACTCCGACGCAGCGTCCTTCCTCTTCCTCAACCGGAAGTGCGGCGATGACGCGCTGATCTGTTCGGTCAAATCGTTCTCGATCCTCTTCGGATCGAGTGGCTCCAGCATCGCGCGCAGCTCGGGATCGTCCGCTAACTGAAGTCCGAGACGCGCGTATAGTCCCGCGACCAGATGCAGCGTCTTGGTGATCTCCTCTTCCATGCGGAGATTCACCTGCAGCGTCAGCTCCTCGCGCAGCTCACCGATCCGCGATTCGCGGCTCTGCGTCATCAGTACGAAGATCGATAGGAAGATCGCCTCCAGCGAGACGATCGTCGTCAGCATGCCGTAAGGGTACGGATCGAACTCCGGCAGTCCGATGCCCGGAATGTTCCAGAGAATCCAGACGACAAAGATTACTGCATGAATGATTAGAAACGGCGACGAGCTGGCGATCCCGATCGCCCGGTCCGCCCAGATCTCCATCGCCGAACGATTCGACGCGTGCTGCGCTTTGATGGCGCGGAACGCCTTGTTGATACCGGCGCTGCGACGAATTCGACGCTCGGCGCTGACTGCTTTCTTGAGGTTGTCGGATGGACCTTCTGTCGGAGGTGCCGTCTCGTCTGACTGCATATCTCGACTGGTTGGAAATGAAATAAGCTAACGCAAGCGGTCGGCCACTTCCTGTGTCGAGTCAAAAGGTTAACGTTCAATTCATGGCTACGTCAGCGTCATTCACCGTCGGCATCGTGCAGGAAGCGATCACCGACGACATCGAGAAAAACGTCGCGCGCGCCGAAGCTCGCATCCGAGAAGCCGCCGATAAAGGAGCGCAGATCGTTTGTCTGCAGGAGCTGTTCAACGCCCCTTACTTCTGTAAGTCGCAGAAGCACGAGCGCTTCGATCTCGCCGAATCAATTCCCGGCCCCACGATCGAGCGCATGCGCAAGCTCGCGCGCGAGCTCGAGATGGTAATAATCGTACCGATTTTCGAGCGACAGGCGGCGGGTGTCTATAGAAACTCCGCAGCAATCATCGATGCCGACGGTCGCCTGCTGGGCGCGTATCGCAAGATGCACATCCCCGACGATCCGCTCTTCAACGAGAAGTTCTATTTCACGCCCGGCGACTCGCACGTGCCCGACGACGGCGATCACAAGGGCGCCAACGGTTTTCGCGTTTGGAAAACGCGCTACGCGGACATCGGAGTTCTGATCTGCTGGGATCAGTGGTATCCGGAAGCCGCGCGTATCACAAGCCTGCTGGGCGCGGAGATTCTTTTTTATCCGACGGCAATCGGGTGGCACCCGTCAGAAAAAGCGGAGCACGGCGAAGCGCAGGTTGAAGCCTGGCGCACCGCGCAACGCGCGCACGCAATCGCCAATGGAGTCTACGTCGCGTCGCCAAATCGAGTCGGACACGAAGACGAGCCCGGCACCGATGGCATCGAGTTCTTCGGGAACTCCTTCATCTGTGATCCGTTCGGACGGATTCTCGCCGAAGCGGGGACGGAGCCGGCGGTGCTGGTGTCGAAGTGCGATCGCGCGCTGATCGAGAGCACGCGTCGCAACTGGCCGTTTCTGCGTGACCGGCGCATCGACGCGTACGCGCCGATACTCAGCCGCTACATCGGGTGAGCAAGCGCGGCGCGACGGCGGCGAAGCGCAAGGGCGCCGCTCCGTTGGGGAGCGGCGCCTTGACTATGGAGCTCTCACTGGCGCGTCGGATGCCCGCGGAGTGGGAGAAGCACGACGCAACATGGATCGCCTGGCCGCACCACGAGCCGGATTGGCCGGGTAAGCTCGCGCCAATTCCATGGGTGTACGCCGAGATCGTGCGCGCGCTCAGCGAGTTCGAACGCGTAGAGATCCTCTGTCACGATCAGGCAGTCGCTGACAACGCGCGGCTGCTGATTTCGGCGCACGGCGTCCACGACCGGCCGGAGAAATACCGCCTGCACATCGCACCGAACGACCGAGTCTGGCTGCGAGACTCGGCGCCGACAATGGTCTATCGCGCCGACGGCGTGCTCGAGCTGATAGACTGGGGGTTCAACGCGTGGGCGAAGTACGACAACTACGCCATGGATGCCGATATCGGTCGGGTGATCGAGCGCATCACCGGACTGCCACGCACAGAAGCAAAACGTGAAGACGATGGAGAGCGGCTGGTGTTGGAAGGGGGAGGAATCGAGGTCAACGGCAATGGGATGATGCTGGTGACCGAAGAGTGGCTACTCAGCGGCGTTCAGGTGCGAAACCCCGGCATGACCGCTCAGGATTATGAGGAAGCCTTCGCCAAGTATCTCGGCGTCACGGATACTATATGGTTGGGGGAGGGCGCGGTTGGCGACGACACTCACGGTCACATCGACGACATCGCCCGCTTCGCCTCGCGCAACACGGTAATTCTGGCGTATGAACACGATCCGTCCGACGAGAATCATGTCCGCTCAGTGGACAATCTCGACCGGCTCAAGGCGGCGGCGAAGGCCAGAGATCTCAAAATCGTCACCATTCCCTTCCCGCGCCCGGTGATCATGAACGGTGAACGGTTGCCCGCGAGCTACGCAAATTTCTACGTCGCCAATGGCGCCGTTATCGTACCGACATTCAACGACCCCAACGATCGCGTTGCACTGAATGGCATTGCGGAAGCATTCCCGGGGCGTACAGTGATCGGCATTCACGCCGTCGATCTGGTTTGGGGATTGGGGACGCTGCACTGTCTCACCCAACAGCAGCCGGTCCCACTGCCGGCAAGGCTGGGGACGGGAGCGAAACGGAAGTGAAGATCGTGCTCACCGGCGAACAATCGCTGAGGCTGGAGCAATCGGCGGGGCCGTTGACAATCGAGGCTCCAACGCGCGATCGCGGTTACTCGCCGTTTCACATGCTGGGAAGCGCTCTCGCCGGTTGCACTAATTTCGTGCTGCAAAGCTGGGCGTCGAACAAGAACGTCAGTGTCGCTGACCTGACAATCGATGTCAGCTGGAAGTTCGCGGAAGGCGAGCACCGCGTCGAAAGCATGCACGCGAAGATCGACTGGCCGTCGCTGCCGGGTGAGCTGTGGCCGCGCGCGCTGCGCGCCGCGCATGTATGCGGAGTGCATCAGACATTCACGCACCCGGTTGCGATCGATGTCGAGGCCGTTGGCGCTGAAAGTCTGGCGATAGAATGAGTGTGCAGGTCGTTCGTTTCACCTACAGCGGTGAGGACGCGCAGCCAATCGCCCCGACCATCGGCGAGCCCGGGCGGCCGTATACCGTCATCTACGACGGCCACTGCAAAGTGTGCGGGCGCATGGTCAAGCTGCTCAGGAAGTGGGACAAGAATCTCATACTCGAGATAATTCCGTCGCAGGAAGCGAGTGTACGCGCACGCTTTCCCTGGATTCCCGCGCGAGCGTACGCGGAATCAGTCCAGGTCATTCGAAATCGCGACGGCAAGACGTGGCAGGCGGCAGCCGCGTTGGAGGAACTGCTCAACATCATGCCGAAAGGACGGTTGATTTCGTGGCTGTTCAAGATTCCTTTCGTGCGGCCGCTGGTCGACAGGTTTTATCGCTGGTTCGCGCGCAATCGTTATCGAATGGGTTGTGGTGATCACTGCTCGGTGCGGCCCGCCGATCTCGACTACGGAGACACCGCCCCGCCGGGCAAATGAATCGGCTGGCGAGCTGGTCCGGCCGCCGGATCACGCTGGCCTGCGTTGGCTGGCTACTCGGTTCACCGACGCTTGCCGCGATCGGACTTTTGATCGGTGGTCTCGTACTCGGTCTCTTCTCCGGCTCGCTGAATGTTTCTTTCAAGCTGAATCTCACCGGTTGGTCGCTGGGCACATGGTTGTTTCTTCCGCCAATTGCTCTCGTCGCAGCCTGGTTGTGGGCACGTCGACAAAGCGCTCGAATATCCGCATCGTAAGGGATGATCAGACACCACAGGATCGCGCGTGCATTCGCGGTGATGCCCGTGTGCGCATGCGTCGCGGCTTGCACGGCACCCTCGATCTCGCCGCCGGCCCCCGCTACGAGCACCAACATCTCCTCGAGCACCAACAACGCCGACTGGCGCACGACCGGCGGCGAGCCCGGCAATAGCCGGTATTCGTATCTCGAACAGATCAACCGCGCCAACGTCGCCCGGCTGCAGGTTGCGTGGACGTATCACACCGGCGACACCACCGGTCATCCCCATTCGCAAATTCAGGCGACCCCCATCGTAATCGACGGGGTTCTCTACACGACGACGCCTGCGCTTTCTGTCGTCGCGTTGCGCGCCGATCGCGGCACATTGATCTGGCGGTTCAACCCATTCGCGACACTCGCTGCGCCGCAACCGACACACGTCAACCGCGGTGTAGTATTCTGGTCCGACGGCACGCATAGGCGAATCTTTTTTTCGGCAGGCCGTCGTCTCTACTCGATTGATGCAGCCACTGGTCAACCTGATCGCGCCTTTGGGGAATCGGGCTCGATTGATTTAGGCGACGGTCTCGGCCGCAATGTCAGCGGGACGGATGTCCTCGCGACGAGTCCCGGCGTGGTCTACCAGGACCTGCTGATTCAAGGCACGCGAGTGGGCGAGGGCGAAGGAGCGGCGCCTGGCGACATTCGCGCATATGACGTCCGCAGCGGAAAAATTCGTTGGACGTTTCACACCATTCCTCGGCCGGGTGAGTTCGGCTACGACACCTGGCCCACCGATGCATGGCAGAGCGTCGGCGGCGCAAATTCGTGGGCGGGCTTGACCGTCGATGCGGGGCGTGGAATCGTCTACGTCCCCACCGGTTCGGCGACGCCGGACTTTTATGGCGGCGCGCGCCACGGCAGAAATCTTTTTGCGAACACTCTTCTCGCCCTGGACGCTCGCACGGGCCAACGCATCTGGCATTTCCAGACGGTGCATCATGATCTCTGGGACAGAGACCTGCCGGCGGCGCCGAACCTCCTCACTGTTACGCGCAACAGGAAGCTGATTGACGCCGTCGCCCAGATAACCAAGAGCGGTTTCGTCTTCCTTTTCCAGCGTCAGACTGGCGATCCGTTGTTCCCGATTGAAGAACGCCCGGCACCGGCATCCGATTTGACCGGCGAACAGGCCTGGCCAACGCAGCCGGTTCCGACAAAGCCCGCGCCGTTTGCGCGGCAGTCGATGACTGAGGCGGATCTGAGTGAGCTCACGCCGGCGACCCGCGCGGCAGTTCTCCAGCGATTCCGCATCCTCCGACACGACAATTTGTTCGCGCCACCCAGTCGCAACGGCAGTGTGGTGTTGCCTGGTTTCGACGGTGGCGGAGAATGGGGCGGAGCCGCGGTTGATCGGCTCACGGGAGTGATCTATGTGAACGCCAGCGATGTTCCATGGATCGCGGCAATGCACGACACGGCTCTGCACGGGAAATCACCGTACGAATTCAATGGATACGAGCGGTGGCGCGACTCCGCCGGCTATCCGGCAATCAAGCCGCCGTGGGGGACCCTCAGCGCAATCGATCTCAACACGGGTGAGTATCGGTGGCGAATTCCGCTGGGCGAGCACGCCGAGCTTGCGGCAAAGGGGATCACCAACACCGGCACCGAGCAGTACGGTGGTCCGATCGTGACAGCTGGTGGATTGGTCTTCATCGCCGCCACCATGGACGAGAAATTCCGTGCTTTCGACAAGGACACTGGCAAGCTGCTTTGGCAGACGACGCTTCCGGCCGCCGGTTATGCGGCTCCGAGCACCTACATGGTGAACGGCAAGCAGTACGTGGTGATAGCGGCCGGTGGTGGCAAGCTTGGCACGAGGTCGGGCGACGCGTACGTTGCCTTCGCGCTGCCCTGAACAAATTCAATCAAGCCGAGGAACACGATGGCAAGCCGGCAACGCATAACTCGTTTTCCCGTGAAGAGAGCATACGACGGGCAGTAGCCGCAGCTACATCGTGATGGGAGTCGCCGGCGCGGGGAAAACGGTGATCGGCTCCCGGCTGGCGGCAGCGCTAGGCGCCGAGTTCGTGGAGGGCGACAGTTATCATCCGCCTGCCAACATCGGCAAAATGGCGGCTGGGGTTCCGCTCAACGACGAAGACCGTCAGGGCTGGCTGCACGCGATCGGGGGGCGAATCCGCCGCGCGAATGACACGGGTGAAATCGTCGTCGTATCCTGCTCCGCGCTCAAACGATCGTATCGCGACATCATTCGCTCCGATGCGGGGCGAGTGCGTTTCATTTTTCTGCGCGGAGAACGGGAGCTGATTTCTTCGCGGATGCGTGGACGAAAGGGACACTTCATGCCGCCATCGCTGCTCGACAGCCAGCTGTCGACGCTCGAGGAGCCGTCGCCCGACGAAGATGTCTGGGTCGTCGACATCAACGAATCGCCTGACGAAATCGTGGCTACACTCCTCGCCCGCGCCTCGGCGTGAGCACTGACGGGCGGCTGCTCTTATGCGCGCTGGGCGCGGTCGTCGCGCTGATTCTTCTCATCGCACAATTCAAGCTGCATCCGTTCGTCGCGCTCGTCAGCGTCTCTCTGGCAATGGGCGTTGCGGCGGGGATGCCTCTCTCGAATACCGTCAAAGCGTTTCAGGAGGGAGTGGGGATCACGCTCGGCTTCATTGCCGTCGTCGTCGGTCTTGGCACGATGCTCGGGAAGATGATGGCGGAGTCGGGCGCGGCGGCGCGAATCGCGATGACGCTGATCGATCGGTTCGGCGAGCAGCGAGTGCACTGGGCAATCATGATCGTCGCGTTCATCGTCGGCATCCCTGTTTTCTTCCAGGTCGGCTTCGTCCTGCTCATTCCGCTGGTGTTCACGCTGGCGCGACGGACGGGGACGTCGCTGATCAAGGTCGGCCTGTCGCTCGTTGCCGGACTATCTGTCGTGCACGGGATGCTGCCCCCGCATCCGGCCGCGATGCTGGCCGTTACCGCCTACAAGGCCGACATCGGCCGCACCATTCTCTATGGATTGTTGGTCGGATTGCCGACGGCAGCGCTGGCTGGTCCAATCTTCGGCTCCTGGATCGCACGCCGCATTAAACTGCCGGCCGAGAATCCCATGGCGGCACAGCTCGAGGGAGCCGGTAACCAGGACGCGCCGTCACCCGGATTCGGGATTTCCGTATTCACGGTGCTGGTGCCGGTTCTACTGATGCTTCTGAGCACCGTTGCGGATTTGGTGCTCGACCCCGGCAGCAAGGCTCTCAGCTTCACCCATTTTGTCGGCAATCCGATTGTCGCATTGCTGCTGGCGCTGCTTTTCTCGTTTTGGTCGCTGGCGAGGCCGCGACACTTTACTCGCCACGACATCATGAAGTTCTGCAACGATTGTCTGGCGCCGACCGCGGCGATCCTGCTCGTGATCGGCGGCGGCGGCGGGTTCAATCAGGTGCTGGTGCAGAGTGGGGTCGGCGGAGCGATCGCGCACGTGGCGCTTGGCGCGAATATCTCGCCACTGCTGCTCGCATGGAGTGTGGCGACGCTCATTCGGGTCGCGACAGGTTCGGCCACAGTGGCGATGACGACTGCGGCAGGGATCGTGGCGCCGATCGCCGTAGCGTCTCCAGGCGTAAGTCCCGAGCTCCTTGTGCTCGCCACCGGCGCGGGAGCGTTAATGCTCTCGCACGTAAATGACGCCGGGTTCTGGCTGATCAAGGAGTTCTTCAATATGTCTGTGCCCCAGACATTGAGAACGTGGACAGTGGCCGAAACGATCATCGGCGTCTCCGGCCTCGTCTTCACGTTGTTGTTGAGTCTCATTCTCTAGACACACGCCGTCTCACGCTGCATGAAATGAGGATTTGTATGCGGAAGAATTTGAATCTGGGTTGGATAATCGGATTGGCATTCGGCCTCGCCTGCACCGCGACACGCACCGAGCCAACCTCGTCACAAAACCTGACCGGCGGTGGCTGGATCGATGCCACGGCGACCCTGGACCCGAGTACGACTCCAGTCTACGCTGGTGATGCACCGATGAAATTCGACTTCCTGCACGACATGCGGAAAGGTGAGGCATTCACTTTATCGGTTTACTCGCTGGGTGCACACAGCGGCACCCACATCGATGCCCCGATGCATTTCATCCGCGATGGCGCGTCGATCGAGCGCGTGCCGTTGGACGCGCTGATTGGACCGGCGCGGGTGATCGACATTGCCGACGCCGTTCAGGCCATCGATGCGGCCGAGCTGAATCGGCACGACTGGCGCGGCGTGCCGCGAATTCTTTTCCGCACTCGGAGTGCGCTCCGCGGCTGGATGTCGTCGGCGACATTTCATCGCGACTTTGCCTACATCGCCCCCGACGCGGCGCGGTTGCTGGCAGACGCCGGCGTGCAGCTGGTCGGGATCGACTATATCTCCGCCGAACAATTCGGCGCGGCGGCGCCGCTTACGCACCGCACATTGCTGGGAAAGAACATTCCAATTGTCGAGGGACTGGCACTCGACCATGTCAGCGCCGGTGACTACGATTTGATAGTGCTGCCGATCAAGGTCGGCGGGCACGAAGGTGCGCCCGCGCGCGCGATTCTGCGGTCGCGATCACGCTGAAGGAGAGGGAGTGATGAGCGACATTGTCGAGTCTATCCGCGCGGAATATCTCCGCTACAAGACGTTGGCTGAGGGCGCCATCGGCCAGCTCGACGACGGCGATTTATCGAGAGATGGACCCGACGGCGGCAATTCAATCGCCGTTATCTGCTGGCACATTGCGGGCAATCTCAAGTCGCGGTTCACTGACTTCCTGACTAGTGATGGTGAGAAACCGTGGCGGGGGCGTGAGGAGGAGTTCCGGGCGCGCACCGTGACTCGTGCCGAGCTGCTGGAGAAATGGGAAGACGGGTGGAAAACGCTGCTCGGGGCGCTGGCCGGACTGAGCGATGATGATCTCGAAAGAACGGTGACAATTCGCCAGCAGCCGCTGCTGGTACACCAGGCGCTGCATCGCTCGCTATCACACGTGAGCTATCACATCGGTCAGATCGTGTACGTCGCCAAAGGCTTTCGCGGCGCGGACTGGACGTACTTGAGCATTCCGCCCGGACAGTCCGACACTTACAACAAAGCGGCGAAATTTGAAACGGCGGCTGCTCAGCAAGCGGAGATAGCGAGCAGGATAACGCGAAAATAAAAGCTGCTGCCAGTTACTCCGCGCGCTGCAGCATGACTGTGCCGGAGTCCGGCGAGCGCCGCAGCAGACGCCAGGGGAAGAAGTACACCGCGTAGGTCACCGCGTAGACCGCGAAGTTTTCCAGTCGCGCGAAGTGCGCAAAAAAGAAAAAGAAAATGAGCAAGTGCATGCGCGTGACGTTGCGATACGGCTCGGTGAACAGCGTGGCGAATTTCTTGTTGTCGCCCAACTGTGAGATCGAGCTGCCGGGACCGAGCGAGAGCGGCTTCCGCATAAAGGCCGCGCGATGCGCGATGAAGGCCGACGGCAGGAACGGCCAGTAGCGGCGTGCGATCTCGACATAGGTCGCCATGTTCGCGTCGGTCGAGCGACCGTGACCTGCTTCGATCGGAAAGAACGAGATCAGGATCTGGGAGTGGATGTAGTGAAAGCCACCGAAGTGAATCGTAAAAAATCCTAGGAAGAAGGCGACGCCCACCAGAAGCAGGAGCCCGAAAATGACCAACGCGCGCGGATTGCCTCGGAACAGCGCCCGGTCGCGCCAGGATGCGCGCGCCAGCTCCGCGGCCGGCTGAGCAATCATCCACACAATGGTAGCGTACCCAACGACAAAGCTCGAAAGCCACAGCGACCAGATCAGGTCACCCGCGCTCCAGTGCGCCCACCAGGCGACGGTGAGTCCAATCGCAAAAGCGACCGCATCGGGCCAGCTGGAAGTCCAGCTTTCGGTGTTCGTTTCGGTAAGGATCAAGGACAGTGTACGTGAGTGTACACTTTCGACGCCCCTCCTGAACTCCGGTAACAAGGAGTTTCAAAAGGTGTATTACTGAACGATGAACGCAGCAGCCAAAGCCCTCGCGCTCGACGCGCACCGCGGTGCATTACTGCGCTGCCGTCGCTGCCGGTTTGGATCCGACATTACCCCGGTCGCCTCCCGCGCTCGCAATCCGCGGGCGATGCTGGTCGGTCAGGCCCCGGGAAAAGTCGAGGCCGAGGGTGGAGTTCCATTTGCGGGTCGCGCGGGGCGCACTCTTTTCGGCTGGCTTGCGCGCGCCGGTCTCGATGAACAGACCGCACGCGAGCAGATCTACATCTCGGCGGTCACCCGCTGTTATCCCGGACCGCATCCGAGTGGTCGCGGCGATCGCGTACCGTCGCGATTGGAACAGGCGAGCTGCGGGGATTGGCTGGAAAACGAGTTACGGATCATACAGCCGAAGCTGCTCATTCCGGTGGGCAGGTTGGC
>DASUZC010000144.1:0-2581 GCA_036377095.1 Gemmatimonadaceae bacterium
TGGAATCGTAATAACGCCGCTGCCACTGACGCCCTCAAAGCGTGGCCGCATGCGCCGTGTGCCCGGCCCGCGAGGCAGCCAACCGCGCCGCCTCCTGCTAGGTCGTAGCTCTCGGTCGTAGCGCCAGGAACAGAGGCCAGCTGAAAGCCAGCAGCGCGATCGAGTAAATGCTGTTCCGCGTATCGGCGAAGAAAGCGCCGACGAGGAATCCGACGGACAGCACCAGCACGAGTCCCGTTGTCCAGGGATGCCCAATCGCGCGGAACGGCCGCGGAGCTTCGGGCTCACGACGCCGTAGAATGAACACCGTCGCAAAAATCAGCGTGTATTGGGCCACAAACAGAAACGCAGTCACTGCCAGCACTATCTCCAGCGTACCGGTAATCACCATCGCCAGACACGCCGCCGCGCTGAGGAGAAGTGCAACGACGGGGGTTCCACCGCGATTCACGTAGTCCGCTGCTGGCACAAAACCAAACACGCTCAGCCGATGCAGCACCCGGGATGTCATCAACTGATAAGCATTCACCGCACTCAGCAATGACACGATCGTAAGGATGCGGATTACCGTGTCCCCTTTCGCGCCAAAGATCGCGTTCGCTGCCGTCGCGGCGACCAGCGGTTGTCCGGCCATTTCGCCAATCGGTAACACGTACAGGAAGCCGAGGTTGACGAGCAGGTAGATCGCGGCAACGGCAGCGACGCCGCCAAACATCGAGCGTGGAATATCACGCGCCGGATGGGTCAGCTCTCCCGAGAAATAGACAATCCCGTTCCAGCCGTCGTAGGTAAAAATCACTGCTTGCATCGCCAGCACGAATGCGGCAAGGAAGGCAAATCCCGTCGGCAGCGACGAGGCGTTGCCACGATCGAAGCCATGTCCAAGGGCGAAACAAGCCGCGATGAGAATTCCAAAAGCAATCGCCTTCAGAAAGGCCGTGATGTTCTGCGCCATGCTTCCTGTTTTGACGCCGCGCAGCTGAATGAGCGCAAAAATCAAAATGACGGCGCTCGCGATTGTGGAGGTGAAACTCTTCGAGATGCCGAAAAGGATCGTCATGTATTCACCGATCACCAGCGCGGCGAGCGCCAGACTGCTGCACGTCGATAACCAGTCACTCCACCCAATCACGAAGCCGGCGTAGGCGCCGATCGCGCGCCGCAGATAAACGGTATAGCCGCCCGATTCCGGCATCATCGTCGCCAGCTCCGCCAGCGAGTTCGCTCCGAGCAGGGCGTAAAACGCACCGAGAATCCAGACAGCGAGAAAAAGGAACGCCGACGGCAGGAGCTGCGCGACTACACCGGGAGTGCGCAGAATGCCTGAGCCGATACTGTTTCCAACGGTGACCGAGAGTCCAAAAACGACGCCCAGCACCGCCAGCAAGCCGAGGCTCGCGCCGTGGCGCTTCCCGTTGGCTGTATCCCGCGCGGCGGCGGGGTCGCTCACGCGCGCGGAGTCAGGCGCGACGATCCGTTGCTGCTGAGAGGCCGCCTCATGAAATCGGCGAGCAGCTCGTGGAAGTGATGTGTGCCGACCTCACGTCGCTCGGAGTAACGCCCACGATCGTACAGTCTCGATCGTACTCCTTTCTGCACCGATTCGACGACCTCTTCATCCTCCATTTCCACCCGGTGCAATCCAGCGCCGACGCCGCTCTCGCGCAGCGACGCATCCCACACGTAGGAGATGAACGACACGCGCGTTCGCGCGACATCGAGTGGTGCGACGACGTTCAGCGACAATCCCCACGGATAGAAGTTGAACATGATGTTGGGGAACAGCCAGAAATAGAACGCACCGACTCTCTCACTCGCATTCGGGTGTTCGCTCGGCAGCGAGAACGCCGGTTCACCCGGCTTGGCGATCCCCAACTGGAGATTACCGTAACGGAATCGCTCGGTCCGGTAGCCGGAGTAGTCGAGCTTCTCCGCCAGACCGGCGTGCACGTACGGGATGTGGAATTCTTCCAGATAGTTGTCGCAGTAGAGCGCCCAATTGGCGTTGATCAGATAGTCCTGCGACGTCGATGCATCGCGCTCGAACTGATCGAGCGGCATAAACGACACGCGCTCGCGAACAGGAGCAATCCATTCGTCGAAGGACATCTCGGGCGCCAGACCCGTGAAAAGCATTGGGCCGAATCGCTGCAGCGGCAGATTAGGCAGATTGTCCTTTTCCGACGGGAACCCGACGGTGGTGTCGAATTCCGGCATCGACACGAACTTTCCGTCGAGCGCAAACCTGCGGCCGTGGTAGCGGCAACGAAGGTTGCGCGCGTGACCTTCGCCTTCGACAAGGATCGCGCCTCGGTGTGTGCAAACGTTGGACATACAGCGCACTGTTCCTTCGTCGTCTGACGTCAGCAGCAACGGCTCGTTGAGACAACCGTCGAGCAAAGTGAACGGAGCGACCCGACCGGGGGCCTTCACGCGCCCGGCATCGCCGGCGTACTGCCAGCTGCGGGCGAACACGCGGTCCTTTTGCGCTTCGAAGTAGTCGGGATCGGAGTACACCGGCGCGGGCAGCGTCGAAGCGCGGCGGATATCCTTGTCGATCTCGAAATCGCGGATGGTCATC
>DASUZC010000145.1:0-3660 GCA_036377095.1 Gemmatimonadaceae bacterium
CAGTTTCGCGACTGGTGACACGGCGCCGGTGCCGCAGTCACACGTGACAACCACTTTCGCGCCGGCCGCCATCGCCGCTGTTACACCAGCGTCGCCCAGATCGTACCCGTCTTCGATCCGGCGCGGGATGAACGGCATTGCCTTCCCGCCGAGCATGCGGATGACCTGCGTGAGAATCGTCGTCGAACAAATGCCGTCGACGTCGTAGTCGCCGTGAATGAAGACGAGCTCTTTGTCACGGACCGCGCGGGCGAGTCGTTCGACTGCCTTGTCCATCGACAGGAATCCGAGCGGGTCGTGCAACCGATCGAGCTTCGGGCGCAGGAACTGTTTCGCCTCGTCGGCGCTCACGTAACCGCGAATCAATAGCAATCGACAGACGATGTCCGGGAGCGACAGCGCCTCCATCAAAGCGCGGACTGCTTCCTCATCGGGCGGTTTTGGCAGGATCCAGCGGGCGGGGGCGGCCGGACGTTCTGGGGCGACTGTGCTCACCAAGGCAAATTAGGAAGGGGTGCGAAGAGCGGGAAGCGGGAACGGGGAAGCGGGAAGAGGGATGTGGATCGCCGGCTCCTTTGTCGTGATCATCAGCCTTCGGCGTACAGCAGAACTCCGCACGCTTCGCAAATCTCGATGTCGCCGCTCGACGCCATCAGGTTGCGGCGCTGTAATGGGACCGCGGTATCGCAGTTCCCGCACGAGCCGCCCCGCAGCGCGTAGAGAGCCTGGCCGCGCCTGCCGCGAATGCGATCGTATTTGCCAAGGGTCGGACGCGAGACGGACCCTGCCCTGCCGTTGCGATCGCGCCGCGCGTCGTCGAGCTGCGATTGTAGCGTCGCGCGCTTCGCCTCGATCTCCGGCCGCGCTTCCTTCTGCTCGCGCTCTACGTCGGCGAGTGCCTGCTTCGATGCCGCGACTGCCGCATTCATCTCCGAGATCCGGCGCCCGAGGATCGCAATTTCGCTTTCGTCCTCGGCCATCAGCCGACGGGTCGCCTCCACCTGCGCTGTTGCCGCAGTGGCTTCACGCAAACGCTTTACATCCTCCAGTTGATGGAGATTGCGCTCCTGCTGCGTTTTGTGTTGGGCGAGTCGCTGCTGTAGCTCTCGCTGTTTCTTCTCTTCTGTTTCGACGGCGGCCTGGGCGCGCGTCACTGCGGCGGCGGCACTGTCTCTTCTTTTGTCCAGCTCGACAAGGTGCGGGTCGAGCGCGCGGATCTCGTTTTCGATCTCGCGAATCTTGAGGTCATCCACCTGCAAAGCCAGTAATGCTTCAACTTCCTGGCGCATGCGACCTCCAGCGCGTCAGCGCTGCTTTCATTTCTTTCGACATTCAGTCTCCGGTTTCATCGCGTTCCCATACGTCTGAACTTCTTGTAATAGTTTCGCCCCGTCGCCTTGAGCTCACGACGGATGGCATCCTTCTCAGCGATCAACTCATCCTTCTTCGCCCCCTCAGCGAGGGGAATGATGCGATCGAGCTCGGCGGCGCGCAGATCCAGATCTCTTGCACGCAACGTAGCGAGACTGTCGTTGATTGTCCGCTCCTGATCCATCTGCACCGTGCCTTCGGCGAGGAAGTCCTGGATGGTCTCGATGGCTTCTTCGTCAAGATTCGCAGAAACCTGCTCGATTGTTGAGTCTGGACCCGATGCAATGAGGGCGCGGTAGATCTGCCGGTATATAGGATCGCGAAAGCTTCCCGCTCCAAGCTTCTCGGCAATCTGCACGACACGGGAACGACTGAACAACATAGCACGAACCAGCTCGCGCTCCGCCGATTCCCCCCGCTCCGCGTGCTGCGCGCGCCGCTCTCCGCGACGGACTCGAGCAGATGGCGATAGACGCGGAGCGGGTGCCGGCGGCGACGACGCGGCTGTCACTCGCGGAGTGGTGCGCCCCCGCAGCTCACGCTCGAGCACTTCCCGGGCAACGCCACTCACTTCGCTGGCGCGCGACAGGTAAAGATCGCGAGTGATCTCGTCAGACGCGGCGCGAATGGTCGGAAAAAGCCGGTCGAGCGCGCGCCGCTTCTTGTGCAGCTCGGAAAACATGCCGGCCCGCTCGAGGAGCTGGATCTTCCGCTCGAAGACATCGATGGCGTCTCGCATCCGCGCCAGTAATGCTGCAGCGCCATTCTTCTTTACGAAAGTGTCAGGATCGTCGCCTTCCGGCAGCGTGACTATTCTGACCGACGCGCCCTGACGCAAAAGCTCGTCACCGGAACGGAAAGTCGCCTGCAACCCCGCCTTGTCGCTGTCATAAAGCAGGAAGATGTTCTTCGTCAGCTTGCGGAGAGCAGCCGACTGATTCTCGGTGAGCGCCGTTCCCATTGGCGCTACGACGGTTGTGAAGCCGGCACTGATCAAGCGCACGACGTCAAAATAGCCTTCCACGACGAGAACGTGATCCTCCCGCCTGACATCGTTCTTCGCCCAGTTGAGTCCGTAGAGCGTGCGACCCTTGGAGAAGGCCGCTGACTCAGGCGAGTTGAGATACTTCGGCTCGCCCGGTCCGAGTACTCTTCCGCCGAACGCGACGTTGCGTCCCATGGCGTCGAGAATCGGAAACATCAAGCGTCCACGGAATCGCGGCCGCGGCTCGCTGCCGTCGTCGCCGGTCACAAGCAAACCGGCGGCGATCAATCGAGATTCGTCGAAGCCGAGCGTCGCCATGTAATTCCGCAGCAACCCGATCTCGCGGGGTGCGAATCCGATTCCGAAGTTCTCGGCGATTTCTTTGGTGATGTCGCGTTGCTCGAGGTAATCGCGGGCCTGGGCTCCCAGCGGATCGTCCCAAAGAATCTTCTGGAAGTAAGCCGCGGCGGTCGCGTTCACTTCCCACAACGGCTCGCGCGGATCGGGGCCTTCACGTCGGGAGTCGATCTCTTTCACTTCGATGCCCGACTTCTCGCCGACCATCTTTACCGCCGCTGGCCATTCCATACCGAGCCGCTTTTGCAAAAAGCGGAAGACGTCGCCGCCCTCGTGGCAAACGAAGCAGTAGTACATCCGCTTACGGGGCGAGACGGAAAAGTTGCGGTGTGTGCCCTGGTGGAATGGGCAGGGCCCGCGAAAGTCGGCGCCGGCGCGCTTGAGGTTCACGTACTCGCCGACGATCTGCACGATGTCGGCGGCATCGCGAACCTGTTCGACTACTTCGTCGGCAATCACTTCAGCTCGACCACGGTAACGCCTGCACCGCCCTCATTCCACGCGCCGAGGCGGAAGTTGGTGACGCGCGATTCCTTGCGCAGCATCTCGGCGACCCGCTCGCGCAGCGCACCGGTTCCCTTGCCGTGGATGATGCGAAGCGTTTTGAGATCGGCACGAACGGCGGCATCGACGGCATGCATAACGATGTCCTCAACCTCGCCGGCGCGCATGCCCCGTAAGTCGATTTCGCTCGGCGCTTCCACTTCCGGCAGCTCGCCACGAATGTTCACGCTGACGGCGGGCGCCGCCGCTTCAGGTGTCGAAACCCGCAGGGCGCTGCGTGGGACAGCGAGCTTCATCACTCCGACTGCGACGACGGCCTCGGCATTTCGGATCTCCACGACGCGCCCGACCTTGCCGCCAAGCGTCTCGACCTCTACGAAATCACCGATGCTGACTTCCTCGTTGGTCGGCGCGGAGCCAACCTCCGCTGCCTCAGCCTCGAG
>DASUZC010000146.1:0-9189 GCA_036377095.1 Gemmatimonadaceae bacterium
ATGGGGTGGCGGTGGAGGCTGGGGCGGCGGCGGTGGCGGAGGCTTTGGCGGCTTCGGCGGCGGCGGCGGTTTCGGCGGCGGGGGCGGAGGATCGAGTTGGTAAGGGCGGGGAAGCGGGAAGCGGGAAGCGGGAAGCGGGAAGCGGGAAGAGGGAAGAGGGACCCTGAGGACCTAATGATGAAACTCGACGAATTGGTGAGGCAGCTGCAGCTCGCTTACGGAGACGGACTTCGCTCTGTGGTGCTGTTCGGGTCCGCGGTTGCCGGTGAGCACAATCCGAAGAAGTCCGACTACAATGTGCTGGTGATTGTAGATGCGCTGCCGCTCGACCGTCTGCGCGCAGTCGCCGCTGTGTCGAAAGCGTGGGCGGAGGATGGTAATCCGCCGCCGATGACGTTCACGACGCGTGAATGGAAAGCGTCATCGGACATTTTTCCCATGGAATACGCCGACATTCTGGAGCGTCACCGCGTGCTGTTCGGCGAGGCTCCTTTCGACGGGATCCGCGTATCGCCATCGGATTTGCGACTGCAGGTCGAGCAGCAGACGATGGGGAAGTTGTTGCAGCTGCGTCAGGCGACGATGGGAGCGGGGAACGACAGTCGGCGCCAGCTGGAGGTGCTCGAAAACAGTTTGAGCACGCTGATGGTGGTGTTTCGTGGCGTCTCACGATTGCAGGGACAAGCTCCTTCGCAGGACTACGAGGAGCTCACGAGCGCACTCGCGCGGCGCGCCGGTTTTTCAGCAGATCCGTTCGTCAAAGTGATTCGGCACGTGCGCGGTACGGAGAAGATCCCGCGTGAGGCGGCGGCGGGGATTCTCGAGGCGTACCTGGCGGCGATGGAGCGGCTGGTGGCGTATTTGAACGAGTATAAAGGGTAGATTTAGTGCGCTAGTCGCACTGCGTGTTCGTCCATTTCACTTAGAGGTGACAGAAATGAGTCGTCGTTTCGTGTTTGGTCTCGCTCCCCTGGTTTTTGCACTGACCGGGTGCGGGTACAATCAGATTCAGACGTATGATGAAAATGCGCAGCAGGCTAAGCAGCAGATCTCCGTGCAGCTTCAGCGCAGGGCGGATCTGGTGCCCAACCTTGTGAACACGGTGAAGGGCTACGCCCAGCACGAAGAAGCGGTCTTCACGCAGGTGGCGCAGGCGCGCGCCGGATTGCAGGGGGCAATACAAGGTGGTGACCCGCAGCAGATGGCGGCCGCCAATGCCACACTGACTGGTGCACTGGGCAGGCTGATCGCCGTCGCGGAGGCGTACCCGCAGCTCAAGGCGGATCAAAGCTTTCTGCGACTGCAGGACGAGCTGGCCGGTACGGAGAACCGTATCGCGACGTCTCGCACGGATTACAATCAGGCGGTGCAGACCTATAACACGTACATCCGGCGATTTCCGCAGGCGATAACGGCCAAGGTTATTGGTGCCAAGCCGCGGACGTACTACGAGGCGGCGCCGGGATCTGAGGTCGCTCCGACGGTCGATTTCGGCACTCGCTCTCCGGCCGGTACAACGACGCCGGCTGCGCCAAAGACTCCGTAGCATCCAGCGCGAGACGTAATCCTGGCGTCAGTATCAAGCCCCGGCTCAATGCCGGGGCTTTTGCTTTTGTCAAGGCGGTTATAAGCGGCTGATAGTGCAATGTCATTCAGGTTGATGTCTTGACACTATCACAGCACGGCCATAAATAGTTGCCACCCAGAACACCCGTCAGCGGAGTCCCTACTACTCCGCCGGGCTTGTTGCGCCTGTGCGACAAGCCTCACCCGTTCAACCTGGAGACAGGCATGAAAAGAGTACGCTCGTCCGTTATGTCATTGCTGTTGCTGGCATTTGTCAGCGTCAGCGCTTTCGCACAGTCGCGTCGCGTTACTGGTCGCGTAACTGTCGAAGGCAGCAGCGAACCGCTCGTCGCAGCAAGTGTCAGCGTCGTTGGCACCGCGCTGGGAACCTACACCGACGATCAGGGTCGTTTCACTCTCAACGTTCCCGAGGGCGCAGCTACGCTTCGCGTACGCCGCATCGGGTATGTGCAAAAGACGCTGGCTGTTCCGGCAGGAGCGACTGAGTTCAACGTCGCCCTCGCTCGTGACGTCCTGCAGCTCGAGACGCAGGTCATTACCGGCGCTGCGACGACCGTGTCAAGCGCCAACGCAGCTACCGCGATTACGGTTATCTCGTCAGAGAAACTCAATCGCGTCCCTGCGCAGACGATCGACTACGCGTTGCAGGGAAAAATTCCTGGCGCGACGATCACCCAGAACTCGGGTGCGCCGGGCGGCGGCGTGGAAATCCAGTTGCGTGGAGTCAACTCCATCAACGCCGGATTCCAGCCGATTTATGTCATCGATGGCGTGATCGTCGACAACTCGTCGCTTGGCAACGGCCTCAACGTCATCTCGCAGGCGTCCCGCACAAACTTCTCGTCCACCCAGGACCAGACGGTAAACCGTGCCGCCGACATCAACCCTAATGACATCGAGAACATCCAGGTTCTGAAGGGGCCGTCGGCGACCGCTATCTACGGCTCGCGCGGTACGAACGGCGTCATCGTTATCACGACCAAGCAAGGCATTCCGGGTCGTACAACGCTCGATTTCACGCAGCGTTTTGGAACAGCTCGCCTCTCCAACAAACTGCTTTTCCGCTGCTTCTCTTCGGGCGCCGAGGTGGTAGCTGCCGGTTTCGACTCAACCGGTTTTGGCGCGGCGACGAACAAGTGCCACGACTACATGCAGGAGTTCTATGGAGAGCACCCGTTCAATTACCAGACGATAGGCTCGCTGCGGGGTGCTTCCAACAACGGCACGAATTATTTCATCTCCGGCCTCGTCCAGCACGATGGTGGGCTCGTGCTCAACGACTTCTACAACAAACAGTCGCTGCGCATCAACCTCGGCCAAAAGGTCGGCTCGCGTCTGAACATCCGTGCAAACACCGAGGTCATTCACTCGCTTACTCAGCGCGGTATCAGCGGTAACGACAATACCGGCATCAACCCGATCGACAACTTTTCGAACACGCCGTCGTTCAATGACCTGAGGCAGCGTCCGGACGGCACCTATCCTCGCGGCCTGACGGTTGTGAACGGGGCGAATCCGTTCCAGGACGCCGATCTGATCAAAACTCCGGAGAACGTGTACCGCGTGCTTGGAAGCGGCTCCGCGATCTACAACCTCGTGAGTCGCGAGCGTCAGACCCTTGACCTGACGTTGCAGGGTGGACTCGATACCTATATCGATCACGCGAAAGTCATCTCGCCGGCCACCGCCTACGTCGAGCAGGTGAACGCGCTCCCGGGCACGCTGTTCAACAGCGACGGCAACATCGTGAGCGGGACGCTCGGCGTTGCATTGCAGCACCGTTTCATTCGAGAAGCGTTTACGGCGACGACATCAGCCGGACTCGGCCAGGTGCGGCGAAATACGGACGTCGTTACGACGACCGGGCGCGGAGTATTTCCCGGTGTAACGAACGTGGCCTCGGCAACGCAGACGTTCTCCGCGGAAACGCAGGGCATCACCAAGTCCCGGTCTTATTATGTCCAGGAAGAGTTTTTGACGCTGGGTGAGCGGCTGTTCCTCACCGCTGCAGTCAATAGCGAGCGCAATAGCAACAACGGAGACGCGACAAAGTTCTACGCCTATCCGAAGTTCTCTGCGTCCTACCGGCTTCCATTTCTGCCGCCGAAGACCGATGAGCTCAAGTTCCGCGTCGCATTCGGCCGTGCGGGCAACGCCCCCACCGGCGGCAAGTTCACCTTCCTGACCAACCTCGTGGAGGAAGGCGTAACCGGCTTCCGGGCTTCAACAGTTCTCGGCTTCCCCGGCATCAAGCCGGAAACGGCGAG
Source organism: Gemmatimonadaceae bacterium (assembly GCA_036377095.1). Taxonomy (GTDB): domain Bacteria; phylum Gemmatimonadota; class Gemmatimonadetes; order Gemmatimonadales; family Gemmatimonadaceae; genus UBA4720. The sequence continues at coordinate 3,855 of DASUZC010000146.1, forward strand.
TGAGCTCGAAGGTGGTCTCGACTTCACCGGCTTTGGTGGACGCGCGCGCTTCAGCGCCACGCAGTACCGCAAGCAGATCGACGATTTGATCCTCTCTGCATCGGTTGCTCCATCAACGGGCTTCTCCAGCCAAACGATCAACGGGGGCCAGGTTGTCACGCATGGAACCGAGCTCGAGTTGGGCATGACTCCGATCCAGGCCGGGAGTTTCTCCTGGATCTCCAATACGACTTACTCCAGCTACAAAGGAAAGGTGACTCAGCTTCCGGTTCCGGGATTCATTCCGGTGTCGGGTTCATTCGGCAGCCGCTACGGCAACGGCTTCGTGGCGCAAGGCCAGCTGCTTACCGTCCTGCAGGCCGTTAACGGCTGCAAGGTTGCGGTCACGCCCGGTCAGGCGTGCTCGTCGGCGAATCGAGTTCTCACATTCGTCGGGAACTCCGCGCCTGACTATCAAATGGGCTTCAGCAATGATTTCAACGTTGGCCCATTCCGGCTTTCTTCGCTGTTCGATTGGAGAAAGGGCGGTCTCGGTGTCAACCTGACCAATGAGTATCTGGTTGACTTCGGGTTGATGGCAGATACAGCGCGCGCGAGAGAGATCAACGACAAGTTCATCGCTGGAACCGCCGCGTACGTAGAGAACACGGGCTTCGTCAAGCTCCGCGAGCTCACGCTCGGTTACGAGTTGCCAGCGGCGCTTACCAGCGGGTTGTTCCAGGGCCGTGCGCAGAATGCGCGCATCGAGCTCAGCGGACGCAATCTGAAGACATGGACGAAGTACACTGGTCTCGATCCCGAAGTCTCGAACTTCGGCAATCAGCCGCTGGGACGCTTCCAGGACGTTACGCCCTACCCGCCAAGTCGCACGTTCTTCCTGACCATCAACACCACCTTCTAAGAGAGCGATCATTCATGAAGCGATATACAACAATTGCACTGGCGGTCGGCGCGCTTGCGCTGGGCGCCTGCAAAGACAACCCGGTGGCGAATCCGATCGACGCCCCGACGGTTGATGCGTTGAACGGCGCGCTTACGCCGACGTCCCTTCGCCAGCTCGTCGTGGGCGCACTGGCGCAGGATCGCACTACGTGGAACGACGTTCAATCAGCAATCGAGGCGGGTATTTTCGCACGCGATGTCTATCGCATCGATGCCTCGGAGCCGCGGTATGTGACGGAAACGCTGGGAGGCAATCCTGACCCGGGCAGCTTCGCCGGCGGGCGCGGCTTTGCCGGCTACTACACGGCACTGCGTGCGGAGAACAACCTGCTGAACGCGTTGGCGTCGGCGGGCACATCACAGTTTACCCAGGCGCAGCTTACCGCGACCATGGGATTCGTGCGCACGATGAAGGCGTATGAGTACTGGCGCCTGATTGAATTGCGTGACACGGTGGGCGTGCCGATTCAGTCCGACGTGCCGACCGAAGTCACCGACGTCCGTTGCCGGGAAGTCATTACGAGCTACATAATCGCGCTCCTCGACAGCGCGCTGACCGATTTCAATACTGCGGGAGCGGCGACGGTTTTGCCGGTGAAGCTTCCGACGGGGTTCAGTGCGTTTGGAAGAGACTACAACAAGGTCAGCAACCTGATTCTCTACGCCCGCGCGTGGAGAGGCAAAGTCAATTTCTATCGCGCGATCAATCGCAAGACTCCGAATGCAGCGCTCATTCCGAGCGTGATTGCCGATCTGACGACGGCGCTTGGTGCAGGCCCGGGCGCTGTCCCGGCTTCGCAATTCAAGTTCGGGGTATGGTACAACTTCGTCGCCGGCGGCACTGAGAACCAGCCCAACACCATCGCCGATTCGAAGATCGGTCTCAACCCGTTGGTTGGAGACAGCGTGCAGGCGGGTGATACTCGCGCGAGCAAGATTGTTCCACGCGCCACGCTCGCCGGTAATGGAATTTCAACCAGCATTACCTAAACTGGCGCGCTCGCTACGCCGGCAAATCAAAATGCGCCGATGCCAATGTTGCGTGACGAAGAGCTCGTACTTCTTCGCGCGCAGGCCTACATCGAGGCGAACGACCTCGTCAATGCGGCAGCTGATATCAACTCGGTCCGCACAAGCTATGGACTTGCTCCGGTTGTCCTGACCAGCAAGACTCAGGCGATCGACGCGGTTCTGTACGAGAAGCGCTACTCGTTGCTGTTCGAAGGAGCGCAGAGGTTGGTCGACCTCAGAGAATACGGCAGGCTGAACGCCACGTATCTGCGCAAAGAGCTACCGAATGACCCGTTCAACGCGGCGTTGCCGTTGCCGCGCGCCGAGCTCGATGCGAGAGGCATTACTGTAAACCCCGCTTGCACGCCCTGACGCGCGGTTGAAAATCAGTCCCAACAACCGGCTCGCAGATACTTGCGAGCCGGTTTTCTTTTCCAGGGTTAGATTAAGCTTGCCGGCCTTGGTTTACCCGATCGTCGGCGGAGTCTTCATGGGGGATTGGCGGTGACACAGTCTCGCACTTTTGTCGCGCTTGTTGCGCTCCTTACCATTGCGTGTTCGCACCCCAAACTCGGGCCCGGTGAGGTTGCGAACTCACAGATCATAACCGAAGAAGAAATCACGGCGTCGCGGGCCGCGACGGCTTACGAGGCGATCGAGAAACTGCGCGCTAACTTTTTGAGCAATCGCGGCGAGACCAGTTTCGATCGACGTAAGTCACAGCCGTATCCCACTGTCTACGTGGATGGTCAGGAGTTTGGACCGATAAGCTCGCTGCGATCGATCCCCGCATCAGAGGTCGCTCTGATCCGCCTCTACCGCTCATGGGAGGCCACCACAAAGTTCGGCACCGGGAACATGGGCGGCGTGATCGCGATTACAACTCGACAATAACCAGCAGCCCTTTCTTGTTTGTCAGCTGGTTGCGACCGCTTCGCGCTTGGGAAAGAGAGGCGTACCCTTCTGCACTTTCCATCCAGTCGAATCGAGAGCGTTGAGTCGCTCGAAGGTCAGATCTTGTATGCGACCCGGCGCACCGAGTGATTGCCATAGCTCCGCGGCCTTGCGAGGCATGAACGGAAAAACGTAGACGGCCTGGCGGGCCAGCTGGCGAATCAACGTTGCCAGCGTCTTCTCGAGCTCTGTGCGCTGCGCCGGATCCTTTGCCAGCTTCCAGGGCGCCTGACGGTCAACGTACTCGTTGCCGCGCGAGATTGTCTGCCACACGGCTTTGAGCGCGTCGTGCAGCAGAAAGCCGCGCGGACCCATAGAGGCGTGATATGTCTCGAGGTCCTTCGCATCCGCGGCATCGACCTCGTTGCGTTCTCCCTTCGGTACGACGCCCTCGCAGTAACGCTCGACCATAGAGATCGTGCGGCTCGCGAGATTGCCGAGCGAGTTCGCGAGGTCAGCGTTGTAGCGCTCCTCGAATCTTTCCCAGGAGAAGTTCCCGTCACCGTCGAACGGTACTTCACGCAGCAGGAAGTAACGGAACGCGTCGGCGCCGTACTCGGCGATTGCGTCGCGCAGTTTGAGATTGCCGCCCTTCGATTTGCTGACGCGTTCCCCCGCGACGAGAACGAAGCCGTGCACCCAAATCCGCTTCGGCACCTCGAGACCGGCCGCCATCAGCATCGCCGGCCAGAGCACCGCGTGAAAGCGTGTGATGTCCTTTCCTATCAAATGCAAGTCTGCCGGCCACAGCCGTGCGTAATCAGGACTCGGAAAACCAGTTGCTGTCAGGTAATTGGGTAGCGCATCGAACCACACGTACGTGGTCTGGGTCTCGCCTTCAGAGGTCGGTCGCGGGAACGGAACACCCCACGCGAACCGGCTGCGGCTGGCGGAGACATCCTCGAGACCCGAGTCTACCAGCGACAAGATCTCGTTGCGGCGGGATTTCGGCTGCAGGAATTCTTCGCTCGAAACAAGCTTACGGATACGGTCGGTGTAAGCGCTCAGACGGAAGAACCAGTTCTTCTCCTTGACCCATTCGAGCGTACGCGTCGGATGGAGAATGCATTTGCCGTCGACGATTTCGTTGTCGTTCTTGAACGACTCGCAACCAACGCAGTACCACCCCTCGTAGGCTTTCTCGTAGAAGTCGTTGGGCGAGTTCTCGAAGATCAGCTCGATCAAGTGCCGAACACCGGTTTTGTGCGCAGGGTCGGTTGTTCGAATGAACTGATCGTATGAGATGCCGAGCAGACCCCAGATCTCTTCCGAGCTGTCGGCGACTGCGTCGACGAGCTCCTGAGGCGAGACTTTTCGCTCGGCGGCCGTCTGCGCGACTTTCTGGCCGTGCTCGTCCATTCCGATAAGGAAATGGACGTCATCGCCTCTTAAGCGGTGATAGCGTGCAATCGCGTCAGCGCCGATTTTCTCGAACGCATGACCCTGATGTGGATCAGCGGTCGCGTAATCAATGGCGGTGGTGAGAAAGTATTTGGCCAATTAATGGCCGCCCTCGCCGCCTTCGGTGCGCCCACGGCGGCCGCCGCGCCGGCCCCGACGACGCTTGCCGGAGCTGCCCCCATCGCGACCGTTGGTGCCGGGCTCAATCTCGGCGGCATTCGGGCGTGATGTCGGACCTCCGTTTCCATTCGGCGGCACGAAGACAGGGTGCTCGGCGGTGTAACGCAGCTCCGGCGAGATCTCCTCAGGGCTGATCTCCTCGGGACCCGACTCCTCTTCGTCGACCACGGTGACGGACGCGCCGGTTCCGACCTGCTCCGTCTCAAGCTTGTAGTCGGCCAGAGTGACTGTGCGCATGTCACCCTCGAGGCCGCGGAGCGTAATCCGCTCGCGGAATATGTCCACCGTCATCACTTTCGCTTCGCCAAGCGGAGTTGCGACAATTTTGCCCTCTTTCGGAAAACGCTTGCGACTCTGAACGTAGAATTCGTGCTCGTAACGAAGGCAGCACATCAGACGTCCACACGCGCCGGAGATTTGCGACGGATTGAGCGAAAGTCGCTGATCCTTGGCGACGCCGAGGTTGACGGGCCGCAGCTCGGGAAGCCATGACGCCGAGCAATACTGCCTGCCGCAGCGACCGATGCCATCTAACCGTTTGGCTTCATCGCGGACGCCGATCTGCTTGAGCTCGATACGAGTACGGAATAGCGATGCGAGATCGCGCACCAGATTGCGGAAATCGACGCGCTTGTCGGCTGTGAAATACAGCGTCAGCTTCTTGCGATCCCACTGCCACTCGGCGTCGGACAGCTTCATGCCGAGACCGTTGGCGCGCACGCGCTCCATCGCCTTGCGTCGCGCGTCTTCGTTCAACCGATCGAGATCTTTCGACTGACTCGTGTCTTTCTCGCTGGCGAGTCGCAGCGCCTTACGCTCGGGGAGTGACGTGCCGCATCCGTGGGAG
>DASUZC010000147.1:0-2688 GCA_036377095.1 Gemmatimonadaceae bacterium
AGGGACCGAGGGTGCAGACGATCTTTGTGCGTGGTGTGTAGATGCCGCTCACTTCCCGCCAGCCAATGATCCGATCTTCGATTCGAGACCAGCAATGAGCTCGTCGAAGGATTTCTGGAAGCTCGCGATTCCGTCGACGAGGAGCTTCTCGGTGACTTCTTTCATCGAAATGCCCACCGCTTCGATCTCTTTGAGCAATCCTTCAGCAGCCGCGAGTTTCTTGTCAACCGTGCGATCGACAACGCCGTGATCGCGGAATGCATCGATCGTCGCTGGTGGCATCGTGTCCACCGTGTTCGGTCCGATCAATTCCTCCACGTACATCACGTCGCGATACGCGGGATTCTTCGTGCTTGTGCTCGCCCACAATGGACGCTGGACCCGTGCTCCCTGCTTGGCCAGCGCTTCCCAGCGCGGCCCGCTGAATTTCTGCTGGAACAACCTGTACGCGAGCTTGGCGTTGGCTATCGCCGCGCGGCCCTTCAGCAGTGCGAGCCGCTCTTTCTCCTGCTGGCTCGCCTTGGCGATCAGTTCATCGAGCCGCTTGTCAACTTCGGTGTCAACTCGACTGACGAAGAAGCTTGCTACTGACGCAAGACCATCGATTGGTTGTTTTGCTTTGACGCGATCCTCGAGACCGGCCATGAAAGCTTCAATCACACGCTCGTGCGCTTCGATCGCAAAAAGCAACGTGATGTTGACGTTGATTCCCTCGCTGATCAGGCGGCGGACTGCGAGTGCGCCTTCCCGAGTGCCGGGAACCTTTACCATGACGTTCGGACGATTGACCGTTTTCCATAATCGTCTTGCTTCCTCGACAGTTGCATCCGCCGAGTTCGACACGCCTGGCGAGACTTCGATCGATACGTAACCATCGGCGCCGCGAGTCGAGCTGAATACGCCGGCGAACCTGTCGCAAGCGTCACGAACATCAGTCGTCTCCAACAGCTCGAATAGTTCCCAGCTGCTCGGGTTCTTTTCTTCCGCTTCGGTTATCTGGTCGTCGTAGGCATTGCTCGACGAGAGTGCCTTCTCAAAAATCGTGGGATTGGACGTCATCCCGGTGAGCGCGTCGTCGCGTATCCGCTTCTCGAGCTCGCCGTTGTGGAGCATGCGGCGATCGATGCTATCAAGCCAGATCGATTGGCCGACGTCGTGGAGCTCCTGTAATCTGTTCTTTGGCATGATGATCCCCCTACCGAAGTTTAACTCTCCACGCGCCTCGACACTATTCACCCGAGCGGCGAAATATTTGCTCAGGTCATAACCGTGCAGCAGCGACGAATCTTCCTGCTATCGCCGGCCAGCTGCGGCGGAAAGCGTGCCGCGCTCCTGTTTAATGACCGGGCGGAGTTCGATATCGCCGTCCGGGTGCGAAACCCGCCCGGCGCGCCGTTGGGCGATGTATTCAGCTTTCTGAGCGGGCTGTATTTCCGGGGAAAGCTCGCGTACGCCCGCGAGTTCACGAATCCGCCGCCGCGCCGGGCTCCGGGTATCCAGATCATCACGCCGACGGACGGACTCTGCTCCCCGGGGAGCCTGGTGACACTTCGCGACCTGGAGCGCTTCGCTACGGTGGCCATCGACGCCGAGGATTCGCGCTATCGGTACCCGCTGGAGCGCGACGCCGGCAAGATCGCCGAGCGAATCAGCCCGAAGTGCGAGGTTGTACTGCTGGGTAGCGTCGCCAGCGCCAAGTACGTGGATGTTCTGCTGCCGATCTTCGGCAAGCGTCTGGTGTTTCCCGAGGAGTTCATCGGTCTGGGAGACATGGCGCGTGGCGGCATGCTGTTGCAGCGCGCCGCCTCCGGTAAGGAGCTCACCTATATCCCCGTTGCCGACCCCGCACGATTGGGCCGCAGCGCGAGCAAGAGGGTGAGAGCGGAGGTCGCAGCTCGCTACGAGGCGATGGTCTGAGACGGCGTCGGCCTACCGACCGACGCGCCAATCGGCTGAAAGCTCCGTGGTTCCCCAGGCAAACTTGAGGACGCCGTGCGGGAATGTCGTCGACGGTGGGGCCACGATCGCCGGAATCAGCCAGAAAGTGAGACTCTCCACGGGTTCGGCGAGCGTGCGCTGGCGGAGATCGATCCGCGCAAAATCCTTGGACGGGTCGTAATCGGTGCCCCACTGCATGACCTCTTTGCTCACAATGAGCTTCCAGCCATTGCGCGTGGGGAGTGAGAACAAACTGTAGACGCCTCGCGGGATGAACGTATTGCCGATGGTGAGGTCGACCTCGGTCGATAACTGAGTCGCCATGTTGGCACCCGTGCGCCAGGCGCTATCCCACGGGACGACGCCTGGCATGCCGATGACATTGCGGCCGCGCAGGTGTGGTTGGCCGTAGTCGATGGAGATCTTCGCAGGCCCCGCCAGATTCAGGGCGCCAAACCATCCTCCTTCCCTCGCGTCGAACCTGCTGTCTACCAGCACTTCGACCGACGCGCGGGTGCTTGCCGCGGCCCGCGGGATTCGCGGGGCCTGCTGCGCCGGTGCCGCTGCCGGTTGAGTAGGAGCGGGTTGTTGTGCGATCGCGGGTGGCGCCGCAGCCATGCCGACGGCGAATGCGAGGACGGGTAGCACGCGCATGACTCGAGCTCCTATTTTGGTGAAGAGAAACGGTGTTAGAAATCCCGCTTCTTCATTTCCTTAAAGAAGCGCTCGTGCTCCTGACGCTCCTTAAGC
>DASUZC010000148.1:0-18854 GCA_036377095.1 Gemmatimonadaceae bacterium
CCGCACGACGACCCGATGAGAGCCAATTGGCAGATCTCGGATTCGCGCGATACCAAGTGAGTCTGTCATAGCACCGATTCGCAGATCTTCGAAGTAGAAACTCACGCCTATCAGCCGATTCTTCGTCACGCTGTCGAGAGCCATTCCCAAGAAGCTCTGAGGTTCGACGTTTGTTATCAACTTTGCATCGGCCCGAGGCGAAGTTGCTGGAAAAAACTTCGGGCCACATTCTTCTTTCGGAACAGTCCGGCAAGCTGTTCCAAGGAGTGACACTAGCGTCAGACTGGCGGTAATGGCGGACGCGATTCTTTGGGATAGTGAATTCGCCATCTAACGCCTAATTAGGCTCCAAGAAAAATTGAATCGCAGCGACGGAAGCTGCAATTCACGTGCTTCACGCTCCATCTGAATCGTATCCATAGGAGCCTGGGGTAAGGGGATCCGCGCAACCACCCTCACATACTAGATCGGCAATAGGCTGCGAAGTCGGACGCGATTCCTGCGCTCCCTGCCCTTAGCTACAACGAATCAATCGGGCTCCGCACTCCGCGCCCGCCACGATTCAAGACATGGGTGTAAATCATCGTCGTTCTGACGTCCGTATGCCCTAGTAGCTCCTGCACAGTCCGGATGTCGTAACCGTCTTCGATGAGATGCGTCGCGAAAGAATGCCGGAACGTGTGGCAAGTCGCCCGCTTCATTATTCCGGCGGAACGAACCGCCTCGGCTACCGCACGCTGGATGACGGTGACATGGGTGTGGTGTCGCCTCAGCTCGCGAGTAACCAAATCGATATGGGTTCGTGCAGCGGGGAACACATACTGCCAGCGGAACTCTGTCGATGCGTTCGGATATTTCTTCGCCAGCGCGCCCGGAATCTCTACTCGGCCGCCACCACGCCGCAGGTCGCGCGCGTGAATGAGACGCACTTCGTCCAAATGCTCCCGCAGCCGCACCGCGCAAGCGGCCGGCAGCATCGTGATCCGATCTTTGTTGCCCTTGCCGCCACGGACGAGAATCTGTCTTCCGCCGAAATCGATGTCCTTTACGCGAAGTTGCAAACACTCCATAACCCGCATGCCAGCTCCGTAGAGAAGCATCGCCACCAATTGCGGCGCTCCATCCATCTCGCCTATCAAGCGGCAAACCTCATCTTTGGTCAAAACCACCGGCAAACGCACTGGACGCTTGGCGCGGGTCAGCTGCTCCGAGTCCTCCAGAGGAAGGTTGAGGACGTCTCGATAGAGAAAGGCGATCGCAGCTAGCGCCTGATTCTGCGTCGACGCACTTACGTTCGACTGAATGGCCAGCGATGTGAGAAACTCGACGATTTGATCTCGCCCAAGCTCACGCGGATGCCGCTTGCCGTGGAACCTGATATAGCGCCGGATCCAGCTGAGATACGTGCCGACGGTACGACCGCCGTAGTGTCGTAATCGCATCTGCTCCACCAATGATCGGAGGAGCGGCGACTTTGGCCCGCTTGGGCCAGTCGAGTCGATTGCGAGCGCCATGAGGGATTTTGTAGTTGCTCCCGCTTCCCGCAGGACATCGCCCGGACTCAGACGGCAGCAAAATGCCCGCAGGTGTTACTACGCACTGTGCGATTGGGGCCCGGACATCCCATCCCGGGCCCCTTCGCTCCGCTCGACTGCAGTCGGTGCTTAACCTACGACTACAGCGTCAGAGTATCGTCAGTGGTGCGGATTGTCCCTCGGAACGCCGTGTCATCAAGCGTGCGACGTTTGAGGTGTCGCTGCTTTGCCCGATTCTCCATTTCCTCGAGAGAATTGAGGAAATCCTCGACTCGCACGTAGTACGGATTCTCACGCAAAATATTCCGTGAGATGGTCACCGGATGCGTTTCAAATGCGCCGTGCATCATCACCCCGCCGGATAGCGATGCGACGTCGTACATGCACATCACCACACACGGAAACTCCTTGGCAGCGGAGGTGACCTTGGCCTCGAACGACAAAATGTCGACATCCGCCGGCCACCCGGAGCGCGCCCAGCCGATGTTCCCGAGCAGGCGAATGCACTTGGATCCCTGGTCGACGGCGCGCTGAAACGTATTGCCGATGTCGGCAAGCATGTCGTCGCCGTGTGGACTGCCGGAGAGGACCGAGAGCTTACCACTCGACCGCGCCTTGTCGACATCCACCTTTTTGCGCTTTAGAACTTCGAGCACGCGAGCGTTGGCATCGTCGTGACCAAAGACGACAACGTGTTCGCGCTTGCGCAAACCGTAGAGGAGGAAGCCGACCGCCTCCTCGAACTCCGTGTCCTTCTCCCACAAGTAGGCGATGTGATCGCCGAGGTGCACTTTCTCACCACGCAATCCGAGATCGATCGCTCCTTCGGTTGATCGCGTACGACGCTTGGTCATTCGAATGCGCTCAGGCCAGTCACGGCCTGCCCGAGGACAAGCGTATGAATGTCGTGCGTGCCTTCGTAGGTGTAAACGCTCTCCAGATTTGCCATATGACGCATTGATGAGTACTCGGCAAGGATGCCGTTGGCGCCGAGCAGCCGGCGGGCTTCGCGTGCGATATCGGTGGCGACGCTGACGTTATTACGCTTCGCCAACGAAACTTGCTGGGGACTGAAAGTACCGGCGTCCTTGAGTCTTCCCAGGTGCAGGGCAAGAAGCTGTCCCTTCACCAACTCAGTGAGCATGTCAGCCAAACGCTGCTGCTGCAGCTGGAATCCGGCGATCGGCTTGCCGAACATCACCCGGTTGCCGGCGTAGGCCAGCGCTTCCTCGTAGCACGCTTGCGCCGCACCCATCGCGCCCCAGGCGATGCCATAACGCGCCTGCGTCAGACACATCAGCGGGCTCTTGATCCCGCCGGATTTGGGAAGCAGACAGTCGCCTCCAACCCTCACATCCTGCAGTACAAGCTCGCTCGTATCAGAGGCGCGCAACGACAGTTTGCCTTTCTGATCCTTGGCGGTGAAGCCGGAGGAGTCTGTCGGGACGATGAATCCGCGGATGGATTTATCCGATTTGTCTTCGCCGGTTTTTGCCCAGATGATCGCCACCTGCGCGGTGGATCCATTGGTGATCCACATCTTGGCGCCGTTGATTACCCAGCTGCCATCCTTCTGCACCACGGCGCGGGTGATCATTCCTGATGGATTGGAGCCGTAATCGGGCTCGGTCAAACCGAAGCATCCGATTATTTCCCCTTGTGCCATTTTCGGGAGGTAGTGGCGCTTCTGCTCCTCACTACCGAAAGCATAGATCGGATACATCACCAGAGCGCCCTGCACCGATGCAAAGGAACGCACGCCGGAATCGCCGCGTTCGAGCTCGTGCATGATCAGGCCGTAAGCAACGTTGTTGAGTCCGGCGCACCCGTACTCTTCGGGCAGATTGGCGCCAAACATCCCCAGCTCGGCCATCTCGGGGATCAGCTCTTTGGGAAATCTTCCTTCTATGTAGCAGTCGCCGATGATCGGCAGAACCTTTTCATCGACGAAGGAGTGAATGGTATCGCGAACCGCTCTCTCTTCTTCAGAGAGGACGGAATCGAGGTTGTAGAAGTCAGTCATGAGGGAAAGTTAACATTCGATCGAGGGTCGAGGACCAAGTGCATCTATGATCGCGGACTAATCGAGAAACGAGGACAAACCGCCAACCCGCAGGACCGCGGACCTCGCAGGCGCCAGATCGTGCTCTAAGTCCTGGCTCCTCATGTTCGCCTTTGTCCGCATTCCTCAATTAGTCCGCGATCATAGATGCACTTGGTCCTCGGTCCTCAAGCGCCTCACGCAACAGCCCGACATGCGAGCGGCGTTATTCCCACCGCGCGAGCCTTAGCGCGAAAGGATGGTCCATGATCCACGACCAGCCCCTGCTCGTCCTGCCATTGGTGCACCATCTCGTGCAGCAGCGTATGCAGCGCCTCCTCCCAGCCGTCGCGACGAATGTGGCGGCGGCTCAAGACAATCTCGGGCTCGCAACCATCGGCCGCCGGACTGTAGTGACCCAGTCGGCTACGCATTCTGCGTGAAACGCGAATTGGAATCCTGCGCAGCTGTCCGCCGAATCGCTCGTCATTGTAGATCTGGTGCAAGCGTGTGAGCTCGCGAATTGCCGGTAGATCTGCGGGATGCGGCTTCTCCGGTGCGCGCCTGCGCCGCGGCGTTTCCGCCCTGGCAACGGGAAACTCGAGAATTGTCCGGCGAGCAGCGTTCCGCGCGACACGCGTTCGTCCGTGAACGAAGGTTATGATCGCTTTCCAGACTTCTTCGTTCGCCTCCAGAAAGCTGTTGTGAATGCGCAGATCACCGCCGCTGTAGCTGACGACGACCGTGCGGTTGCTGGTCAGGCGAACGCGATACTGCGAGCCGAGGCCGAGTCGCTGTAGTCGCGAACGCAGTTCTTCAGCATTTGTCGGCGGAGCTTCGTCCAGCTCCAGCCTGAGCTGATCGCGATCACTCAGGCGCCACATAATCCGTCCGTTTGAAGCACTTGTGCGGGCCCTTCGTGAACGTGCGATGGTCCTTCGACCACACGTGAGTTGTTACATCGATCGTCGTCGGCGAGATCTCGATAACGTTGACTGAAGAAGGCCTGCCTCCACGTGAGCGATTGGAGATGGTGCCTGCGGTCGAGATCACCGTCCCCTTGCGGGTGTGCTCGATGAAGTGCACCGACTCCTGATGGTCATGTCCACAACACACTAAATCGACGCCCATCTCGGCGAAAGCCCCGAGAATCTTCTGCGTATTCTTGAGCCCGTGTCGCTGGGAGAGCTCGCCACGCACCGGATTGTGATGCATCACGATTACCCGCGCATCGCGCGGCGGTGATTTCTCGAAAAGCTCCTTCGCCTTGTCGAGCTGATGCTTGTGGATGTCGCCGATGATGGAGATGTCGCGCAGGTTCCAGGTCAACGTTCGCAACGTAACACCGTGCGCGGTATTGATGCCGACGAAGGTGGCACCGGGGACGTGAAGCACCGGCTCCAGGTTTTTGTCGATGAAGCGACGGTAGTTGTGGTATACGTCCGGCTTGTGTCCAAAGCCGAGGGGCGCACGCCACCACTTCACGTCATGGTTTCCGGGAATGGTGATAACGCGACTTACTTTCTTGGCATCGCGAATAAACGCCGCCGCGCGCTGAAATTCACCCGAACGCGCGCGTTGGCTCAGGTCACCGGAGATCACCACTACGTCGAACTTCGCCTCGGCGATTATCCGTTCGATCGCCTCGATCTGTTCGGGAACGGCAGGCCACCCGAAGTGAAGATCGGAGACATGAAAGATGCTGGTCACTTGGCGGCAGGCGGGAAACGGGTAGCGGGAAGCGCAGACGGCGGCTCCCTTCTCGCGTGTCGGGGAATCCCGCCGCTTACCTTAGGGCGCGACGACGAGATCCGCGAAATGCCTCGCCACACTGGCCGTGAGCGCGGGTGAGAAAGTTGTCATCGGATCGCTGGAGACCTCCCATACCCCTTTGATGAGAGCCATGCGGGAATCGATCAGCACGACGCGCAAAGTCGCAACGCCTGTACCACCACGGCTCGACAGCCTCACCTCCACCGGCAGCAGCGCGTAACGGGATCCCTTCAGACCGACCAGTCCACGAACCTGCGACGCCAGTGGATCGCGAACCGTGCTTTCCTCGATAACGCGACCGCGCAGCCACTCCGCGGACAGTGTGCGCGCATCCGTCATCAGAATGCTGTTGAGTTTCGACGCACGCGCTACCTCGCGCCCAAACTTCCACGTCGATCCCAGGCCGCGGGCGCTGAGCTCACGCTCGATCTGACCGTCGAGATCGTCGAGGAATGCAGCGCGGTTCGGGATACTTTTCATCCAGCCGAGACTGTCTGTCGCCGACAGGTACTGGACGGGAAGCAGGAGAATCTGCTGGCCGGCCATGCGCTCGAGCGGGCGCATCTGTGCCGGCGGCGATGAAGTGTCCGGTGGATTTGACGCGCACGCCAGCGCGACTGCGGCTGCCGCAATTGAAAAGTAGTATCGCAAAGTCGAGGTCTGGATTGCGGCGAAAGTTAACGCATACTCAATTTCATCGCCTACGCGGATGGATGTCATGCGGCGACTTCGCACCATCGTTATCTGGACAATCGTCTCTTTGCTCGGCGCGGCGAGTTTCGCCGTGCTGGCACTGTCGCGTGGTGAATCGGTAAACGCCGCCTGGCTGCTGACCGCGGCCGTTTGCACCTACGCCGTCGCGTACCGTTTCTATAGCCGGTTCATCGCTACGAAGGTGTTCGCGCTGAATCCAGCGCGACCTACGCCCGCGCTTCGCCTCAACGATGGACGTGATTTCACACCCACCAACAAGTGGATCGTTTTCGGGCACCACTTTGCCGCGATCGCCGGCCCCGGCCCGCTCGTGGGTCCCACTCTCGCTGCTCAATTCGGTTTTCTGCCAGGCGCGATCTGGATAATCGTTGGTGTCGCGCTAGGCGGCGCGGTGCAGGACTTCGTCATTCTTTGCTCCTCGGTTCGGCGCGATGGCAAGTCGCTCGGGCAGATGGCGAAGGAAGAGATCGGGACGGTTGCCGGATACACAGCGCTGGTGGCGGTGCTCGGCATCATGATCGTGCTGATCGCGGTACTCGCACTGGTGGTAGTCAACGCACTCAAGGCCAGCCCGTGGGGAGTCGTCACAATCGGGCTTACGATTCCAACGGCGTTGATCATGGGCGTGTACATGCGCTGGATCAGGCCACACCGCGTGCTGGAAGCGAGCGCGATCGGTCTGGTGTTGCTGCTCGTGTCGCTGTTGGCAGGACGATGGGTGGCGCAGAACCCGGCGCTCGCTCCGACGTTCACACTCAGCGGCAGGACGCTGGCGCTGCTCATAATGGCGTACAGTTTCTTCGCATCGGTACTACCGGTCTGGCTGCTGCTGGCGCCGCGCGATTACCTGTCGGCGTTCGTGAAGATTGGAGTAGTGCTCGCCCTAGCGCTCGGTATTGTGATCGTCCTGCCGCCACTGCAGATGCCGGCGCTGACGCAGTTCACAAATGGTACGGGCCCGGTCTTCGCCGGTAAGATCTTCCCGTTTGCGTTTATCACCATCGCCTGCGGCGCGATCAGCGGCTTCCATTCGCTGATCGCATCGGGTACGACGCCAAAGCTGCTCGCCAACGAAGCGGATGCGCGTTTCGTGGGCTACGGTGCGATGCTGATGGAATCCCTGGTTGCGATCATGGCGTTGATTGCGGCATGCGTGCTCACTCCGGGAGTGTATTTCGCGATTAACGCACCCGCGAGTGCGATTGGGACGACTGCCGCGAGTGCTGCAGCCGCTGTGCAGCATTGGGGATTTATGCTCGATCCCGCACAGATGCAGCAACTCGCCGATCAAGTTGGTGAGAAGTCGTTGCTGTCTCGAACCGGGGGCGCGCCGAGCCTTGCGGTGGGCATGGCGCACCTGTTCTCGCGAGTGCTCGGCGGCTCGACCGCGATGGCGCTCTGGTACCACTTCGCCATCATGTTCGAGGCGCTGTTCATTCTGACCACCGTCGATGCCGGCACGCGTGTTGGACGATTCATGCTCCAGGACCTCCTGAAGCACGTGTGGGCGCCGATCGGTCGGGTGTCGTGGTATCCGGCGGTCGTAATGTCGAGCGGGCTCGTAGTCGCAATGTGGGGATATTTCCTCTACCAGGGAGTGATGGATCCGCTCGGCGGCATCAACTCGCTGTGGCCGCTATTTGGAATCTCGAATCAGCTGCTGGCGGCGGTGGCTCTGTGCGTGGGCACGACGATCATCATCAAGATGGGAAAAGGACGTTACGCCTGGGTGACGATCCTGCCGCTCGCCTGGCTGGCGATTGTGACGTTGACCGCGGGATACCAGAAGATCTTGTCGCCCGATCCCAAGCTCGGCTTCCTGGCCCACGCCACGGCCGTTAGGGCGCAAATATCGAACAGCATTTTGCCGGCGGGGGTTCAGACGCTGAGCGACGCGCGGAGATTGATCGTCAACGACTATATCGATGCGGGGGTGGCTGCGTTCTTTCTGATTTCGGTAATCGTGATCATCGTCGCATCGGCGCATGAATGGTTCATCGTGCTCAGCGGACGCAAGTCGGCGCGGACGACAGAAATACCATTCGAGCCGACTACCCGCGCCGCCTGATTAGCAGCGTGTCTCGTTGCCCGGTGAATGCGGTCGCAGCGAGAAGGAGCCTGCTGCGGTGCCACGCGCGGATTGCGCCGTCCAGTCTCCATCTATTCCAGCGGCATCGTAGCGCCCCAGCAACAAGATCCGCTCCTGACTGTCCGGGTTGAGCACGATGGTGACTGAATCTGCGGCAGCGGAGTGAGTCTTCGCCGCCATCGGTTGTCTGGCGAGCGCAGCCGGATACCTGCTGTCGTCGAGCCAATCGAGGCCGAGCCGGGTCAGATCCAGCCGATACACGCCATTGCTTTCGTAAGCGGCACCGTTGTTCTGCAGGGCGCGACCGTCGACAAATCCAATCGTACCGCAGATTCGGCGCGTGGGCGACGCGTTGAACGCCAGCGGATACGGATGCGCGAGTGACAGAGTTGCGTCCCACGCTCCCGTGAGCTGTCTGCTCGACTCGCGCTCGTTATCGCCGATAACCGCGGCCGACCCACCCGAGCAAGCAGCGAGCAGACCAATCAAGACCACGGCGCGCGCGTTCATGCTGCCTCATCCCTTCCCGCGCCGGCTTCGACAACCGCTTCTGACGGAGAGCCCTGCTCGAACGACTCATCGACCTGATCGTCGTGCTCCAGCAAATCACGCAGTCGATACGCGTGACCGAGCAGGAACGGCACACTCGTCACCACAACGTTGGGCTTGAACAGAAACGCGGTTCTGATATAGAGCGCGGTCTTGTTGTGGAGCAGGTGCTCCCACCATTTCTTGGGGACGATCTCGGGGACGACGACTGTCACCAGCTCACCCGGCATCACCAGCCGCAGAGTTTCGACGTACTCCACCAGCGGCTTGAGCACGGATCGATAGGGAGATGGAATCACGACCAGGGGAACACCAATGTCCCAGTCCTCCCAATCCGCTCTTATTTTCGCAGTCGCTCGCTTGTCCACTTCGACGTAAACGGCAACGACTTCGTCCGAGATCGTGGTCGCATACACCAACGCGGCTGACGTCGCCTTGGTGATGCTGTTGACGGGCACGACGACGGAGTGATGCAACGGCAGGATCGGACTCTGTCCCTTGAACTCCACCTCCGCCGCGAACTGCACGTAGTGTCGGTGAATTCTGCTCAGCAGCAGGATGATGAGCGGGATAATCAGCACCACGATCCAGGCGCCTTCGACGAATTTGGTGACGACCTGAATGATCGAGACGATCCCAGTCGCAACCGCTCCGATGCCGTTGAGCCACGCCTTCCATCTCCAGCCTGGCGCGCGCGAGCGGAGCCAGTGCATCACCATTCCGGCCTGCGAAAGCGTAAAGCAGACGAACACGCCGACTGCGTAAAGCGGAATGAGCGCGTTGGTCTGGCCGCTGAAGAGTGAGACGATGATCGCGGCTATCACCGCCAGCGCGATGATGCCGTTCGAGAAAGCGAGCCGGTCGCCGCGCGCCGCCAACTGGCGCGGCATGTAGCCATCGTTGGCCAGAATTCCGGAGAGCCGCGGGAAATCAGCGAACGCTGTATTTGCCGCCAGAACCAGGATGGCGAAGGTGCTGTACTGGAACACGTAATACAGCGCGCCGCGTCCGAAGATGTAATCCGCTAATTGCGACAGCACTGTGTCGGTTGTCGTCGGCATCACCGCATAATGCCGCGCCAACAGACTCGTTCCCAAAAAGAACGCGGCCAGAATCGTCACCATCAATCCGAGCGTGGTGGCGGCGTTTTTTTGAGCCGGATTCTTGAACGCCATCACGCCATTCGAGATCGCTTCTGTTCCCGTCATCGCCGCGCATCCCTCGGCGAACCCGCGTATCAGCAGATAGGCGAGCGCGAAGCTCGTCGGCGCGCTCAGCAAACCGTGTTGCTGCACCGAAACGCGGTCAAGCTTCACCACTCCGGTGACGTCCGCCGGTCCACCACCAAGGAAGGCCTTGTAGGCACCGTACCCGATCAACGCCAGCATCATGATGATGAACACGTACGTCGGAACACTGAACACTAAACCCGATTCGCGCACTCCGCGGAGATTGACGATTGCCAGAAACGCGATCGAGAGCACGCACAGCAAAACCGTGTGCGGAATCAATCCGTGATAGGCTGACGTAATCGCGGCGATCCCACCGGCGATCGAGACCGCCACCGTCATGATGTAGTCGGTGAGAAGTGCGGCGGCCGCAACGAGACCCGCACCGATGCCGAGGTTTTCTCGAGCAACCGTATACGAGCCGCCACCATTTGGATATGCGAAGATCGTCTGCCGATACGAGAGGCCGACAAGTACCAGCAGCCCGACGATCACGCCCGAGATTGGAACGCTGTAGTGAACAGCGGCCGCCGTCCCCATTACCGCGAGGACAATCAGGATCTGGTCGGTGGCGTACGCGACGGAGGAGATTGCGTCAGACGAGAGAACCGCGAGAGCAGTTTTCTTGTTCAGCCGTTCGTGCTCCAGCCTTTCGCTCGGCAGAGGCCTGCCGAACAGGATTTGTTTCAACCGTTTATACGGGTTTGCCATAGCATTGGAAGGTGCAAACCTGGGGAACGGGCAGTACAAAGATTCCACAAATCTTACGCGCCACTCTCAGGCTCTGAAAACTGGCCGGCATAGTGCCGCACACGCCGAGATGCGATCATAAGACGTGGCAACTGAAACTGCTCTCATCATCGACGACGAGCCCCGCATCCGTCGAGTGGTGGCAAACGCGCTCGCCGAGGATTTCGGGCGCGTCCTCGAGACATCGACCGGCAAGGAAGGCGTGCGCATCGCCGCGGACGAGCATCCGGCGCTGATCGTGCTCGACCTTGGCCTGCCCGATTCCACCGGCGTTTCCGTCGCGACGCAGATCCGCAAATCCTCGAACGCGATCATTCTCGTCCTTTCCGCCCGACACGCAGACAATGAGAAGGCGCAGCTGCTCGATGCCGGTGCGGACGACTATGTCACCAAGCCGTTCAGCACGCTCGAGTTCAAGGCGCGTGTCAGAGCGTTGCTGCGGCGCGCAAACGCGCCGCGAGTAACAGGCACCAAAACAGTTGCATTCGGCGCGCTGAAGATGAACCTCGATTCACGCACGCTGGAGAAAAACGGCGAGCCAGTGCACCTGACGCCGACCGAGTGGGAGCTGCTGCGCGTGTTAATGGCCAATGCCGGCAAGACGATGACCCATCGTCAGCTGTTCGCCGCCGTGTGGGTCGGGCGCCAGTTTGGGGATGCGCAACAATACCTGCGCGTGCACATCGCGAATGTCAGGCGGAAAATCGAAACGAATCCCCTCGATCCGCACTACATCATCACTGAGCCGGGCGTCGGTTATCGATTTGAGGCCTTGACTGCACAGGACGCGTGACCGACGGGTCGCCGATGATTAGCTTGCGGCGAAACGCGAGGTTATTGACCTGGGTCGCAGCGTTTCTCGCGCTCGCCGCGGCTGCGCTCATCCTCTCCGCAGCGAGACCACAGGTGGGCGAGGCGCATGTCGCTCTCGTGTTTCTGCTAGTGGTATTAGCCGCCAGTGCTGCCGGCGGCCGCGCGCTCGGTATCACGATCGCGCTCGCTGCTTTTCTCGTTCTCGATTGGTTCTTTCTCCCGCCATACAACACGCTGGTCGTACGCAATCCGCTGGACTGGCTGGTACTGGTGGTGTTTCTGGTGACGAGCGTCGTCGCTGCCCAACTGTTGTATCGGGCTAAATCGGAGCGTGCCGCTGTTGAACGCGCCGAGGCGCTACGGGAGGCGGACAAACTCAAGGATGCGCTGCTGTCATCGCTCTCGCACGATCTGCGCACGCCACTCACGGCGATCAAGGCGCTCGCTCACGAGATGCAGCCGCTTGGTGATGAGCGGGCCTTAATCATCGAAGAACAGGCAGACCGATTGAATCGGCTGGTGACTGACCTGCTCGACGTGGGACGGCTCAATGCCGGCGCGCTGTCGCTGGACATTCAGGTAAACGCCGTTGATGACCTGCTGGGCGCCGCGGTTCAGCAAAGCTCCGGCAGACCGGACCACGAGCGGCTCAAAGCATCGCTCGACGACCCGGCGACTATCTCATTCGGACGCTTCGATTTCGTGCACTCGCTGCGCATACTCGGCAATCTGATCGAGAACGCATTCAAGTATTCTCCCTCGAATGCGACGATCGAGCTGACCGGCGGCGTCGAGGACGCATCTGTGGTATTTCGAGTGAAGGATCGGGGTGCCGGTGTTCCCGCCTCCGAACGCGACCGGGTGTTCACCCCGTTTTATCGGCTCCCCGGAAAGTCTGCGGATGGTCAATCAACCGGATTGGGCCTTTCCATCGCCCGACGCCTCGCCGAGGCGCAGGGTGGGACGCTCACCTACGCGGATCGTGAAGGCGGTGGGGCAATCTTCGAACTGAGACTTCCGGCGGCGAGTCCATAGCACCAGGACCGCTCAAGCGACCGCTGTCCCGATGAGCTGTCTGTCGCGTTATGTTTTCTAACCCGATGCGGAGTGAGCACCCGATGGAACCGAAGATCGGCCTCCTGGTTGGCCGTGAGTGGTCCTTCCCTCCGGCGTTCATCGATGAGGTGAATCGCCGCAAGGCAGGAGTCACCGCCGAGTACGTGTCGCTGGACATCACCCGCATGGGAGTGCCGGGCGATTACGCCGTGATCATAGATCGCATCTCGCACGAGGTCGGCTTCTACCGGGCGTACCTCAAGCATGCGTCGCTGTTGGGCACGAAGGTGGTCAACAATCCCTTCATGTGGTCGGCCGACGACAAGTTCTTCGACGCCTCACTGGCGACCGTGCTGGGCGTGGCGCATCCGAAAACCGTCGTGCTCCCCAACAAGGAGTACATCCCCGCCATCTCGCACTCCGAGAGCCTGCGCAATCTCCGGTTTCCAATGGACTGGAAAGGCGCGATCGAATATGTCGGACTTCCATGCGTGCTCAAGGATGCGCACGGCGGTGGATGGCGCGACGTTTACATCTGCCGCTCGCTCGAGGAAGTGATCAAGCACTACAACGGTAGCGGCCTGCTGACGATGGTGCTGCAGGAATTCATCGAATGGGACAAGTACATCCGCTGCCTTTGCCTGGGTCAGAAGGATGTGCTCCCGATGCAGTATGACCCAAAGGCGCGCCGTTACATCGAGGACGACAGGTATCTGTCGGCCGATCTCAAGAACCGCATCGTCGAGGACGCGCTGACCCTCGTGCGCGCGCTCGGCTACGACATGAACAGTGTGGAGTTCGCCGTGCGCGACGGAGTGCCTTACGCGATTGATTTTATGAACCCCGCGCCCGACATGGATATCAACTCGCTGACACGTCCATTCTTCGACTGGACGGTGAAGCACATGGCCGACATGGCAATCGGCATGGCGCAGACGCCACGCTCGTCGCCACAGGCCGCGAAGTTCGCGACGGTGCGGGGGTGAAATCCGCTGTCGCGCGCTATCATGATCTGCTCACGTCCGAGGTCGCGGCGGATTCGCACGAGTGGTTTGTGCGCGAGCTGCGCGCGCGGGATCTCGAGTTCGGCGGGCGGCCGCTTTGCTCCGTTCTTCGTCCGCGCTTCCTGACGCTGGAGCAGTACCGGCTGATCGCCAACAAGTCAGCGCTCCTTCTATCGGCGTTCGAGACGGCCCGCGTCGCGGCGATGTCCGACGATGGACTCCGCGCGCAGTTCGGCCTGCACGACTGGGAGGAATCGCTGATCCACGACGACCCCGGATTCCGGGATGCCAGCCCGACCTCTCGCCTCGATGCATTCTTCGTCGAGGGCGCGGACGCGTCCGGACTCAAGTTCACGGAATACAACGCCGAGACTCCCGCCGGTGCGGGATACGCCGACGAGCTCACGGAGCTCTTTCTTTCATTGCCGGTGATGTCGGAGTTCAGGCGTGAGTACCACTGCTGGCCGCTGCCGTCGACGGCCGGCGTAGCGCACGCGTTGCTCGCCGCACACCGGGAGTGGAGCGGAACGCGTAACGCCCCGCGCATCGCGATCGTGGACTGGTCCGACGTTCCCACCCAGCGCGAATTCCGCATCTTCCGCGACTTTTTCAAGCGGAACGGAGTCGAATGCGTGATTGCCGATCCGCGGGCGATGGAGTACAGGAACGGGAAACTGTTTGCCGGCGACCTTCACGTGACACTCATATACAAGCGGGTCCTGATCGACGAGCTGGTGAAGGAGTGCGGCCTCGACCACGACGTGGTGCGCGCCGTGCGGGATCGCGCGGTCTGCATGGTGAACCCGTTTCGATGCAAGCTGCTGCACAAGAAAGCCAGTCTCGCCGTCGTCGGCGACGAGCGTAACGCCGGGTTGTTCAGCGAAGCGCAACGGCGTGCGGTCACGTCGCACATTCCGTGGACACGCGTTGTAGCGGAGCGCTCCACCGAATTCGAGGGCAAACGAATCGACCTTTTGCCCTGGATCGCCAATAACCGTGAACGTCTCGTGCTCAAGCCGAACGACGACTATGGTGGTCGCGGCATCGTGCTCGGATGGACAGTCACTGGCGAGAAATGGCAGGACGCCATCCGGACCGCGCTCGACGAGCCGTACATCGTGCAGCAGCGCGTGTCGATTCCAGAGGAACCGTTTCCATCGTGGGTTGGGGACCGGCTCGAGATCTATGATCGCTCACTCGATACCGCGCCCTACGTGTCACACGGCCGTTTCGTCGAGGGATGCCTCACGCGCATCTCGACTGACGAGTTGTTGAACGTCACCGCCGGCGGTGGCTCGAACGTCCCAACCATTCTGCTGGAGAGGAGATGAAGCAGTCACAGCTGAACCCTCCTTCTCTCACTGTCGGGATCGAGGAGGAGTACCAGATCATCGATCCCGAGAGCCGTCTGCTGCAGAGCGGAATCGAGCAGATCATGAGGTCCGACCTGCCGCAGCTACGTGACGTGAAGCCGGAGCTGCACGAGTGCCAGGTGGAGATCGGTACGCGCGTCTGCGCCAACATCCAGGAGGCCCGTGACGAGCTGATCAAACTCCGCCGGGCGATAGTGGAAACAGCAGCGTCGCACGGCCTGACGATCGCGGCCGCGGGCACGCACCCGATTTCCTCCTGGCAGCAGCAGCGCGTGACGCCGCTCGAGCGCTACCTCGGCGTAAAGGAGGAGCTGCAGGATCTGGCGCACCGGCTTTTGATTTTCGGAACCCACGTACACATCGGCATCGAGGACCCCGAGTTCCGCATCGATTGCCTGAACGCGGCGCGGTACGTGCTTCCACACATACTCTGCCTCTCTACCAGCTCGCCGTTCTGGGCTGGACGCAGGACCGGCCTTCATTCGTACCGCAGCATTGTCTTCAAGAATTTTCCGCGCAGCGGCGTGCCGCGGGTGTTCTCGAGCAATGCGGATTACCTCGACCTCGTGGACACTCTCGTGCGTACAAAGAGCATCCCCGACGCGTCGAAGTTGTGGTGGGATGTGCGGCCGCACTACAAGTACCCGACCCTCGAGTTCCGCAACTGCGACGTCTGCACGCGCGTGGATGAAGCCATCTGCGTCGCAGCAATTCTGCAGGCGGTCGTGGCAAAGATCTGGAGATTGAGACGCGACAACCTGGCTTTCCGGGTGTATCGCTCCGAGCTGATCGAGGAGAATAAATGGCGCGCTGTCCGTTGGGGACTGAAGGG
Organism: Gemmatimonadaceae bacterium; assembly: GCA_036377095.1. Classification (GTDB taxonomy): domain Bacteria; phylum Gemmatimonadota; class Gemmatimonadetes; order Gemmatimonadales; family Gemmatimonadaceae; genus UBA4720. The sequence continues at coordinate 15,759 of DASUZC010000148.1, forward strand.
CAAGCTCATAGATTTCGGGAAGAAGCAGGAGCTTCCGGCGCCAGTGCTCATCAAGGAGCTGATCGAGTGGTTCCTCGGCGACGTGATGGATGAACTGGGAACGCGGAAGGAAATCGAGTACGCCTACCGCATCATGGAAGAAGGGTCGAGCGCCGACCGGCAGCTCGCGAAGTTCAAAGAGACAGGAGACTTGAAGAGTGTCGTTGATCAGATCATCGCAGAAACCACCGAAGGTGTCATGACTCAGGCAACGGACGTTAAATGATTGCTGCGCCACGGCCCGTGATCGGCGTGACCACACAAACGCTCGAGGAGGTTCCGGACGAGCTGCCGCGGTGCTGGATCATGAGCCAGCGGTACGTGCGTACGCTCACTGCATCGGGCGCCGTTCCCTGGATCGTGCCGCTCATCGACGATCAGCCAACGTTGCGGGCGATCTACGACCGGCTCGATGGGATCTTTCTCCCCGGCGGCGTCGACATCGACCCCAAATCGTATCAGGAGAATCCGACCAACGGGTGCGGGCGCGTCGATCCCGACCGGGACCGAACGGAGATCACGCTCGTGAACTGGGCGATGAAGGACCGGAAACCGATCCTCGCCGTCTGCCGCGGCGCACAGTTGTTGAGCGTCGCCGCCGGAGGAACTCTCTACCAGGACCTGGGTGCGGAGTATCCCGGCGCGATCAAGCACGACTATTTCCCCAAGGCAGGCGTCCACACGCGGCAGGACCTCGTGCACCCGGTGGAAGTCGTCGCTGATACGCGGTTGAGTCGTGTGCTCGGAAAGAAAACGATTCACGTCAACAGCATGCACCATCAGGGCATCAAGCGTCTCGCGCCCAGCTTGATCGCGAATGCGTTCGCTCCCGACGGGTTGATCGAGGGCGTCGAGTCCGTCGATGACGATTTCGTCCTCGGCGTGCAGTGGCATCCGGAGGATCTCGCCGACTCGGAGCCGATGATGCGAAGACTCTTCGACGCGTTCATCGAGGCGGCCGCGGCGTGGCAGCGCGGATTGCGACCAAAGCGGGCAGCAGCGGCAGCAAATTGAAATTCGTCGACGACCGACTTCCGCGTCGTCTCGATGGCTGGCGCAGCCCGAGACTGGGGCTGGAGATGCCGATCGTGACGTACGGTACTCGGGGGCGCCCCCTCCTGCTTTTTCCGACGGCGGCGGCCGACTATCTAGAGAACGAGCGCTTCTACCTCGTGAAGGCGGTCGAGCCCGCGATCATGGCCGGGCGGATCAGGCTCTTCTCAATCGACAGCATCAACAAGCACGCGTGGATGGACCGCTCGCTTCCAAAGCAGGAACAGGCGCGCCGCCAGGCGCTCTATTCCGGCTACGTCGAGGAGGAGGTCGTCCCCTACATTCGCACCGCGGTCGGCAACAAATCCGAGAGAATCGGAACGACTGGTGCCAGCTTCGGCGCCTTTCACGCGGCGAATGCGTTTTTTCGCCGGCCGGACCTGTTCGACACACTGATCGGGATGAGCGGATTCTACGATCTGGAGCCCTCGTATCTGCGCGGCTACTCGGATGAGAATTGCTTCTTCAACAACCCGGCGTGGTATGTACCGGGGCTGACAAATGGGCCCCTCGACACTCTGCGGCATCACAGCCGCATTGTGATTGCGACGGGTCAGGGAGCGTATGAAGCGCCGGATGCGTCGCGGAATTTCTCCGAGATCTTGCATCGGAAAGGGATACCACATTGGCTCGATCTCTGGGGCCACGACGTGAATCACGACTGGCCGTGGTGGCGAAAGATGCTTCCGCACTTCATCGACAGGCTTGGCTACTAGCACACCGATGCCGACTGTCGTGTTCGTGGCTCCAATCCTGTCAGAAAATGCGTCGCGCATGATCGAGGCTGTAGCGAGTCTGTCCGATGTCCGGCTCGGCGTGATCACTCAGGACCCGGCCGAAAAACTTTCGCCGAGTTTGGCACAGAGAGTTGATGCGCACTGGCGCGTGGACGACGTACTCGATGCCCGTCAGCTATCGTGGGCGGCGGAAGAACTGGCACGACGGCTCGGTCCGATCGACCGTCTCTTCGGCGCTTACGAACAGCTGCAGGTTCCTCTCGCCGAAGTTCGTGAGAAGGTGGGAATCAGCGGAATGGGCGCAGCAGTCGCGCGCCGCTTCCGCGACAAGTCCGAAATGAAAGACGCGTTGCGCGCGGCCGGCCTGCCGTGCGCAAAACATGCGCTCGTCGAAAGTGAAGGCGAGGCCCTGGCGTTTGCGCGAAAGGTCGGCTTTCCCGTCGTGATCAAACCGCCTGCGGGCGCCGGCGCGATCGCGACGTTCCGCGCCGACGACGAGGCGACACTGCGCGATGCGATCGCGAAGGCCGCTCCGCGCGCAGGCCACGCGGCTCTCCTCGAGGAGTTCATCACCGGCGACGAGTACTCGCTGGAGACGATCTCGATCGGCGGGCGAGCGGTGTGGCATTCGCTCACTCATTACTACCCGACACCGCTCGAGGTGCTGCGCAATCCGTGGATTCAGTGGTGCGTGGTGTGCCCTCGCGAAGTGGATGACGCGCGATACGACGACATTCGGCAGGCAGGCTCGCGAGCACTCGAGGTCCTCGGAATGGACACGGGGCTAAGTCATATGGAGTGGTTTCGCCGCCGCGACGGGACGATCGCGATCTCCGAGGTGGCCGCCCGACCACCAGGGGCGCAGATCACGACTCTCAACTCGCGTGCGCACGACATCGACTTCGTCCGCGCGTGGGCGCAAGTGATGGTCTTCGGCACCTTCGAGCGCCCGACGCGGAAGTACGCGGTGGGAGCGGCATTTCTGCGCGGTCAGGGAAGCGGGAGGATCCAACACGTACACGGTCTGGATCAGATCCAGCGCGAGATGGGTTCACTCGTGGTGGATGCGAAACTTCCGGTGCTCGGACAGGCGCCCGCCGCTAGCTACGAGGGTGATGGTTACGTTATCCTGCGTCATCCCGAAACGGCCGTGGTAATGCAGGCCCTGCAGCGGCTGATCTCCGTCGTGAGAGTCGAGCTCGGATGAACGCTGCCGACTTTCCAGAAATCAGCGCGTGGAGTAGACGATGAATGTGATGATGATCGC
>DASUZC010000149.1:0-7413 GCA_036377095.1 Gemmatimonadaceae bacterium
CGTTCGCCGGTTGCCCATTGCTGGGCCCCCTTGACTTGCATGTGTTAAGCACGCCGCCAGCGTTCGTCCTGAGCCAGGATCAAACTCTCCAATAGTTTGAAGATTTGATTGCTCTCCCGAACGCGGTCGTCTCCAGACGTAAATCTTTCGATTTCCACGTCCGGAATCACTTTGAATGTTTCAGGTTTTGAAGTCTCCCCGAAGCACTGAATTGGCCCCGGATCATAGACTTCGCCTCGCACATCCATCGATCTCAATTTCGATTTTCAAACAGCTTTTGCTGCAAATTCTGCAGCAGCCTTGAACAATAAACCTGACTGGTTCATTCGTCAAGTGATTCGAAGCAAAATTCCTTCTAACTCCGAATCCATTCCGCACTTCCTGAGCCGATCAATCGCCGGTCGGAAGGGATGGTCAACCTAGTTTGCTCGTTCTCTCACTTCAACCCCCACTCACTCGTATCTTCATCCCCAAGCTCTGCAAAGGCGCGCGCCGGTGGCCAAGCCAATCGCTGTGATCATTAATCCCGCCGCCGGTCGCGGCGGGATTCGCGCATCCATACCCGCCATTCGCGAAGCCTTCTCACGCCGCGAAGTCACTGCGTTTTACGAGACAACCACAAGCGGCGAAGAAGCAACTCTCGCTCAACGCGCCATCGCCACCGGAGCAAAAATCATCGTCGCGGTCGGCGGCGATGGAACCTGCAGCCAGATTGCAAACGTCATCGTCGACTCTCAAGCCGAATGTGCCCTCTCCATGCTTCCCGCCGGCACCGGCAACGACTTCGCGAAAACGCTCGGCGTGGCCCGGTTCGACGCAGAACGGACGGCGGATCTTGTCACGACTGCTCAACCAGTCGCCATCGACGTCGGTTCAATCGATGGTCGATACTTTCTCAACAGCTGCGGTTTCGGTTTCGACGCATCCGTGCTCGACGCAAGCAATCGTGTCCAGTTCCTCAAGGGCGATGCCGTCTACGTATACTCCGCACTGAAACAACTACTGACCTATAAGGGCGTTCAGGTTTCGGCGGATCGCGTCGTTCAGCGAGGCACGAGACGAATGCTGATGGTGACGGTATCGAACGGAGAATTCCTGGGCGGTGCCTTCCGGATTGCGCCGCAGGCGTCGGTAACCGACGGCAGGCTCGACATCTGTTTTATCGACGACAGCGGACTATTTGAACGCGTTCGCCTCTTCGCTGCGGCGATGCGGGGCACGCATCTCGGCATGCCGACCGTTTCGAGCGGTCGAGTCCAGGATCTGACGCTCACCTTTGACGCTCCGCCCGCGATAGAGCTTGACGGCGAGCTGCGCGCCGCGCGATCGCCGATCGTCCACCTGACGTGTTTGACGCGAGCTCTGTCGGTGATCCCAGCGCCGGGCGCGATTCGGTAACGCTTTCCTAGGTCGGGGGAATCGTCAGCACGACCGTGTCGCCCGGTGCGACCGTGATTTCTTCGCTTACCGACGCGCGGGTTGCGCCGATTGGGTCGGCGATGAACCTCAAGGGAGTGAGGCCCCTAACCAACGACGATGGGATGCGAAAATTCGTCTTGCTGTTTCCCGTGGCGGTACCGAGACGGATTCTCTCAGTACTTCTTGCCGCGTATACCGTCATGTCGAGAAAGGCCTGATTGTCGACCTGCACGACGCTGGGCTGATTGAGATCAGTGGCACCCGACCCACGCTTGAAGCCGCTGCACGCGCCGATGGTGAGCAGCGCGATGGATGCGGCGATAACACGAAAACTCATTGCGTTTCCTGATGAAATCCTGCGCATTGAAAAAGGCATAATGCGTTCCATGCAACAGATACGTAGGTTTGGCTTCTCATGCTGAAACCGTTGATCATCGGTATCGCCGGCGGATCGGGCTCCGGCAAGTCGACCGTCGCTCGCAATGTGGCCGATTTGCTCACCACTTCTTCGGTGGCGTTCATCGACATGGACGCGTATTACAAGAATTTTCCGCAACTGACGCTCGATGAGCGCCGCACACTGAATTGGGATCACCCTGATGCTTTCGACTACGCTCTTCTCTGCGAGCATCTGGAGGCACTGAGTCGTCGACGGCCGATCGATAAGCCCGAGTACGATTTCGTCACTCATCTACGCCGCAAAGAGACCGTCCGTGTAGAACCGGCGGACGTGGTGGTGATTGATGGCATCCTTCTTTTCGTCGACGATCGAGTTCGCCAGCTGTGCGACGTCAAAGTGTTCGTCGACGCTGATGCGGATGTCAGGCTGATTCGGCGCCTGCAACGGGACACGCGGGAGCGTGGCCGGCCGCTCGATGAGATAATCGATCAGTATCTCTCGACCGTTCAGCCAATGCACCTTGAGTTCGTCGAGCCGAGCAAGCGGTACGCGGACGTCATCGTCCCGCGCGGCGGACACAACGCGATCGCGATCGAAATGATCGTCGCTAAAATTCAGCGACGGCTGGCGAGTGGAGGAGCGGGCGTCGAGGCGTTGCATACGCCATCAGCGCAGCGGCCAGCGCCCCGAATGCAAACATGATCACCCAGAGAGTCGTCGGGCCCCACGACGCCAGCATCTGCGTTCCGAGCCACGGCCCGAAAGTGAGTGCCAGTGCAAGCGACATACTGTAGGCGCCCATGTAGGCTCCTCGTCGGGCAGGCGGTGCGATGTCGCCTAGATACGCGGCCATCGCGGGGAACAACATCATCTCGCCAAACGTCCAGAGGACGACGGTAATAAGGATGCCCACCGCCGAGGATACGATTGCCAGCCCGCCGAACCCGAGCGCAAACAGTACACATCCCGTTAGCAGCGCCCACGCCGCCGGCCAGTGTGATGTCGCCTGATTGAGCGGGACCTCCAGCGCCACGATCAACAAAGTATTGATGGTGAACAACGCTCCGTAAAAAGCGGGCGTGAAGCTCAGGTAGTTCACCATGAAGAGCGACAGCGTCGACTCGTGCTGGTAGAACACGATCGCGACTAGAAACTCGGCGATCAGAAAAACGACCAGTTTCCGGTCGCCCAGAATCGTTCTCGCTTCGTCGTGATGCCTTCTGGACGTATGGTGCGGGCCGCCGGTTGGCAGCTTCCATCCCGAGAGCATCAATACGATCGCGGCGAGGATGGTGGTTGCTCCATCCACGACGAACATGGATCTGAACGACACCGTGGCCAGGAAGCCCCCAAGAGCCGGACCGATGCTCATGCCGAGGTTGATTGCCAGACGGTTCAGGGCGTAAGCAGGCTTTCTCTGCTCGTCGCTCACTACGTGCGTGATTGCCGCAAGACTTGCTGGTCGAAAGAGCTCCGCCGCGGCCGCCCAAACGATCGTCGTGACGTAAACAGCAGCGATGGTGCGCGCAAACGGGTACAGAAGGACCACGATTCCGGACAGCAGAAGCGACGCTCTCATTATTGGCAGTGCACCAATCCGGTCGCTCAGCCATCCCGATAGAGGACCGGCGCCAATCGCCGCACCGCCATAGAGTGCGAACGCAAAACCGGCCTGAGCTGGACTGAAACGAAGCTCGCGCGTGAGGTAGACCACAAGGAACGGCAGCACCATCATCCCCGCGCGATTTACCAGATTGGTAGCGAACAACAGCCAGATTTCGCGTGGCAATCCACCGAGCCCGCGCCAGGGATTCAGACGTGATTGCGCAAACCTAACCGGCCGCCGATTCTTCTCTTCTCGCACGATCCAAGGGTTTCAAGCGGTCGCAAGCTAAGTCGATAGATCACGCCAAACCAGACACGAGACGTACTTGATCATTGAGAATCGCAGTCGTTGGTTTGCGCTGACGCTGGCGGTCATTCTCACCGTCGCGAGCTCCACATGTCGCCAGGAGCACGCGTCGGTGGAAGAATTGTACACGGCGCGTATGCTCGGCCTCAGTTATCTGCAGCGAAATCAGCTCGCGGAAGCCGAGTCCTCCTTCAAGCAGCTGACCAAGCTCGCGCCGGATGACCCGCTCGGCTACGCGAATCTGGGGCTCACTTATCTGCAGGCTGGTCGTTTCGACGAAGCTGAAAAGCAGTTGAAGCGCGCGCGCGATCTGGATCCCAAGAACGCCGACATCGGGCTGGCACTGGCGAAAGTTTATGCTCTCACCAAACGCCCCAATGATGCCAGGGAGCTCCTGGAAACTCTTAGACGGGATTCGACGAGCAATCTTCACGTCGTTTATGCGTTGGCCGAGCTCGACGGACAACAGCGCGACACTGCGTCAATAAGACGGTACGCCGACCGCCTGCGAGAAGTATTGGCCGCTGCGCCGGGAAACATCGCCGTCCGCACTCAGCTGTTGAGCGCGCTGGTCCAGACCGCGCAAACCGACAGCGCTGTACATCAGTTGGAGGAGATTCGCCGCATACCACCCGAACTCCCGCGAGAGGCGCGTGTCTATCTCGATAGCACGATTCAAGTATTGCGTGCCGGGCAACTGGGCGCCGCGCAATCGTTGCTCAGTCGCTTCGTCAGCACGATTGAAGTGACTTCGCCGTATCAGGCAGCGCTCGAGGACGTGAAATGGACCGAAGGACCGATCGCCGGCCGACCAGTGCTGACGTTCGCGCCTAAGTATTTCGTGTCGCTGAATCGAGTGAGGGAGAGAGCGACCGTCGATCAAGCGAAGTTTGCCGATGTTACGGAGGACGCAGGATTGAAAGTCGTGCCGGCATCGTCGGGGGCGACTCTAAAGACTTCTCAATGGTCGGCTCTGGCCGTTGGTGATGTCGATGGAGACGGGATCGATGACTTGTTCATCTCAACGCCGCGTGGCGCAGAACCAGCCGCACATTTGTATCGTGTGCAAGGCGGTTTCGTGCGCGATGCCAGCGAGCGGTCGAACATCTCCTTGGCCCAGGGCGCGTCGTTCGCCACGTTTGCTGACTACGATAATGATGGCTGGCTGGATCTGTTCGTCATCGGTACGGAGGGTAAGGGACATCTCTTCCACAATCGCGGGAACGGCTCGTTCGAGGACGTCACAGCTAAGGCAGTGACTGGCGATGTCAAAGGCGCGCGAAGGGCGGTGTTCGTCGATCTCGATCACGACGGTGATCTGGATCTGCTGCTCGTGGGATCGGGCTCGCTCGCGGTCTTCCGCAACAATCTCGATGGCACGTTCACCGATGCTACTGCAAGCTTTGGGTTGGCGGGCAACGCTGACGTCACCGATGTGGGCTTCGCCGACTTCGATGACGATGGAAGAACCGACGTCGTCATCACAAGCGCTAACGGAAACCCCAGACTCTTTCACAATGCCGGTGCTCAGCGGTTCACCGATGTAACTACGACATCAGGTTTGTCAGCCCCCCGGGGTGCAGCAACAATCGCGGTCGCCGATTACAACAATGATGGCTGGATCGATCTTTTCCTCGGCGGGAAAAGCGGGTCGGAGGCAGCGCTGTGGCTTAACAAGGGTGATGGAACGTTCAGTCGGGACAGCAGGTCGAGCTCGGTTCTTCGAGCGATCGGGTCGATGAGCGTCGAGACCGCGACGTTTTTGGATTTCGACAATGATGGTTGGCTCGATCTCGTTATCGGCGGAAAACCAACCGGCGGACAGGCGCCGGCGCTGTTTCTCTTTCGCAACAATGGCGACGGAAAGTTTCTCGACAGATCATCGTCGTTGCCGGAAACCGCGCGTGCCGCCGGAGCCATCGATGCTGCCATCTCGGACGTTGATGACGACGGTGATCTCGATCTATGGCTGATCGACGGCAACGGTGGTCCGCGACTGTTGCGCAACGACGGCGGCAACGCCAACCTGGCGGTGAATGTCGAGCTGAAGGCGTTGCGCAACGGTAGCGGAAAGAACAACGCATTTGGCATCGGTTCGCGATTGAATCTTCGCGCCGGCAATATCTATCAAACTCGCGTCGCGACTGATCGCGTGACGCACTTCGGACTTGGCCCGCACCTGAAAGCGGATGTGCTGCGAATCGAATGGCCGAATGGCGTTCCGCAGACGATCTACTTCCCCGGCAGCGACCAGGACGTCGTCGAGCGCGAGATGCTCAAAGGATCCTGCGCGCTCGCCTACGCGTGGGATGGAAAGCAATACCGGTTCGTAACCGATGCGATGTGGCGTAGCGCGCTGGGTATGCCGCTTGGCTTGATGGGAGGCAGCAACGCGTTCGCGCCAGCAGGTGCATCCCAGGAATACGTGCGAATTTCAGGTGATGCGCTCAAACCGCGGGACGGAAAATATTTGCTTCAACTGACGGAAGAGCTTTGGGAGACAGCGTACGCCGACCAGGTGAAACTAGTCGCAGTCGATCATCCCGATTCGGTCGACGTGTTCGTCGACGAGCGATTTGTGCCTCCAGGCCCGGTGAAACTGCGCCTCTACGAGATTACATCGCGTTACACTCCCCTTTCGGCGAGTGACGAGCGTGGTGAGAACGTGCTGCCTGCCCTGCTCAAGACGGACGACATCTACGTGTCCAACCTGCAGCCGTTGAAGTATCAGGGCGCAGTAGCCCCGCACAGCCTCGTTCTCGATCTCGGCCCGCAGGCTGGCGAAGCGAACTCGTACCTCTTCCTGCGCGGCTGGATTTATCCAACGGACGCCAGCATCAACGTTGCGCTCTCACAGCAGTCATCGATTGCGCTCGCGCCGCCGTCACTGGAGGTTCGCGATGCAAAGGGCGAGTGGAAGACCGCGGTGCCGAGCATCGGATTCCCATCTGGAAAGGACAAGACGATTGTCGTTGACCTCGCCGGGAAATTTCCCAGCGCCGATCACCACGTGAGATTACGCACCAACATGCAGATTTACTGGGACCAGGCATTCGTTGCCCTTGCGCAGGTGAGTGCGACTCGCGTCACGGAACTGGATCCGGTCTCGGCTGATCTCCATTTCCGTGGATTTTCGCGCATGTATCGCAAGGGCGGACGGTACGGGCCTTACTGGTTCGATTACGCCGACGTGAGCAAGGAATCTCCGTGGCGTCCGATCGAGGGTGCGTTCACACGGTTCGGCAACATACTGCCACTCCTGCGAAAGGCGGACGACATGTACGTCATCATGGGCCCCGGTGATGAGGCGACGATTCAGTTCGATGCTTCCTCGGCGCGAACGCTGCCAGCCGGATGGAAACGCGACTTCCTGCTCTACACTGATGGCTGGATCAAGGACTCGGATTTGAACACCGCATTCGGCACGACAGTCGGACCGCTACCTTTCCATTCAGTCAAGTCGTATCCGTACGCGGCAGGCGACACGTATCCCACTGACGCCGAGCACCAGCGTTATCAGAAAGAGTACAACACACGCATTGTCGACAGGCGCTTGTCGACGCGTCCGTAACCGCGACTTATACTGTCGTTGTGATTAAGCGACCTGGGCCGGAGATCCGGCGCGCGATCATCGCGGTTCCCTTCCTCGGCGCGATTCTGTTGGCGATGAAGCTCGATCGCG
>DASUZC010000150.1:0-4058 GCA_036377095.1 Gemmatimonadaceae bacterium
GCATTTCAGGTCGCGCACGCTCAAACAATAGATGGCACGTGGATGGGGACCGCTGCGGTGCGACCTGATTCAGGATTGCCGGTCAGTCTGCGGCTCAAGATCGATCGACCAAAAGATTCGCTGCGCGTCAAGCTTTCACTGCCCGAATCGCATCTCGTCGATCTCGAATTGCCGAGCCCTTATAGCGACAGCTCGTACGCGACGTACATGAATCGTCACCTGCACGCGGAGTTCACCCCCGACATCGGTCTGTCGATTATCGGCAGAATCGTCCCACATCAGGATGAGCGAATCGTCTTCGATGGCGATCTCAGTGGCGATGAGCTGCGCGGGACGCTTCGCATCACCATTTACAGCACCCCGATAACATTGCGACGTGTCTCAAGTGAGAGCTCGCGCGAGCCCGCGATTCACTTCTCCAGTGTGCTCGATTCGATGCCTTTGGGTGGAAAGCTCGTTCTACCTTCACGCAAAGGGCCGTTCCCGGCGGCGATCTTCGTCACTGGCTCTGATCCGGACACTCGTGAAGCGTGGCAGCTCGAGGCGAGGGCGCTGGCAGAAGCCGGTGTTGCATCTTTGCTGTACGACAAGCGCGGCGTTGGAGAATCGTCCGGGGCAAATCACGACCTTGCTTCATGGGACGACCTCGCCGGAGATGTCAAGGGAGCGATCGCATACTTGCGATCCCGACCAGACCTCATTGATCCCAACCGCATTGGCCTGGTCGGCCAGAGTCAGGGGACCTGGATCATCGCAAAAGTCGCCGCTCAGGATCCCCGCATCGCTTTCCTGGTCAGCATTTCCGGAAGCGGAATCAGCGGCGCCGAGCAGGAGACGTATCGGACCGGAGCGCTGATGAAGGCGGATGGTTTTTCCGACGCGGAGGTTGCACGCGCACGCGCGTTTCAGCGTCAGAAATTCCGGGTGGCGAAAACAGGTCTGGGCTGGGAGGCGCTGGACTCGACGATGAAGAAACTTCGCGCGGACTCGACGCGCTGGTTTCCGGGTTACGGTACCGGCGCTGCGACGAGGACGCTGGCTTCGCTGAGAATGTATGGCGTGTTGCAGTTCAATTATGACCCGACACGTGATCTGCAGAAGATCAAGGCGCCGGTGCTCGTCATCATGGGCGAGCGCGATCGGGTTTTTCCGCCGCAGATAGTTGTCGATCGTATGGGCGCTGCCTTACGTGCTGGAGGCAACACCAATTGGTCGGCGCGCATCCTTCCGGGCGTCGGTCATGGGATGGGAACACCGCAGACAATCGGCGGCCGCACGTTCCGGTATGCGGTCAGTCCGCTGTTCCTGCAGACACTGGTGGGTTGGGTTTCGAACGTGGTGCGTTGAAGCTTTGTCTCAGTGCAGTCTTGCAAGAATCGCGATTCCGACAGCGATAAGCCCCAGCAAAAACAATCCGGCATAAAGCGGCGCCAGAAACCGGATCCATTTTCCATACGAAACCCTGGCCGCCGCCAGAATCGCCATCAGGCCACCGTTGGTTGGCGTGAGGAAGTTGCACAGCCCACCGCCGTACTGGTAAATGAGCACCGTCACCTGCCGCTGCATGCCGAGCAGATCCGACAATGGCACCAGCACCGGCATCGTCAGCACCGCATGTCCCGTCACGCTCGGCACGGGAAAATGAATGAGAAATTGCGTCACCATCATCCCCACCGCGGCGACGCCGAGCGGCAAATGCGAGAGCGGTGAGAACAGGCCGTTCACGATGGTGTCGATTATCTGGCCCTGCTCTGCGACCACGTAGACCGCGCGCGCGAATCCAATCAGCATCGCCGCGAACGCCATTGATCGGAATCCTTCGATGAATGCCTCCGAAGTGCGGTTGACGCCGAGTCGGCCGATCAGTCCGACGACAATGCCCATGACGAAAAAGAGCGCGGACATCTGATCGAAGTCCCAGCCGAGCTGCGTGACGCCGAAGACGAGCATTGCAAAGGTCACGAGGACGGTGATCAGTACCACAGCATCGCGCTTGTCGAGCGGCTGTTCCGTCTCGCTAAGCTCGGTCACCGGCGCTGTGCGAGTTCGTCGCGCGTATCGGCTGACTGCGGCAATCCAGAATACGAGCGCGATCGCGAGAAAAACGAGCCTGAATCCCGCCGCCGACAGCAGCGGCAATCCGGCCAGCTTTTGCGCGATTCCCACCTGAAACGGGTTGATCGGGCTGAACGCAGATCCCACTCCGGCTGCGCCCACGCTCACCGCCACTGCAACGACGTTGTCGAATCCCAATCGAGTCGTGAGCAGCAACAGCGCCGGCACCAGTGGAATGATTTCTTCGTGCATGTTGTCCAACGCGCCGGCGGTGCCGAACGCCAGACAAATAATCGGAATCGCCAGCAGCTCGCGATGCTCGAGACGTCGCACCATCCAGGCGACTCCGCGACGCAGCGCTCCTGTCTGATCCACCACGCCGAACGCGCCGCCGATCAGAAAAACGAGAAAGATTATCGGCGCCGCGGCGGCCATTCCTTTGGGAATCGCGACGACCGCCTGAAACAGAGTCACGGGCGATCGTGGAACTTCGTGATAGGTTCCAGCGACTACAACCTTGCGCCCCGTCGCGGGATCGTCGCGGCGATCGAATTGTCCGGCGGGGAGGACGTAAGTCATCACCGCTGCCAGGGCGATGAAGCCCACGAGTAAGGCGAGTGGGTGGGGGAAGCGGAGTTTCAGGGAGGGAAGAGGGAAGGGGGAAGAGGGCGCAGTTTAGATGATGAGCGCGTGAAAAATGGTGACGCCCCGACGATCTGTCGATCAGATCGGAGGACCGAGGGTGGAGGACTAGCGGCATCGATCATCGCGGATTAATCGAGGACTCCTGAAGGGAGAGACGCCGAAGGGGTTCGGGCAGTAAGCGGCCGCGGCGTAGCGCTCGCTGACTGAGTACTGCGGACCAACGGCATCGACAACCGCGGACTGATTGAGAACGGAGGACGAGGACTAACGGCGGGGCGCAGGCAAAGGAGCATCTGCCACTGAAAATGGTTCGGCGCGGGTGAGGTGATGGAGGCATGATCATCTCATGTCGCACTTTGGGGCGCCGGTATCGTATGAGAATGCGAATGATCCGCTATTTCGAATGCGCGCTTACCGACTTGCGGTGGAGTTGTTGGAGGTGGCCTGGATGGACGCGAAGACCTTGAGCGCTGATCCGGTGACTGGCCGCATTTCCGGCCAGCTCTACGCAGCTGTTAGCTCGATCGGTGCAAATATCGGCGAAGGCTATTCGCGAAGCTCGGGAAAGGACCGCGCTCGCATTTTCGAATTCGCCCTCGGCTCTGTCCGCGAGGCCATTCACTGGTACAGAGCGAGCCGTCCAATCCTGAGCGAACTCGTGACGGCTCGACTGAACACCCTGGAAGAAATTCGCCGTCTCCTACTGGCAATAATCCCTCGCGAGCGAGGGAGACCGATGCCGCCGACAAAGCGGTAAAGATGCAGCAGCCCCTTTAGTCCTAGTCCTCAGTTCGCAGTCAGTCCGCGATCGTCGATGCCGTTGGTCCGCAGTACTCAGTTCAAAATCATTCATACCTCAATGCATCAATCGGATTCAACGCCGCCGCCTTCCTCGCCGGATAAAGTCCAAAGAACATCCCCACCGCCGCCGAAAACCCCACGGCAATCACGACTGCCGATGGCGGCGTCGCAACCGGCCAGCCCGTCACCCGTCCAAGCAGCGTCGCGCCGGTGTAGCCGGCCACGAGTCCGACGAAGCCGCCCATCACGCTCATCGCGATGCTCTCGATCAGAAATTGATTGAGGATGTCGGCGCCGCGCGCGCCGACCGCCATCCGGATGCCAATCTCCCTCGTTCGCTCCGTCACCGACACCAGCATGATGTTCATGATGCCTATGCCGCCCACGAGGAGAGAGATCGACGCGATCGCCGCCAGCAGCGCCGACATCGTGCGCGTGGTGCTGCCCATCGCCCGGATGATTTCGATCTGATTACGCAAAAAGAAATCGTCTTCTGCTGGCGGCTTGAGTTTATGAGCTTCGCGCAGGATGCCAGCGATCTCCTCCTGCGCCGCGGG
>DASUZC010000151.1:0-3670 GCA_036377095.1 Gemmatimonadaceae bacterium
GAGCGTTGCCGGATCTTCGTCGATCGCGAAGCCCGGTCCGTCGGTCGCGATCTCGAACAGCACGCCACCCGGCTCGAGAAAATAGACTGACTTGAACCAGAACCGATCGATCACTTCGGTCGGCCGACGATGAGCTCGCGCAATTCGTTCGCGCATCGCGAGCTCCGTTGCATCATCGGGCACTCGCCACGCAACGTGGTGCACTCCACCAGTGCCCCATCGTCCACGAGACTCCGCTGGAATCTCCCGAATTTCCAGATAACGACCGGAGCCCCCACCGCCGATCTCGAACCCCGCCCAGGCGCCCTCGGTGCCAATGTCAACAAAGCCAAGCACGCCGGTGAGAAAGTTCGACGTTGCTGTGAGGTCCGTCTCCCATAAGCGAACGGTATGTAGCCCTCGTATCTGTTTCTCGGGAGGAACCGGACTATCCCGCCACGGTGTGAAATCCCGATCGTCGCCAGTCTCGTGAAGAACGAGCGGAAGAAGATGGGGGTCCTTGAATGGAAGCGCCGCGGTGCCGCGTCTCGTTTCTACATCACCTGTTGCGATACCGTGTTCGGAGAGGCGGTCGTTCCAGTAGTCGATGGTGCCGAGCGGAATCGCCAGCGACACTTCCGTCGCCAATCCAGCGCCCGGCTTGGCCGGCGGCATTTCCGGCCACGGGAAAAACGTTAAGTCGCTGCCCGGGTGACCGTCGCTATCGGCGTAGAACAGGTGATAAGTGCCAGGAGAATCCTGATTGACACTGCGTTTGACCAGGCGCATTCCCAGCACGGCGGCGTAGAAATCGACATTGTCCTGAGCCGCGCCGGCGATGCACGTTATGTGGTGGATACCGGTTATGCCCGTCATTTCGCGCTCTGTTGAAAGTTGGACGCCAGTTGCTACGTATTTTGACGTACAGCAATACGTGTGAAGCTAGCGCATCGTGCTGGTGAAGGCTGATAGAACTCGGATGGCTCTGCAGAACTGAGAGTGGAGTACGGACGAAGGAGGCTCCGATGATGACTGAATCAAGATGGCTCGCGAACTATGACGACGGCGTGCCGCGCTCGCTCGAGCCGTATCCCGATCGCACGCTGATCGACTACCTGAGCGAGGCTGCCATGAGATGGCCCGATCGGCCGGCGCTGCTGTTCAAGGGTGCGACGATCAGCTACCGGCGACTCGAGAAGGAAAGCGACGCGTTTGCCGCGGCACTGTTGGCGATTGGTGTAAAAGCCGGCGATCGCGTGGGTCTCTGCCTGCCCAACTGCCCGCAATTCCTCGTCGCGGAATTTGGTGCATGGAAAATCGGCGCAATCGCCTCTCCTTTCAATCCGACATATACCGAACGGGAGACTCAGGATGCGCTGCAGGCAACTGGCGCCGAGACGCTGGTTGTCCTGAACCGCTTCTACGACAAGATCAAATCGATTCAGCCACAGACGTCGCTCAAGCGCGTTATCGCCAGTGGCATCAAGGATTATCTGCCCTGGCACCTGCGATTGGGATACACGCTGCTCAAGGAAGAAAAGGAAGGCGAGCGCATCGAGGTGCGCGACGGCGACCATCGCATCTCAGATCTGCTGCGACACTTCCGTTGGACGCGCATTCCCGCTGTCCAAACGAAGCCAGCGGATGTGTCCGCCATTCTAATGAGCGGTGGAACAACCGGCACGCCGAAAGGTGTGGTCGGTACACACCGCGCTATGGTGATGGCAGGATTGCAGCTGCAGTCGTGGCTGCGGTCGGCGATGCACGAATGGACCGACACCATCATGATGCCGTTGCCGTTGTTTCATACCTACGGTAACACCGGGCTGCAGAGTCTGTCTCTGATCAATCACAATCCCATTCTGCTGGTGCCCAACCCGCGCGACATCAAGGATCTGATCGAGGAGATCGCGAAAGTGCGACCGTCGTTCCTGTGCACGGTCCCTACCCTGTTGAACGGTATCATGAATCATCCTACGGCACGCGCGGGCAAGATCGACTTCAGCTCGATCAAGTTGTGTTTCTCCGGCGCCGCGCCGTTGATGGTGGAAACGAAGAAGCGGTTCGAGGAGCTCACTGGAGGCGTGATTGTCGAAGGCTATTCCCTCACAGAAGCGCAGATGGCGGTGATCGCCAATCCGGTACGAGGCGTCAAAAAAATCGGCTCGATCGGAATGCCGCTGCCTGATGTTCGTGTTCAAATCGTCGACTCTGATGACGGTCGTACGCCGAAGGCGTCCGGCGAAGTTGGTGAGATCGTGGTGAGCGCCCCGCAACTCATGCGTGGGTACTGGAATCGGCCAGAAGAAACCAGGGAGATGCTGCGCACGGATGATTGGGGAGCGCGCTCGTTGTTCACCGGGGATCTGGGGTACATGGACGAGGACGGTTACATCTTCATCGTCGACCGCAAGAAGGATCTGATCAAGACAAGCGGTTATCAGGTCTGGCCGCGGGAGATCGAGGAGATTCTC
This sequence comes from Gemmatimonadaceae bacterium, assembly GCA_036377095.1. Lineage (GTDB taxonomy): Bacteria > Gemmatimonadota > Gemmatimonadetes > Gemmatimonadales > Gemmatimonadaceae > UBA4720. The sequence continues at coordinate 2,454 of DASUZC010000151.1, forward strand.
TCATCGCACGCTGCCGTGTGCGAGGTGGGCGTCGTTGGGTTCCCCGACAAGATGCGCGGCGAAGTCGTTAAAGCTTTCATCGTGTTGCGGCCCGGTACCAAGGCGTCGGCGGCCGAGCTCAAATCGTTTTGTCGCGACAAGCTGGCGCCTTACAAGGTTCCGTCGAAATACGAGTTCGTGACGGAGCTTCCAAAGACGCAGATCGGCAAGGTTCTATATCGCGTTCTGCGGCAGACGAAAGACAAGAGCGAAGATCCCGATCTCGCTGTTGCGAGCTCGGCGTCCTCTTAGCGAACTGCGGCCGCGAGGGCGATCAAGGTTTCAGCGCCCTCGTCGCCAGCTCATCCTCGAGACGGGCAGCGAAATCAGCCACTGTCATGATTTCCTGCTTTTTGCCGGCACCCCTCACGCGTACAGCGACCGAATCAGCATCGGCTTCGCGCTTTCCCACCACCGCCATGTACGGAATCTTCTGCATTTCCCCGTCGCGCACTCGGTAGTTGAGCGTCTCCGATCTGTCATCGAGATGGACGCGCACGCCACGAGCTTTCAACCTGTCGACGACCAGGCGCGCAAAATCCTTGACGTCGTCGGCGATGGGGATCACGCGCACCTGTTCGGGCGCCAGCCACAGCGGGAACGCGCCGGCATAATGTTCGATCAGTCCGCCGACGAATCGCTCCATCGATCCAACCAGAACGCGATGTAGCATTGTCGGACGGTGCGGCGCATTGTCGGCCCCGGTGTACTCGAGGCCAAATCTCTCCGGCAAATTGAAATCGAGTTGTACTGTCGGCCCCTGCCACTTGCGACCGATGGCGTCGATCAGTTTGAAGTCGAGCTTCGGACCATAGAATACGCCGCCCCCTTTGTCGTAGGTGAAGGGCTGACCGCGTTTGTTGAGAGCTTCGGCCAACGTGTTCTCCGCGTGCTCCCATTGCTGGTCGGTGCCGAGCGACTTGTCCGGGCGCGTCGCGAGCTCGATCGTGTACGGATAGCCGAAAGTCTTTAGCATCTCGTCACAGAGATCCAGCAGGCGATCGATCTCCGCCGGCACCTGGTCCTGCGTGCAGAAAATGTGAGCATCGTCCTGAGTAAAGCCGCGTACACGCATCATCCCGTGCAGCACACCGCTACGCTCGTAACGGTACACCGATCCAAACTCCGCGTAACGAATCGGCAGATCGCGATAGGAGCGTTGATGCGACTGGTAAATG
>DASUZC010000152.1:0-4724 GCA_036377095.1 Gemmatimonadaceae bacterium
AGCATCGAGCACTCGGCCAGGGATTCGATGCCCGAGGGCGGCGACACCCGCAAGTACGGCACGACTGCAATCACCTTCTACCGTAGCGAGGAGTGACGTGGCAACGACGGCCATCTACGCAGGCAGCTTCGATCCAATCACTCGCGGGCACGAGGATCTGATTCGCCGCAGCTGCGAATTCGTCGATCACCTGATCGTCGCAGTCGCCGTCAACTCGTCCAAGAAAGCACTGTTCACGGTCGAGGAACGCGTCGAGCTCATTCGCGCGGTTACAGCTGACAACAAGTGCGTCGAAGCGACTCAGTTCGAGGGACTGCTTGTGGATTTTGCCAAGAAAGTCGGCGCGACGTTCAACATCCGTGGCCTGCGCGCCGTCAGCGACTTCGAATACGAGTTCCAGATGGCGCTGATGAATCGCCACATGTCGCAAAGCTTCGAGACCGTGTTCATGGTGCCATCCGTCGAGACCACCTACATCAGCTCCAGCGTCGTGCGCGAGGTTGCCATGCACCACGGAAACCTGAAGGGGCTCGTCCACCCCGCAGTCGCAAAAGCGCTGGCGAAGAAGTTCGAGAGCGCGGGACGCGCCAAACGCTAGACGCCCGGCGACTCACGAGTTGGGGCAGCTCGTGACATTTGTCGAGAGAATCCGTTCACGCGCCAAAGCATTGCAGCGGCGGATTGTCTTTCCTGAAAGCGGTGACGAACGCGTGCTTGCCGCGGCGGTGGAGATCGGTCGGATCGAGATGGCCACACCAATCCTCGTCGTCGATGGATCGGCACTCGCCGAGTCGGCGAGGCAGCTCGGGCTGCAGTGCGCTCTGGCCGGTGACACGCCTTCGCTCGAATTCGCGCATCGGATGGTCGCTGCTGGAGAAGCGGATGCCTGTATCGCGGGTGCTGTCTACACGACTGCCGACGTCCTGCGCAGCGCCCTCAAGAACATTGGGCTCGCGCAGGGCGTTCGGGTTGCCTCGAGCGCCTTCTACATGGTTCCTCGATCAGCACCCGATTTGCCCGAGGTACTGACCTTTACCGATTGCGCGGTTATCCCATATCCCACTGCCGAGAACCTTGCCGACATCGCGATCGCGGCGGCACACGACCGGAAGCTCATCGTGGGTGACGAGCCCCGCGTAGGGTTCCTGTCATTCAGCACCCACGGCAGTGCCAGAGGCGTAAGCGTCGACCTCGTGCGCGAAGCTGTCGCCATTGTCAGGCAGCGCGCGCCCGACCTCGTGGTGGACGGAGAATTGCAAGGTGATGCGGCGCTGGCTCCCACGGTTGCTGCCCGGAAATCACCTTCCAGTCCGGTAGCCGGGAGGGCCAACGTTTTGGTGTTTCCGAACCTGGATGCCGGAAACATCGCGTACAAGCTGGTGCAGCGCGTCGGTGATGCGCAGGCGCTCGGTCCCATCCTTCAGGGTTTCGCGCGTCCTGTCGCCGATCTCTCGCGCGGGGCGGTTAGGGACGACATTATTAACGTGGCCGCGATTGCAGTTTTGCAATCGGCGAGGCGCGATGAGCGCCCCACCAGCGCGGCCTGATCAACATCGGAGATCAACTGAATGAGCTTTTCGATCAAGAAACAGGGAGAGGTCGTCGTGGTGGATGTGGAAGGGCAACTTATTGTCGGAAATCGCCAGGAGCTGAAGCAGAAAGTCCTCGATGAGCTGGAAAAAGGTGAAAAGAAATTCCTTATCGACTTCAGCCAGACCGGCTACATCGATAGCTCCGGCCTTGGCGTGCTCGTCTCATTGTCGAAGAAGATTCGGGAACAGGGCGGCGAGCTGCGTCTGGCCAATCTGAACGACGATCTGCAGACGCTGTTCGAGCTGACCAAGCTGGATACCCTGTTCCAGATCTCCGACACTCGGGAGCGCGCGCTAGAGAGTTTTTAATGGGCGAATCCCGCGTCGCGTTCGATCTCCAGATCCCGAGCGACGTCGAATACATAGAAGGAGTCGTCGAGCTCGCCAGGCAACGCTGCCGCGAGCTCAAGCTCTCACCCACCAAATGCTCGCTTAACGTTCCGGTAGCCCTGACGGAGGCGTTGGCGAACGCCATCCTCCGCGGCAACGAAGCCTCCGGCGGTAAACAGGTCCGCGTCCGCGCGATCATCAGCGATACCGATCTCGTGTTCGAGATCGTGGACGAAGGGCCGGGCTTCGATCTCGACGAGTGCACCGTCGATTGCACCACTGAAGAGAATCTCACCAGAGAGGAAGGGCGCGGACTCTTCCTGATGCGGCAGTTGATGGACCGCGTCGAGAGTTTTCGCAATCAGGGCAACGTCGTAAGACTGACGTTGCACCGAGGGTGAAGGAGCTAGAAGCAGTACTGATGGCGTTCCGCGAGGGGACGCATTGCGAAGCGGCAGTCTGGGGAAGTAGCGATGGCCGCTCGACGCCAACAGTGATAGCGCGATCGAGTCCAAAGGTTCAGATGCCCGACGTGCTGCCTGAGGAACCGGGGCAGTCAGTGCCCACGAATTTCGGCACTCAGCTCGTTACGCGCGTTCCCTCGGTTAAGAAGATCTGGCTCACCGTCGGACCCTGCGATCCGTCGTTCTCCCCCGAAGAGCGACACATCAAGCTGCTGATGCCGGTAGTGACGCAATTCACGCAGGCCGCGCTGGAGGTTGAACACGCGGCCACCGAGCTCGCCGAACGCTACGAAGAGATCAATCTCCTCTACACCATCGGCGAAATGCTCGGACGTACCGTCACTCTGGAAGACGCAGCGGCGACGATTCTCACCGAAATCTCGGAGACCGTAGGCGCGCGCGTCGCGTCGATTCTGGTACACGATGCACGCACCAACACACTGCAGGCAGTCGCGGCGCTTGGACTGCCCAAGGAAAAGATTCTGCCGATCAGCGCCGATGATCCAAGCAGTGTCTCGGCGCGCGTATTTCGCACCCAGCATCCGCTGATTGTCGTCGGCAAAGGCGTGACATTTGGCACCGAGTCTCCCTACGGCCGTGGTGAGATGCTGTCCGTGCCGATCATGTGGACGACGCCGACCGGAGGGATGCCGTTGGGCGTCGTGAATCTGGCGGATCGCCGCTCGCGCCAGCCATTCACTGCCGGAGATCAGAAGCTGGTGACGGCGATCGCGACGCAGATCGGAACCGCCATTCAGAACGCGCGATTGGTGAGCGCGTCGCTCGACAGACAGCGCTTGCTGCAGGAAATGAATCTCGCTCACGACCTGCAGATGAAGCTGCTGCCTTCGACGGACGTCGTTGCGCCGGAAGCGCAAGTCACCGCCCGAGTTGTGCCCGCCGAAAGCGTCGGCGGCGACTTCTACCAGCTCTTCAAGCTGCGTGACAAGAAAACGGGCATACTCATCGGCGACGTCTCCGGACATGGCTATCGCGCCGCATTGATCATGGCGCTCTCGATGAGCGCATCGGCGATTCACGCCCAGAACTTCGCCAATCCCGGAGAGATGCTCGGCGCGCTGCTAAAGTCGTTGCGCGAAGAGCTGGAATCCACCGAGATGTTCATCTCGATGTTCTATGCAGTCGTGGACCCGGAGCAAGGGAAGTTGACTTACGGCAACACCGGTCATCCGCACGCATTCGTGATCAGTCAGGAGGGTACGGTGACCCGTCTGGCGGCTGGAGACCCACCGTTGGGAATGGTCGACGATGTTCCCGCCACGGCTTCTCTGAGTTGGGTAAAGCAGAGGGACCTGCTGGTCCTGTTCACCGATGGTATCAGCGATGCGCGCAACACGCGTGACGAACGCCTCGGCGAAGAACGCGTACTCGAGCTGATTCGCGAGAATCGCGACAACGATACGAGGATCATCGTCGATCGCGTCTTCAAGATGCTCGAGGTGCACACGCGAACGGTGACGAGGCGCGACGATCTCACGCTTGTGATATTGAGGAGCTGAGAATGCCGCGCGCGGCCGGTGGCCGTGGCCGACAGCCGCCGGTCCTCAAGAAGTTCGGCCAGCACTTTCTCACCGATCCAACAATTCTCACCGCGATCGTCGACACACTGGCGCCGACGAAAAAAGACACAGTCCTCGAGATCGGGCCGGGCAGAGGCTCGCTCACCGACATTCTCGCGCCGCGCGCGGGAAGGGTCGTCGCGGTGGAGATCGATCGCGCCCTCGCGGCGCAATTGCGCGAGAGATATGCATCGGACGCGCACGTCGAGATTGTCGAAGCTAATTTTCTAGAGGCCGATCCCGTAGCGATTGCGGGCGATGATTTGCTTCTGATAGGCAACGTCCCGTACTACATCACCACGCCGATCGTGTTCAAAGCGCTGGAACCACCGATCCCGCGACGATCTGTTTTTCTCGTCCAGCGCGAAGTCGCCGAGCGCATGGCGGCGAAAGCAGGTGAAGAGAGTTACGGCGCGTTGTCGGTGAATGTGGCCGCAGTTGCCGGGGTCGAGCAGGTGCTCCGCGTTCCGGCCGCTGCATTCAAACCGCCGCCGAAAGTAGAATCGGCCGTCGTTCGTCTCACTCCGCGAGCGACGCCGCTCGTGCCAGTGCCATCACTCGCGAGCTTTCGGACTTTCGTCCAGGCCGCGTTTGGTCAGCGACGCAAGCAGATGGTGCGAGTGCTGCGTTCCGTGCGCGGGCTCTCGGCGGAGGAGGCAATGGAGTTACTACAATCAGCCGGGATCGAACCTAGTGCGAGGCCCGAGGTGGTTAGTCCAGAACAGTTTGCTGTTCTGTTCGGACTGCTGCCTTAGTCG
>DASUZC010000153.1:0-7329 GCA_036377095.1 Gemmatimonadaceae bacterium
GCTTAGCTGATTCACTTAGGAGAATGATATGACCACCGCAATCATTGGAGTCGGACTACTCGGGACGGCCGCGGCCCGCAATCTCGTACAGGGCGGCGAGCGCGTCATTCTGGCAAACCGCGACAAGAGCAAAGCGGACAAACTCGCGGCCGAGCTCGGCGATCTTGCGAGCTCAGCCGAGGTCGGCGACGCGATCAGCAGATCGGATGTCGTTGTGCTGGCCCTCTATCTCGACGTGTTGAAATTTTTCATTCCCGAGTTCGGCGGAAAACTCGAGGGCAAGATCGTCGTCGATCCATCAAATCCCGTCGGACCGGACGGCAAAGGCGGCATCACGAGGACGCTTCCCGTGGACCAATCGACCGGACAGATCGTCGCCGGCCTGCTGCCGCGGGACGCGCGGTATGTGAAGGCGTTCGGGACATTGTCTGCAGAAACATTCACGCGTGCCGCACGGCGAACGCCGAGGCGAGCCGTGCTGTTCTACGCCACCGACGATGCCGGCGCCGGTCAGACAGTTGCGCGGCTTATTTCGGCTGCCGGATTCGATCCGGTCAAGGTGGGTGGCGTTGACCAGTCGATTCGAGTCGAGTTCGGCGGCGACCTCTCCGAATTTGGACTGAATGGCAAGCTGCCCACAATCGACGAGGCCGAAGCATTGATCGCGGCTGAGGTACACTGAGGTTTTCGAGTTTCGAGAACCAGGCGTATAGTTAAGAGAGCCGTTAGATCACCAATTGAAGCGACATTCCATGAGCACTGAGGTTTTCAGCCTCGATAGGCTGTCGATCGGCGCACGTCAGTCTGTGCGCCGATATGTCGTTACGGGCCTTCGCTCCGACGCGGCCGCGGTAGCGATCATGCTCGCCGGTCTCTACGGCGCAGTCCTGTTTCCGGCGAGTGCGTACTTGCTGCTGCTGACTGCCGTCGCGACCAACATCTGGTATCTCGGACGAACGCGGGCCATCGTGCTCAGCGTCGGCGTCATCCTCGTTGCCGTTGCGTTCCTCGCCCCGGGCGAAGACAGAACAGTCCTCGTGAGTGTGTTCAAGGATGTGCCTCACGTCGTCCTCTTCATCGCCGTGGTGACGCTCGTTGGCGTCGCCAATGAACAGCTGCGCCGCGCTCGAGCGGATGCGGAACGGCAAGCAGACGAACTGAACAGGGCTAACGCCGATCTCGAGCACCACATGGAAGAAGTGCAGTCGATTTCCGACAAGCTCAGTGAATCGAACGAGGCACTCGAAGACGCACTGGTGGAGGCCGAGAGAACCGCCGCGCGCGCGAGCGCGCTGCAGGACGTGACGGCCGCCCTCTCGGTGGCGCAAACCACGCCGGAAATTGCGACAGCGGTACTGACGCGTGGACTGCGCGCGATGCAGGCGACGCGTGGGCATCTCGTGCTCGTCGAGAATGGGCGGATATCTCAGATCGTCGGTGCCGTCGGATGGTCGGACGACACGGAGCTGACGCTCGCCTACTCGAGAGGCGATGCAAACCTTCCGCTCGTCGGGGCCGTTCGTGACGGGCAGCCAGTGTGGCTGCGCACGAGTGGCGAATACGATGCCTGCTTCGCGAAGATCATCACGAAAACGGGCGGTGCCGAGGACGTGGAGGCACACCTCGCGCTTCCGCTGGTTCACGGCGGCGAGGTTGTGGGCGGACTGGCTTTTGACTTCGCGATTTGCCCGGCGATTCAAGCCACGGACGAGCTTTTTACGTCGTTGCTGGCGCAGGCGACAGCGGACGCGCTACAGCGCGCGCGGAGCTACGATCAGGAGCGAGAAGCGCGGCGAACCGCGGAGCTTTTGTCGAAGGCGCGCGAAGATGTGCTGGGGGTTGTAGCACACGACCTGCGAAATCCGTTGAATCTGGTGTCGATGACGACGCAGCTTCTCCTGGAACCCGATCTCACGCCGGAACGGCGCAAGTCCACATTCGAGATCAATGCCCGAGCGGTGCAGCGGATGAACCGGTTGATCGGCGATCTGCTCGATGTCGTGCGGATGGAAGCGGGCCATCTGTCACTCAACGTCGGCGCAACCGAGGTCACTCGCGTGCTGGACGAGACGATGGAATCGTTTCAGCAGCGCGCCGCCGAGCAGGGAATCTCGCTGGTGTTGAGCCCCGAGCCGCCACACGTCGTCGTTCAGGCGGACGAGGAGCGCGTGCTACAGCTGATCGACAACCTTGTCGGCAACGCGCTCAAGTTCACGCCGAGCGGAGGTCAGGTGAGCATTGGTGCAATTACAGACGACAACGAGCTGCGCGTGACCGTCGCTGATACCGGGCCGGGCATTCCCGAGGAACAACGCGCAAGATTGTTCGATCGTTTTTGGCAAGCGCGCGGCGCCGATCGGCGCGGTCTCGGCCTCGGACTTCCGATCGCGAAAGGCATCGCCGAGGCGCACGGCGGACGTCTGTGGGTCGAGTCCACTGTGGGTTCAGGCACCACGTTTCTTTTTGCGTTGCCACTGGCGCGATGAGACGGCAGTGACCCGCCGTCGGAAACCCGTAACCCGTAATCCGTTACCCGTACCCGTTATCCGTAACCCGTTATCCGTAACCCGTTATCCGTAATCCGTAATCCGTTACCCGTACCCGTTTTCCGTAACCCGTTATCCGTCACGCGTTTCCCGAGGCGGCTTTCCGTTCTGTTGATTATCTGACGCGCCAACAACGAAAATCGCCCGTGCCTGCAGCGCGGCAAGCATCGCGGGGAAACGGATAACGGATAACAGATAACAGATAACGGATAACGGATAACGGATAACGGATAACGGAAAACGGATAACGGGTACGGGTTTCGGGTCTCGGGTTTTCGGTTCGTCAGCGCCTGGCCGCCAGCGTAGCTGATCGCTCGCGTTGCAGACTCGAACGCGTCGCATCGACCAGCCCGTCGCGAACCCTGCCGCGAACGTTGAGTACGCCGCCGGGGAGATTGTCGAATCGAAACCGCCGTACCGTCACCAGATAGATCGGTGCGGCACTGCCATCAGGTCCTGCGCCGGCGACTGCCAGGAGCTCGAAAGCGCCGTCGAAGTAGTGACTGGCGTAAACCTGCTTTCGCGCGATGAGGGTCGTTCCTGACGACGATGGATAAACGACGACGTGATTGAGCGTGAGCGTCGGACGAAGATGCGGCGGATGATCATTCGACCAATACATGATGTCACGCGCGCCAGCCGGGCGATTTGCGGGATAGGACGCGAGATACTGCTGGAGCGGCGGAGCGTAGTCGTATAGTTCGTTCGACTGCGCGAGCAACGCCGAGAACGCATCGGAGGCGCGCACTCCCCCGTTGTCATCGTAGGTCAGCATCCCCGCATTGCCGCGAGACCGGTATCCGTTGATTAGCCGCAGCATCCCCGCCTGCAGGCGCGCGTCGGCCTGGGCCTTTGCATCCGGTGCCGACCAGTCGACGCCTTCGCGAAAACTCTTCATCGCCGACGCCGGCAGCTTGAAATTGCAATTGCCTGGCTGACACGCTTTGAGGTCGCGATACTCGGAGCTATCGAACACCACGTCGCGTACATCGGCGGCTGTCGCCGGGTCGGCGATAATGTGGTAGCGCAGTGAGCCCGCGCCAATCAATCGGCCGGGTTCGAGCGCGTGCTTCATATAGTCGGCAACCGATACGGGAAGGCCGATCACACCGAACGCGACAACCTCGCGATCGTCTTTGGCCGGAATGAGCTTGACGACAGGCCGGCCCGCGGCGGCGCTCGCGATCTGCGAATCATCCAGACCCATCTTGTGCAGGTACTGGTTTACAGCGCCTGGCGCTTGCGCTGGCGCGGACGCGATCGGTAAGAGACCGGCCAGCACTATGCGGCGCACGTGAAGTGTACATGCGGTGATTATGGATTGGCGTCCGCGCGTAGACATGATACTCTCGGTGAATTATCTGACCTCTCTGTCTACATCTCCGTACGCGAGCGCATCACAATCTGAAAAGCCAGGCCGGTAACCAACTACCGTCGGAGGACTCCCCGCCGAGTCGCGACAGTGACTGCCTCAGTGCGGCTCTCGGCGTGCAGCTTGGCGAAGATGCTCTTGAGGTGAGTCTTCACGGTGCTCTCCTCGATGTGGATCTCTGAGCCGATCTCGCGATTGCTCCTGCCCTCGGCGACCAGCGTCAACACCTCGCGCTCACGATCGGTGAGAGATTCGTCGGTGACGCGTTGCGCCAGCTTCGCTGTGAGCTGAGGCGGCAGCAGCGTGTCGCCGGCGTGGACGCGCCGAATCGCATCCAGCACTTCCCCTCGACGCGCATCCTTCAGGAGATACCCGCGCGCACCGGCCCGGATCGCCTGATAGACATCTTCCTCAGTGTCGTAGGTGCTGAGGATGATCACCCGCGCGGCTGGATCCGTCCCGCGGATCTCGTTGATCACTCCGACGCCGTCGAGCGCGGGCATTCGCAGGTCGATCAGCGCGACATCGGGACGATGAGTCCTCCACTGCTCGACGGCCTGCGGACCATTGCTCGCTTCAGCAACGACCGACATGTCGGATTGTCGTCCGATCATCGCCACCAGTCCCTCGAGAACGACGGCGTGATCGTCGGCGAGGAGCAAACGAATCTCCGTTGCGCCGGTCGTCATGCGGTTGTCGGCGTGGAGTGTGGAACGGATACTACTATAGTAGTGCCCGAGCCTGACGCGCTGCTTATCGAAACCTGACCACCGATCGATGCAGCGCGCGCTTTGATGCCGGCCAGCCCCAATCCATCGAACGCCGAGTTTGCATCGAAGCCGCGCCCGTCGTCTGTCAGGCGCAGCAGAACCCTATCATCGGAGAAATCGAGCTTCATCACGATTCGCTGCGCGCGTCCGTGACGAATCGCATTCGTCAGAGCCTCCTGTCCAATCCGTAGCAGATGCTCGTCCCACACCGGTGGGAGCAGCCGCGCCACGCCACCCTGCGTGAACTCGGAGACGACCGATGTGCCGTCGGTCATGCGAGTCACCAGCTGCCGCAACGCCGCAGACAGATCGTTTCCCTCGAGCGCCTGGGGACGAAGCGCCAACACCGAACGCCGAGCTTCCTGGAGACCGGCGCGCGCCATCGCCTCCGCGCGGGCGACGTGCGCGCCCGCTTCTGCCTCGAGCCCACGTGAAGCCGCATCGTCGGCTGCTTCCAGCTGAACGATCACACCCGTGAATGCGTGCGCCAGAGTGTCGTGTACATCGCGCACAACTCGATCGCGCTCGGCCATTACCGCCGCCTGCCGACTCTGCTCGGAAGCGCGCAATGCTTCCTGGACACGATTTCTCTCGGTGACATCCATCACCGTTCCGACGACTCTCACGACGCGCCCCGTTTCGTCGCGCACGGGCTGCGCAACTGTCTCAACGTCGGTGGTGGAACCGTCAGCAGCGACGACTCGATAGTGGAGTGGCCGCGATTCACCGGTCGCGACGCTCTGGTCAAATTCCTCGAGGACGGCGGGCAAATCGTCGGGGTGGACATTGGCCAGACATTCCGTGAAGTGCACTGACGTCGTTTTCCCGGGGAGGCCCACGATCTTGTAGAATTCCACCGACCCCCACCCGGCGCCGGTGATTGCATCGACGATCCAGCTGCCGGTTTTGGTGAGACGCTGCGCGTCGGCGAGCATCTGCCGAGCCTGCGCCAATTCATCTCTTAGACGCGCCGCCTCGACGTGTGGATCCGTGTGATCCGTAAACGCCGGAGAAGAAGCGGGAGTTTGAGCGCTTACGCCCATGCCCAAAGCATTGCGTGGCGAACGCGCGTCGGCAAGTCCCCCGAAAGAGGGAGACAAAGATCAAGCGAGGGACGGATAGTGGACCGTGCGTGTCGCGCGTTAGCCTCAAGGACGCGTGATGTAGAGCAAGGTCCGCAACGTCGGCAACGATTGTGGAGGATGAGTCATGACTGAATCAGCGTCGCACCTGCGCGTCATCGAGGAAACGCCGGCGTACTGGAGAGTGGTGTTTGATAATCCACCTCTCAACATCATGGACGCCGACATGTTCGAGGGCCTGCAGGACTTGCTCGCGCGAATGGACAGTAGCCCGAGCCTTCGTGTCGTCGTATTCGAGAGCGCGAATCCCGACTTCTATCTCGCCCACTTCGAGGTGAAAGACACGGCGAGGACCCTCACCCTGCTTAAAACTGTCGGGCCATCCGGCCTCCCGTCGCTGCTGGATACGTTCGTTCGTCTCACAAAATCTCCAATTGTCAGCATCGCGAAGATTCGCGGCAGAGCCCGTGGAGTATCGAGCGAGTTCGTCCTCGCGTGCGACATGCGATTCGCGTCGCGCGAGAACACAGCCTTGGCGCAAGTGGAAGTCGGTTCGGGCGTGCATCCCGGCGGCGGCGGAACCGAACGCCTTCCACCGCTCGTCGGCCGGGGACGCGCGCTTGAAATCGTGCTCAGCTCGAACGACTTCGACGGCGCAACCGCTGAACGATACGGATACGTCAATCGGGCGCTGCCGGACGACGAACTGGACGGCTTCGTTGATGCACTCGCGCGCCGGATTGCCAGCTTTGATCGTCGCCCCATCGCGGCAGCGAAGAAACTGATCAACGACGTCTCGTTGCCGTCCGATGACCGGCTCCTCGACGGCCTCACATCGTTTGCGACGGCGCTGACGTGGCCGGAGGCGCAGCAGCGATTCCAGGCCCTGTTCAAGCGAGGGTTGCAGCAGCCGGGGGACATGGAGAATCGGTACAGCGAATTGCTCGGAACGCTCATGGACCCTTAGCGGAGGAATCGCAAATGGTCGACGAAAAAGCCCGCGAAACGATCTTCATGTGGTACTCGCTGTTCAATCTCCCGCATCGCGAGAGCGTGGCCGCGGTCCATGACCGCGTCGTGACACCGGACTACATGTCGTGCACCGGCGATGGACCTACCGAGTGTTGGGACAAGCAGAGGTCGATTCAGGTCATCACCGGCTTCGAGACCTCGATCCCCGACATGAAGTTCGAGATCAAGGAGCGATTTGCCGACGATGATCACGTGATCGTGCGCGGCGAGGTCAGCGGCACGCCGGCGGTCGCGCTCTTCGGCGGCCTCATCCCGCACACTGGAAAACGGTTTCGGGTGATGGCGACGGACATTCACACCATCGAAGGGGGGAAAATCCGCAAGACCTATCACATGGAGAACTGGTTCGCGGCGATGCTGCAGCTGCGGGCGTGAAGGCGGCAGGCGGGAAGCGGGAAGCGGAAGGCGGTCACCACCTTAGGAGGAGCTCACAATGGCTACCAACGGGAAACCAGGAATCGTATTCGCTCACGGGCTTTGGGCCGATGGCTCGTGTTACAGTAAGGTCATCCCGGCGCTGCAGGCCG
>DASUZC010000154.1:0-8799 GCA_036377095.1 Gemmatimonadaceae bacterium
CGCGCGGGGTGAGCCCCGACAGCTCGATGCGACTGGCGCTGCCTTGGTTCAAATCGCGACCAACGAGAACGACGTCCAGAGTGTGCGGACCCACGCGTTGTCCGTTCTCAGCAGACTGGACCACGGTGCCGGCATTCAGCCACTGATCCGTCTCGCGAACGGCAACACGACCTCCTGGATTGGAGAACAGAGCATGCGCGTGCTCGCTTCTTCAGGCGATCCGCGCGCCCGGGATTTTCTGCGATCCACCGCTCAGCGCACCGACCTTCCCGACGACGTGCTGGCGGTCGCAATTCGTGGGCTGGGCAGGAATTATGTCACCGGGCAGGATGCGAATCTGTTGCGCTCGCTTTACCCGCGACTCACCGGCGATAAGGCGCGGAGCGCGGTGCTGGCATCGGTCGCCGAGCTGGGAGGGGCCGACAACGTCCAGTGGTTGATGGGCATCGTCCGGAATGAGCAGCTCAGTCCCGACGTCCGTCGTCGCGCATTGGATTATCTGTCTCGAGCCGGAGCCCCGACACCGACACTGGTTGCGCTCTACGATCCGCTTACCGACCAGCAGCTGCGTAGTTCGCTGATCAATCTCTACGCACGCGCGGCTGATAAACCGGCGACCGACAAACTGGTCTGGATTGCGCGCAATGAGCAGAACGTTCAGTTGAAGCGGCGTGCAATCAATGCGCTGTCGCGGAACTCAGATCCGGCGATCAGGCAGGCGCTGCAGGATATTGTGGAGCGCTAGCCGGCGATTCGCCGGCGTCTGCTGGAAGTCTGGGTAGCTTCGACGAGACGCGGAAGAGCACTCCACGTCTTGTCGAGCACCTTCTGGAAGCAGCGCTTGGGAACGATCTCGACGCCTTCTCTCGAGAGAATGTCGTAGCGCGCCAGCTTCTCCGGGTAGCGAGAGACCGTGGTCGCCTTGTAGCCGAGCGAGAGGAAGAATTTGTCGGTGAGACTCAGCGCGAAGATCTCATCGATGTCTCGGGCGAGAGCGAGTCGCTCCACGCCCAGCACAACCTGGGTTCCCAGCCCTTTCCCGTGCTCGGATGGCGCAACCGCCACCGACGATACCTCGGCGAGCGAGGGGGAATATTCCTCCAGCGCTGCGCAGGCGAGCACGCGGGCGGCCGCGTCAGTAGCGACGACGTAGTTGTCGATGCGGGCCGCGATCTGCTCGAGCGTGCGGGGCAGCATCAGCCCCTGCGCAGCGTACGGTGACACCAGCTCGAGGATCTGGCTGGCGTCCGCGCGCGTCGCCCGGCGCACCAGTTGGCGTGCCGACGACCGCTGATTAGAAAGCCCCCGCAGGGGCACCGCACTGCTTGGGATTTTATGCACGGTGAATGTATATATAAACACTCACGCGGATGCAAGTTCCAATGTGAGACTCTAAAGCGAACTACACCGCTGGGCGGCTGGTAGCAGCAAGCTGACCGCTTACCGCTGCAAGCGCCCAGACAGATCGTCGTGGAGTCGTAGGAAAAGCGGTGCAGTTCGTCTCACGCCAAAGAGGTCTGTCTGGCAGTAGGCAGCGCCCAGCTAACAGCTAGCTGCGAACAGCGCCCAGCGGTGTAGTGCGCCTCTAACGTCCGCAGTCCGCGACGTCAGTAGCTGGCAAATACTCTTGCCTTGCCTGTCCTGTCGAACGCCAGCACCTGGTAGTGCTGTTTGGTCGGCCCTTCCATCCCCGGCGAGCCCATCGGCATGCCAGGCACCGCGAGTCCTTTGATCTTCGGCTTCGTGGCCAGCAAACGATCGATGTCTGCCGCCGGCACGTGGCCCTCGATCAGATAACCGTCGACGACCGCTGTGTGACACGATTTGAGGTCGCCGGGAACGCCGAGGGTGTTCTTGATCTGCGCCATGTCGGGGCTGTCCTTCGCGTCGACGCGGTAGCCGTGCTTGATCAGATGCTCGATCCAGTTTTTGCAGCAGCCACAACTCGGATCCTTGTAGACGGTAATGGTGGGCTTCTTCGGGGCAACCGTCGGTGCAGCGGCAGTAACGACGGAGAGCGCAGCGGCGCAGACGGCAACTGCGAAAAACCTGAATGAGCGGCGGGTCATTGGGGCAATGATTGAAGTGTGCGTTCGATCTGCTTACGGTGCCGGACTTCGTGATGTCCAACGAAGATAAGCCACTGATATAAATCGAGCTCGCCAAGAATTGCGTGGGTGTGTTTGATCTCACCCAGCGAGAGTCCATTGGCAGAGACGACGGCGGCCCGCAACGCTTCACGAGAACTTTCGAGTCCTTCCAGCGCTTCGCTGATATCGACGTCGGCTCGAGGTCTAATGGTCTCTGGTGCCTGAATCAACCCGGCGTCCAGTTTTGCCGCGTGTGAGTCGAACGAAGCCATCACCGAAGATGTCGATGTCTCCTCGCCGAGCCCTTGCTCCCGGGCCTTCGCGACGCGTTTGGTGATCAGGCGCGCGACGCCCGACTCCACTATTCGCAGGTGCTCGAGAATCTCGGCGACGGACCATCCACCGGGATTGGCGCGTCGGCAAAGCTTATCGCCTGGAACGCAATCGAAGCTCTTGAGCAGCTCGCGGCGTTTCTCTTCGACGAAGTTCATGGTCTCGGCCAGTCTGGCGTGCATCGTCCTCCTGCGTATCTCCAAAATCTACAAGCACATGCAGTGAAGTGGGCGAGGTTTGTTTGTCGCAACGATGTTCGTGGAGCTGTCCCGGGTGCGATACTTGCTTTCGGGTTATATTCGGTATATAGTTGACGCCCTTTCGCCCGAAATGTTCATCTGCCTCTGGACCCCCGCCGCTCTTCCGCCCCTTCCACTTTTCGCCAATGAAAGTGAAGGAGAAGCCCGGGAGAGCGAGCTGCTCGACGAGCTGGTCCCCAAGTTTCTCAATGTCGCGCCGCGGGTTTCGATTGGAGCCAGGGGAATCGTCTGGGCTGATGCGCGTGGATTGAACGCGGAGCTGCTGGCAAAGGATCTGATCGCTGTCTTCCATAGCCACGACGTGGAAAAAATCAGAGCGGCGATTTCGCTGGTGCCGATTGCCGCCGAGGTCGCAGCGCTGCACGGGAAAGGCGGGTTGATCGCGATTCCAGTCGGCAGTGAGCGGGATTATCTGGCGTCGTTTCCGGTTGGCGTGCTCGATCCATCACCGTCGCTGGCGGTGATGCTCGATGGAATCGGAGTCGAGAGCTGCGCCGATCTGGCGCGACTCGATCTCGAGTCGATCGAAGTGCGCTTTGGCGCGGAAGGAGCGCGTCTCTGGAGATTGTCGAGGGCGGACGACACGCGACGCATATTCACGACGGTGCCGCGGGCGTTGCCCTCCGCTTCGCTCGATTGGCTGGATTACACTCTGAAAGATGCAGAGCGGCTCGTCTTCATCATCAACGCGCTGGTCGGCAACATCACCACCGAGCTCAAGTCGCGTGGACAATGCGCGCGCGAGATGATGATGACCTTTTCGCTGGCCAATCGGGGGACGCTCGAGCATCTGGTACGTCCCGCGCGCTCGACGGCGAGTCACAAGGCGTGGATGCGGCTGATGCGATCGCACCTGGAGACCATCCATCTTCCCGACGGTGTCGTCGGCATCACCATTCGCGTCGAATCCGTCACCGGCGAGGTCGAGAAGCAGGGCGACATCTTCGATCGTGGATTTGCGACCGCTCGCGCCGCCGAAGAAACCATCGCCCAGCTGCTCGATGATCAGGGCGCGGTGGTGGTGACTCCGCGCAATACTCAGCATCCGCTCATCGACCGGCGCACCGAGTGGGTGATTCAGGAGCCGTCGCAGGCTTCCGCGCGGATCCAGCTACGCGAGCGAGTGGTGAAAGCGACGGCAGCGCCGCGTCTCACGCTGCAGTTATTGCCGGAGCCGCGTCGGGTGGCGGTGACGACCCGCCGTCGCCGCGATCACGACATGCCGGTCCAGTATCGCGACAAGGAGTGGACGACTCTCGTCTCCGCCGCCGGTCCCGATCGTGTTTCGGGCGGGCAGTGGACCGAGCCCTACGCGCGCGAATATTTCCGGTGCGTTACTGACGATGGAATGATGATCTGGCTCTTCCGTGATGCAAGAGATAGTGAGTGGTATTTGCACGGCTGGTGGGATTAATTAACTGCCAACTGCGGGGTTCGAACCAACGAATCAGTCCGAGTTGCGAACTAAGTCCGAGATTCGAACCTATTTCGAGTTAAGAGCCAGGCCGGTGCAAGCTCGCACCTCGCAATAGGCTCGCAAATCGGACTCAGTTCGCAACTCGGGCTCAACATTTCGCCATGAAGCGTCTCCTAATAATTCTGCTTCTAGTCCTTCCCAGCGTCGCGAATGCGCGCGTCGTCCGCGTCGAGATACTTTCGCGTACAACAATCTCCGGACAATTCGCCGGCAAAACGTATGAGCGAATAACGGGACGCGTTTATTTCGCGTTTGATCCCCGCAATCCGGAGAACAGGAAAATCGTCGACCTCGATCTCGCGCCTCGCAACACGAGCGGCGAAGTGGAGGCGATCAGCGAGTTCGTGATGTTGCGGCCAACCAACGCCGCGCAGGCAGCCGACGTCGCGGTGATCGACATCGTCAACCGCGGCGGCATCACGCACTTCGTCTTCAATCTCGGACGAAACGTGCGTGCGGGGCCGGAATCCGCGGAGTTCTACGGCGATGCGCTGCTCATGAAACGCGGCGTCACCATCGTCGCGCTCGCATGGCAATGGGATGTCCTGCCGGGCGGCTCCGCGCTCCACTTTCAGGCACCTCCAGTCGGATCAGCCGCGCATCCAATAACCGGAATTGTCCGCAGCGACATTACCATCGATGCGCCGACGACGACCATTGCGCTCGGACACAGTCTAGCCGGCGGTGCACTTGGCTATCCGGTGGCGGATCCGAACGATTCCGTGAACACGCTCACCGTGCGTGACAGTCCGACCGGAGCTCGCACCGTGATCCCGCGCAGCGACTGGCAGTTCGCGCGCGAAAGCGAAGGGAAAATCGTTGACGATCCCCGCTCCGTCTACATGGCGGACGGCTTTCAAGCGGGGAAGATCTACGAGGTGATCTACCGCGGCGGCGACCCTGTAGTCGTCGGCGCCGGAATGGCGGCCATTCGCGACGTGATCTCGTATCTCAAGTACGATCCAACCGCCATCTCCCACGTGAAGTACGGCATCGGCTACGGTGTCTCGCAAACCGGCCGATTCATCCGCCACTTTCTCTATCAGGGCTTTAACACCGACGAGCGCGGTCGAGTCGCATTCGATGGATTCTTCGCGCACACCGCCGGCGCCGGTCGCGGCAGCTTCAACCATCGCTTCGCCCAGCCGTCTCGCGACGCCCAACCATACTCGACGTTTTTCTATCCGACCGATGTTTTCCCGTTCACGAGTCTTCCCTCACAGGATCCCGTAACACTTCAGCACGCGGGAATGCGCGACAACCTGCGCGGATCGAAAGACACGAAAGTCTTTTACGTCGACGGCGGTTACGAGTATTGGGGTCGCGCTGCTTCACTCACGCACACCACTCCCGACGGTAGAAGCGACGTCGGCTTCTTGAGCAGCGAGCGCCGCTATGTCATCTCATCGGCGCAACATTCCAGTCCCGCCGGCTGGCCGCTGCCCGATTCGACGCAGATCACAGGGACGAATGCATTTCGCGGCGACCCGCTCGACCAGCGACTAGCGTTGCGCGCGCTGATGTCATCGCTGATCGACTGGGTAGACCTCCGCAAGGAGCCTCCGGCGTCCATTTACCCGACGCTGTCGTCGCGGACCCTGGTTATTGCGCGCGACCAGAGCTTTCCGAAAATTCCAAACCTTCCGGTAGCACGGATCCCCTATCAGGTCTACCACATGGACTTCGGCCCGCGCTGGAGACAGGGGATCATCGATCGCGAGCCGCCGCAGCTCACCGCGCCTTATCCCATACTTGTCTCGCGCGTCGATTCGATCGGCAACGACCTCGGCGGTGTTCGCAGCGTCGAGATCAGCGTGCCTCTCGCCACGTATTACCCGTGGCAGCTACGCGCCGGCATGCCGGCTGGTGCAGACCGACTAGTGAGCTTTCGCGGTACGTTCATACCGCTTCCCCGGACAGAAGCAGAGCGGCGCGCGAGCGGAGACTCACGCCCGAGCATCGAATCGCTCTATGGAGATAAAGCCCGATTCCTGACGAGAGTCGACTCCGCGATCTCGTCGTTGATCGCGCAGCGATTCCTGTTACCTGAGGACGCTAGCGCAGCTCGCGCACGGATGTCCGATATCTGGGACCGCTACGGACCGTCGAAGTAGCGTTCTTCAGGTTCCCGGAAAGTCGATCCGCGCAGCTTTGGCGATTGCCCGCACCCGAGTCATGATCGCATCCGCCGTCTTCGCATCACCCTGATTGCGGATTGCCTCTGACAGAATCGCTCCAGTGAAGGCGTAAGTGTACGGAATTCCAAACGAAGCGCGATCGATCCAGTCTCCTTCCTTGATCAACGCTTCAGGCGCCTTGTACACATTATCCCACAGCTCTTTGGTACGCTGAACGTCGAGGTTCAAACCAGACGCAACCTGGGGAATCTGCGGGCTGTTGACGACCGGATGATCGACGAGCTTTTGCACGAAACCTTGCGACAGCAGGTATGGTTGCAGCGACGCACCAAGGGTCTGCCCACCACCACCCGTAGACACATAAATCGGCCGCTCCGGGAACGCATCCTTGATCAAACGCAGCAGCACCAGCTCATCGCGCACCAGATAACCCGGCGGAATGTTGAGCGTCACGTTACCCTGACGGAAAACCTGGGGCTGCGTGATCTGGATGTACTCGGGGATCGCATCGGCCTCGGCAAACGACATCTTGAGCGGCGGACCTGACGGCTTCTTCCACTGCTGGTTTCTGTAAATCGCCGGACCGTTCGCCGCATCGTATGTCTCGATCGGCCGCCGGATCATCTGGCGCACGAACCAGTCGGTGTCGAGATAAGTCGTGACAGCGACCGTTACGTCGCGACGCACTCCTTCCACCTCCTGCGCGTACCACAGAGGAAAGGTGTCGTTGTCGCCGTTGGTGATGACGATGGCGTACGGCTCCACCGAATTGAGATAATCGCGTGCCCATTCGCGAGTGAAGTAATGTCCAGACCGGGACGCATACTTCCAGTTGGCGAACAGTGGAACGAGCGCGATGAGAAGTATCGGCGCCGCCAGCTTTAGCGCGCGCGCCGATGGCCAGGCGAACGTCACGACTTTCCCTTTCACCGCTTTGTCCTCACCCGCCGGCTCACGATTCAGAACGTGCGCCAGTTGCTCCCAGAGGAAGCTCAAACCAATCGCCGCCCACACGCCCCACGCCGAGTAGCTCCAGATGTAGAAGTAGTCACGGTCGCGAACCTCCCGCGCGACGTCGCTTCGCAGCTCCGGATCCTGCGACCACCCATATTTGAAATTCAGGTAGTAAATGAGCGCCAGCGTCATCGTGAACATCAGCGGACCGAAATACCAGAATGTCTTTCGATCTCGATCCCAATGCACCCATCCGCCCAGCAGGCCGAGTCCGAGGAATACGAAGGCCATCACGAACTGCAGCCCTTGCATCACCTGATGTGAATCGCGCAGCCACTGCCACTTGAAGTAGAGCCACCACATTCCAACCTGCGCGGTGTACGGTGCGCCTCGCTCAACCTTCTCGCCGTACTGAACGCGATTGATGTTGTCCATCAACCGCTTCTCGGTGAGCTTCGTAAAAGTGCAGCTCGACTCGAGCTTCGTTTCGCACGCCGTCGGCGCGCCTTCGTTGATCGCCGGGAAATACGCCGCCCGAATCGGCTCGTAGGCAAACGGCGTCAGGCCGAGCGCAAGCGCTCCGGCCCCGGCAAGTACCAACCGCCACCGCATCAACGTCCGCCATTTTGTCATGAGCAGCGCCAAGCCCGCCGCGGGCAGCGGCAGGAATCCGGCGGGGTGGTTCGCGTAACCAAGTCCGAGCAGGAAGCAGACGAGAACGATGTAGCGATCCGCGCGCGGTGAGTCGGGCGCCTCGATCCACTCGATGACGAGCCACGACACGATGGTGAAGAACAGCAGCGAAATCGTGTAAACCTTCTCGTTCACCACCGACTGGTTCCAGACCGTGAACGCCGTCGCGCCGATCAGCGTTGCGATGCTCGCGACCACGAGACGCTGCCAGCGCTCGGGAATCCAGCGCGCGACTATCCGCTCGGTGATGAGAAACCAAAGCCCCGCCGATATCGCGCTGGCCAGTGCCGCCATGATGTTGATGCGTTCGGCGTACGAGACGGGAATCGGCAGGGAGGCAAACGCGTGGCCGAGCAGAACGAAGAATGGATTACCAGGCGGGTGCGGAATTCCGAGAACCTTGACTGCCGCCATGTACTCGCCGGTGTCCCACATCGCCACCGAAGGCGCCAACGTGATCATGTAAAGAACGAAGACCAGCGTCGCCGCAATCGCGGCAGGAACGTACGACGGCCTGTATCCGATTTCAGCCAATGCCGCGGTTCGCTTCGGCGCTGCCGTGTAGCTCGCGTTGACGCGGTTGGAGGAGACTTGCGTTGCCATGAATTAGAGATGATTTGCGGTGAACTAATGTTAGTCAGAATGACTAGCGGATGCGTTAAGTGCAACGCAAGCATCGAGGGGTGAGGACCAAGTGCATCGATCATCGCGGACTAGTCGAGGAGTGAGGACTCTAAAAGCGCACTGCACCGCTAGGCGCTGATAGCAGCACGCTGTTAGCTGTCCGCTGCAAGAAGACGGGACAGATCTCGTTTGCGATCTGATCCACAACCCGCGCTTGTCAGACTCCGTCG
>DASUZC010000155.1:0-16213 GCA_036377095.1 Gemmatimonadaceae bacterium
CAAAGATCATTCTGTCCGGCCCGAAGAACTCCATTCCTCCCCCACCAGGAAACCTGAAATTGCCTCTCCCCAGCCGCATCACTTCGCTGGCCTTGCCGGCGGTCACCTGGACTTCGCGGAAGCGTCCACCTGAATAAACCCGCAGCGTCACACGAGTGCCCGGCGTCAGCTTCTGCACTTCGCGGCTCAGTCTGCGCGCGGCAACTCCGCTTGCGTACTCATCATCGGCATCGGCAGACGAAATGCGAAGGTCGACACCGTTGATCGACGCGATGCGATCTCCTTCGACAATGCCCGCACTCTCGGCTGGGCCTTTCGCGGTCACGCCTTCGACGAATACGCCGAGCGTGTCTCGCTTGTTGCCGGTCGATCGAACCTCGAGGCCAAGCGCGGCGCGATTCGCCATTACCGAGTCCATGCGATAGGTGAATCTGCGCATCAAACTGTCGGGACCGAATCGGCGATAAACCCGGCACTCGACGCGACCGTCAGAGAACTTGGTACAGGTGGAGTCCGGCTGGGCAGTTTTCACCTGTGCGTCTGCAGCGGCACCCACTGCCGCGAGCGCAGAGACAATCAACAGCGACTTCATTGTTTCTCCGTTGTGGTTCTGTCGGATAGGACAATGACGCAAGCTCAAGGGTTGCCTAAGGTGCAAAAGCACCCTCGCACGGTGATATTGAAGCATGTCTACCACCTTGGAACCGCGCCCGGCGCCCCGGCCCAAGCCCGATCCGAGCGACGATCGTCCGATAGACGTCCACGCGTTCGAGCACCATTGGCAGGACGAAGCGGACGCGGCGTACCTATATCGCATCCTCGCCGACGCCGAGTCTGACGCGAAGAAAAAAGACATCTACGCGCGCCTGGCGAGCGTCGAAGATCGACACGTTACGGTATGGTCCGAGCTGCTTAACCAGCACGGGCATCCGCCGCGGGAATTCAAACCAAGCGGCCGCGCGCGCCTGCTCGCATCGCTCGGGAGAATGTTCGGACCGAATTTCCTGCTGCCGATGTTGCTGGAGGAGGAAGGCCGGGAGGTGAAGGCGTACCTCGACATGCATCGCGGCACTCCGCGTGGTGCACCGGGAGGCCCCGAAGCACTGCTGCTGGCGCGCGAATCGGCGGATCATGCGACGACGCTGGGGGAGATCGCCGGCAAGGGCGCCGAGCCGTGGCACAAAACGGCGTCCGGCGGATTCCTGCGCAACGTCGTGTACGGTTTCAACGACGGACTCACCGCGAACTTCGGTCTTGTTGCGGGCGTGATCGGGGCATCGGTTGCCAATCAGCATCAGGCAGTGGTCGTCGCGGGTGTGGCTGGGCTAATCGCCGACGCGTTGTCGATGGGATCGAGCGGCTATCTCGCCAGCAAGAGCGAGCGCGAGGTCTATGATTACGAGATCTCGATGGAGAAGACCGAAGTCGAGCTAATGCCTGAGATCGAGCGCGACGAGCTGGCCGTGATTTACGAAGCGAAGGGGATGGATCGTGATTCGGCTCACAATCTGGCGACGCAGATCATGGCCGATCCTGCGCTAATGCTGAAAGAACAGGTACAGGAGGAGCTCAAGATCGGCGAGTTTGGCATGTCGCCATTGAAGGAGGGATGGCTAACCGGTCTCGCAACCGCGTTTGGCGCGGCGATTCCGGTCTTTCCGTTCCTCGTGTGGCAGGGCGCGACGGCGATCGTCATTTCTTTTGCGCTGGCGATGCTTTCACACTTTGTGGTGGGAGCCGCGCGGTCGGTGTTCACGGGGCGCAGCGCTTTCCGCTCCGGTCTCGACATGTTCGTGGTCGGAATCGGCGTCGCCGTAGTGGGTTACTTCGTCGGCGGCTGGATCGGGAAGCTCATCTAGAAGAAACACTTGACGGCCGGACGCGATTTCCTATAATTGCGTCCGCTTCGCGCCGTTCGATCGAGGGCCGCCGGACCGGTAGGCCCTCATTCTTTTCATGAAATGACCCCGCGCGCAGGCTGTCGCGGGTTTGTCATAGATACGCCTCATCCAAGCTGCGCCATCGGCAACCCGTCGCCGATGGACACGCCGGCGCGACCGGCATTCCTGTGATTCGAGGGGATTTTCATGAAGAGATTTGTTTCACTCGCAGTGGCGGCATTCGCTTTGTCCGCCTGTCAGGATTCATCGGGTCCTGCCGCTGCATCGCTTACTGCTCCGTCAACCATCAACGAGACCAGAGGCGCTCCGCTGCCCGGCGATTACATCGTGAGATTGCGCGACGATGTCACCGACGTTCAGTCAGTCGCACAGTCACTTGCCGGTTTGCATAAAGGCCAGCTCAAACACGTCTATAAGTTCGCGCTGAAGGGTTTCGCTGTACGGAACCTCTCAGACGCCGCGGTGGCAGCAATTACTTCGGATCCTCGCGTGCTCTATGTCGAGCAGGATCAGGAATTCCACGCCGTCACCAGCACCCCGAATCCGCAGACAAATCCTCCGTCGTGGGGACTCGATCGTATCGACCAGCGCTCGTGGACCACGCCTAGTAACTCGTACGCGTTCAGCGCCACCGGCAACGGCGTGACGACTTACATCATCGACACTGGAATCGACTTCGGCCATTCCGATCTCGAGGGTCGCGCGAGCACGGGAGTCGACGAAATCACGATTGGCGGAACCGCGGCAGATTGCAACGGTCACGGTACGCACGTCTCCGGCACTGTCGGCGGCGCAACCTTCGGTGTCGCCAAGGATGTGAGCCTCGTCGCGGTTCGCGTGCTCGACTGCTCGGGCAGCGGCTCGACGTCGGGCGTCGCAGCAGGCATCGACTGGGTGACTGCGAATGCGCACCTGCCGGCGGTCGCCAACATGAGTCTGGGCGGTGGCGCATCGGCGACGTTGGATGCTGCGGTCACCAACTCCATCAACACGGGTGTCACCTACGCGATCGCCGCCGGCAACGGCAACTTCCTCGGCATCGCCCAGGATGCGTGCACGACGTCACCGGCGCGTGTTGGTCCGGCGATCACCGTCAGTGCTACGAGCAATACCGACACCAAGGCCAGCTGGGCCAACTACGGCACCTGCGTCGACATCTTCGCGCCTGGCGTGAACATCACTTCTTCTTGGTGGTCTTCGTCCGGCCAGACAACCAACACCATCAGCGGCACTTCGATGGCAACGCCGCACGTCACGGGCGCCGCCGCTCTTTATCTGGAGACGAATCCGACGGCCAGTCCGGCGACGGTCGCCGCGGCTCTGATCAACAACGCGACGACTGGCGTCGTGAAGAGCGCCGGCACTGGCTCGCCGAATCGGTTGCTCTACACAGGCAGCGAACCGGCACCGCCGCCACCGCCACCGGTTCTCAGCGCCAGCTTCACGAAATCGTGCTCGGGTTTGACCTGCAGCTTCACCAACACGTCGACGAACACGACTGGCGCAACAACCTATTCGTGGAACTTCGGCGATGGATCACCGGTGGTGACGACGACAAACGCCAGCCACACTTTCGCTAATCGCCAGTCGTACACGGTTACGCTGACTGCAGTCGATGGCTCTCAGACGAGTAGCAGCAGTCTCGGCGTGAGCTGCAATAGACGCAACTGTAATTGAAGAATCGAAGACTGAGGCCTACGGACTAACGGCATTTCGGACTTCGGAATGATTGAGGACTCGGACCTGAGAGCACGGCTTTCGAAGGCGTGCCCGCGATCCGAAATCCTTAATTAGTCCGAAGTTCGGACTGCGATGTTAGTCCGAAGGCCTCAGTCGTCAGTTTTCTAGGCCAGCTGTCCCTCCCTCGCCGCCCACGCAGCAAGGATCATGGCGCCAAATCCGACGCACGCGGCCACGAACGTCACCAGTCCGCCCAGTACCGGGACGACTCCGATTATCAGCAGCACCAACGCGCCGAGGAAAAAGTTGACGAGCGGCCCCTGACGTCCGAGCAGCGTGCGGGAGTGAAGAATTCGGCTTCCGAGCCAGACTGATACCGGTATCCCGCTCAGCGCGGCGAAGATCAAGTAGAAGAAAAGCGCAATCAGCGCCAGCGGCAGTCCAATCACCGTGACCGCTGCAATTACCATCGCGATCAGTCCAAGGATTCCGACGCCAAGACCGACCAGGATGCTCCTCACGGGGCGCTCCTGAATTCCCTCCGCCGCAGTCGCGATGAATCGCGGAATCAGCAGCACCACCACCACACCCATCAGCAGTACGCCCGCTGTCCATAGCAGCGAGAATGCACCGCGTCCCTTCGGCGCCGGAAGCGCAGTGATCTTGCCGGCTACCTTGGCGCCGGGATCGATGTGCACGTCCCCGCTAACTCGATAGCGAAGGTTGCCCGCTATCTGCGCCAGAGGGCCGAGCCGCAAACTGCCGCCTGCAACTTCCACGTCCTGCCCGATCGGCCCATTCAACTCCACTGAGCGGCCCGTCGCCAGCAATCCGCCCCGCACAGCGCCGTTCACGCGAATGTTGCCACCAATCAGGTAGGCGTTGTGTCCGATTACGGTCGTGGAATCCACCTGCACGTCAGCACCGCCGATCGTTGCATTTCTATCGACGATGGCATTGACCTCGATGTGTCCACCCGCTGCGCGCAGAGAACCGTGGACGCGCCCGTCGATATCCTGTCTTCCTCCAGCACCGACATAGTCGCCGCCAGTGGCTCCCGCGAACGCGATGTCACCGCCCGCGAGGATTGCGTCGCCGGCAACGCTATCTCGCACTACCGGCTTCGATCCCGAGGCAAGCAGGTCATCGCCCAGCCGCATGACCTGATTCTCGGGCTTGGGTTGGACGCATCCGGCAATAAATGCCAACGCCAACGAGAGCGTGCAGAGCGCAACACGACGGCGCGCGACAATCATTCTTACCTCCAACACGGCGGTGGAAAGCGCTCGTCAATGTTGTCAGCGACTACCTGTTTTAGCTACCATCATGCATGCCACCTCGTCCCTACGTCCTCGCCGAGACCAACTGGAAGTCGGTCAAGGACACCCGCTACGAAGTCGTCGTGCTACCGTGGGGCGCAACGGAACCGCACAACTTTCACCTACCCTACGGGACCGATGCCTATGAGACTCGGCATGTCGCTGAGCGCACGGCCGAGTTTGCGTGGAACAAGGGAGCGAAAGTCGTCGTGCTTCCGACCGTCCCATTCGGCGTGAATACCGGGCAGCTCGACTTGCGGCTCACAATCAACATGAATCCGAGCACCCAGTTCGCCGTGCTGCGCGACATCGCGTCGGCGATTGCCGGCCAGGGAATCCGGAAGATGCTGATTCTCAACGGCCACGGCGGCAACGACTTCAAGCAGATGATCCGCGAGCTGCAGCCGCAGCTCGACCTTTTCATCTGCGCCATCAACTGGTGGAATTGCATCAAGAGCACCGACATCTTCGTCGAGCCCGGCGATCACGCCGGTGAGATGGAAACGAGTCTGATGATGGCGCTCGAACCCGACCTGCCACTGCCGCTCGAGCAAGCCGGGCCCGGCAAGGGTAGAAAGTTTCGTATCGCCGGACTGCGCGACGGCTGGGCGTGGGCGCCGCGGCAGTGGACGAAGGTCACCGACGATACCGGGACGGGCAATCCTTACCCCGCCACCGTCGAGAAAGGCGAGAGATTTGCTCGTGCAGTCACCGAGAGGATCGGCGGATTCCTCGTCGATCTCGCTGCTGCAGACCTGAACAACCTGTACGAGTGAGCCATGCCGCCGCGTTATATCGAGAGCCTGCCTGAGTCGACACGAATCATCGGTGACGCAACGGACGATGAGATCCAGATCATCGACAAGCGCGAAGCACCGAAGATCAGAGCCAAAACCGGAGTTTTGATCGAAGACAAGCAGCACTACTTCGTGCGCGACGCGGTCAAATATCCAAGCGGTGAAATAGGCACGTCGATGCGAATCATCGGCTGCACCATGCACGATGGTCCCTCGGGCGTCGTCGCTTTGTGTTCACGCGACGGAAATATCTTTCTGCGCGAGACCTTCCGGCATGGGACGCGGCGTTGGGAGCTGGAGACGCCGCGCGGTCAGCGTGAGACCGGCATGTCAGCCGAAGACGCCGCGCGGAAGGAGATCGACGAGGAGCTCGGATTCCGCATCGAGCACATAATGCAGATCGGTGAGGTCAGCGGCGATACGGCAATCCTCGCCAGCACTCTGCCGGTGTTCTGGGCCGACCTTGCGCCCGGGCGCTCTCGCGACCATCCCGAGGGCAAGGAAGCCTTCGGCAGGATCGTGGAAGTACTTCCCGCCGAGCTGAGAACGCGCATCTGCCGCTGCGAGATTCGCGACGGCTACACGCTCTCCGCGCTAACCCTCGCGCACTGCGTCGGGAAATTCACTATTCCCGACTAGACCACGACGTTGATCAGCCGTCCGGGAACGAAGATCACCTTCTTCGGCGCACCGGTGACGAACTTGGCAACGGCTGAATCTTCGAGCGCGGCGACCAGCGCCTCCTTCTCCTCGATGTCGCGCGGCACGGTAACGCGGCTCCGCACCTTGCCGTTCACCTGCACCACCAGCTCGATCATGTCGTCCGCGGCGAGCGCCGGATCAAATGTCGGCCACGCCGAGTCGAAGATGCTGCCTTTGCCACCGTTCTGTTCCCACAGCTCCTCGGCGATGTGCGGCGCGAACGGTGCCACCAGGGTGATCAGCGGCAGCACTTCGTCGCGGTGCGGTGTGCGCTCGCCTCTCCGTACGACGTTGATGTACTCCATCATCGCGGCGATCGCCGTGTTGTAGCTCAGGCGCGGAATGTCTTCCGACACTTTCCGAATCGTCTGATGGAGCTTGCGCATCACTTCGTGATCCGGCTCGCCGTCGGCCGTCATACTTTGCACTGATGCGAACAGACGGTCGAGGAAGCGGCGCGAACCCGAGATGCTGGCGTCACGGAAATCGCCGCCCTGCTCGTAGGGACCGAGGAACATCAAGTAAGTGCGGAAAGCATCAGCGCCCCATTTCTCGATGTATTCGTCCGGATTCACGATGTTGCCCTGCGTCTTCGACATCTTCGCGCCTTCGCGAATGATGTGCCCGTGCGCGCGGAAACGCGTGAACGGCTCCTCGAAGTCGAGATGCCCGGCGTCGTGCAGCACCATCGTCAGAAAGCGCGAGTACAGCAGATGCAGCACCGCGTGCTCGTTGCCGCCGATGTACGACGTAACGGGCAGCCATTTCTTGGTGACGCTCTTCTCGAACGGCACCTCGTCGTTGCCGACGCTCGGATAGCGCAGGAAGTACCAGGAGTTGTCGAGGAAATTGTCCGAGACGTCGGTCTCACGCCTGCCGGTCTTGCCGCACTTCGGACACGCGACGCGATACCACTCCTCGTGTCGCGCCAGCGGTGACACACCCGAGTCGTCGGGCTTGAAATCCTCGATGAAAGGCAGCAACACCGGCAAATCCTTCTCGGGCACCGGCACCGTTCCGCAATCCTCGCAATAGATGATCGGAATGGGCGGACCCCAATAACGCTGGCGCGAGATGCACCAGTCGTGCAGACGGTAGTTGACCACCGGCTTCGCCGACCCTGCCTTCGCCAGGTACTCGACGATTGCTTTCTTGGCGGCGTCGACGTCGTAGCCATCGAACATGCCCGAATTGACGAGGGTTCCGTTCTCACCCTCTGCGAAAGCTTCATCAAGCGGCGTGTTCGCATCGTCGCGCTCGCCGCGCACGACGCGTACGATCGGCAGATCGAATTCCTTCGCGAAATCGAAGTCGCGCTGATCGTGACCGGGAACTGCCATAATGGCGCCGGTTCCGTATTCCATCAGCACATAGTCGGAGATCCAGATCGGGATTTCCTTACCCGTCGCCGGATTGATGGCGTAGGATCCCGTAAACGCTCCCGTCTTGTCGGTGCTCGTCTTCCGCGCCACCAGATCCTGCTTCGTGGTCCGCTCTCGATACGCGTCGACTTTTTTCTTCTCCTTCGCCGTGGTCAGCGGCTCGACCAGCGGATGCTCGGGTGCCAGCACCATGTACGTCGCTCCGTAGATGGTGTCGGGACGAGTCGTGAAGACGCGAATCTCGCACGCCTCTCCACTCACTTTCCGCGTCTCGAACTTCAGCTCCGCGCCTTCCGATCGACCGATCCAATTCCGCTGTGCGGTCTTGGTGGTTTCCGACCAGTCGATGTGGTCGAGATTGTCGAGCAGCCGCGGCGCATAATCGCTGATGCGGAAGAACCATTGCTCGAGGAGACGCTGCTCCACTTCGGTGCCGCAACGCTCGCAAAAACCGCCCGATACGACCTGCTCGTTGGCGAGGACGGTTTTGCAGCTCGGACACCAGTTGACGGCGGCCTTCTTTCTGTACGCCAGCCCCTGGTCGAACAGCTTCAGAAAGAGCCACTGCGTCCACTTGTAGTAACTCGGGTCGGTAGTGGCCAGTCGATAACGCCAGTCGACCATCAAACCCGCGCTCTCCAGTTGGCGCTGGAAGTTCTCGATGTTGCGCGGGATCAGCTCCATCGGATGGACTCCGACCTTGAGCGCGTAGTTCTCCGAATGAATCCCGAAGGCGTCGTAGCCGAGCGGCTCGAACACGTTGTGTCCCATGAGCCGCTGGAATCGTCCATAAATGTCGTTCCCCGTGAAGGCAAACAGGTTTCCGACATGGAGTCCTTCTGCCGACGGATAGGGGAACATCATCAGTGCATAGAACGGCCTTTGGGCGCGCTGCAGATCGGTGTGGTTGGTGCCACGCTGCTGCCAGATGCGCTGCCATTTCCGCTCGATTGCCGTTGGATCGTAGGCAACGGGCGGAGACAGCGGGTCGTTACGTGTTGCTGAGTTGTCCATTCGTACCAAACTAGCGGCTAAGCGACACAGTTTCATCTGTCGATGCGCCTGACCGAGTCGTTTCAAAATCGATTGCCCAGATGACCGCCACGCCGCTCCCAGCCGCTCCTCGCATCACATCACACTCCGGCTTCCTCAAGCCGGTCTTCAGCGCGCTGCAGCGGCGTGCCCTTCGCACGGGAATCGGTTTCGGCGCCGTGTTCGCGATCGGGCTGGGCGCTATCTGTTGGCAGCTTTACCAGCTGATTCCCGCCGCAACGCGCGCCGAGCTGTTCGCCGTGAATGGCGTCGTAACCGCACTGGTGATTGCATTTCTCTGGATCATCGTTGCTCTGACCGCGACGATATCAGCGGCCCTGATATTCGTCCGTCAGCACGTGACAGGGCCGGCCGCGGAGTTGGTGCGTACCCACGAAGCAATCGCCAAAGGTGATCTTTCCAGCACTTACAACCCTTCGGTCTCGAACAAGGCCGTCGACCGACTGACCAGATCGACAATGGCGATGTTGAGCGAGCTGCGCGGCGTCGCTGGACGGATGAAGAGCTCGGCCGACGAGAACACCAAGCTGGCAATCCAGGTTTCCAAGGGAGCCGTTAGCGCAGCACGGCAAGGACGCGAGAAGGCAGCCTCCACCAACTCACTGTCGCAGGAAGCAGTCGCCCGCGAGCGGGCGATCAAGGAACTCATGAGCGAAGCAACCAAGCTCACCGATATCTCCGGCAATCTGCGCGAAGCGGCACAGGAAGGACTGCGTCGCGACAAGGCGCTGCGTCAGCTGGCGAGAGAGAACCGTGTACGACTCGAGCGCACCGCAACGTCGTTGCAGTCGCTGGCGTCGGATGCGTTAGAGGGTGCCGAAGGAATCGAAGCGATGTCGGCGGCAGTGAATGAGATCGGCACCTTCCTCGTACTCGTTCAGAAGATTGCCAAGCAATCCAAGCTGCTGGCGCTCAACGCGGCGATGGAAGCGGCGCGTGCCGGCGAGCACGGACACGGCTTCGCCGTCGTCGCCAGTGAAGTCCGGCGCCTTGCCACCAGCTCCGCGGACGCAGCACAGCGCACCAGCACGCTCGTGCAGCAGATGCTCGACAGCGTCAGCCAGTCGCGCGAATCTTCATCGCGTACGGTCTCGACGGTCGAACAGGTGCTCGGCGCGACTCGTGCCGCGCGCCAGTCGCTGGCGAAAGTCGAGGAAGGCACGGTCGAGGGAGAGGACTTGAGCGGACGCATCGACAAAGGTGTCCGCGAATCCAATCAGCTCATCTCGGAGATGACGCAGCAGATCGCGTCACTGTCGCACGGCTCCGGCGCGTTCTCACGCGCGATGCATCACGTCGCAGTGGGCGATGAGGAGCAGAGCAAAGCGATGTCGGAGGTCGCCGCCACCGCGCACGCGCTGATCGAGGTGTCGGAGCGACTCTCTGAGCTGGTCGGAATCTTCAAGCTCGGCGACAGCTGATTTCAGGCATCACCGGGCGCTGAGCCCGCGCGAACTTGAAAGCCATCGGCACCAGGCGCGCACCACTCACATCGGCGACCGCCATGCGCGCACCCTCATAGGCTGACGCGCCACCGAAGCGTCCGTCTTTCGCCAACGCATAGAACTCGAGGTCGAAGAGCGGCCGACCGTTGTCGAGGAGACGTGTCTCGGTCATAGCGATGACGCGGTCGATTGTGCGCAGGCACGCCTGCTCGGGCGACAATCCCTGGCGCATGAATTCGACGATCAGAAACGCGCCGCAGACTTTGATGTTCGCTTCGCCGCGTCCGGTCGATCCGGCGGCGCCGACCGTGTTGTCGCAGTACTGCCCAGCGCCGACAATCGGCGAATCCCCGACGCGACCGGGAATCTTCCACGAGCGTCCGCTGGTAGTTGTGACGGACGAAATATCGCCCCGGGCGTTGATGGCGTTCATGTTGATGGTGCCGGTCGTGAACTTTACGTGTAGCGGATGATCATAAGCGACAGCCGTTTCGCGGGTCCCCCTTCCCGCTTCCCCCTTCCCGCTTCCCGGCTCGTCCAGCCAGTTGTCATTCGGATTCAAACACGCCTTCCACCGCAGCCAATCCTGCCTGCTTTTCTCGGTGAGAAGGTTCTGTTCCTTGAATCCCATTTGCAGCGCGAACTTTTTCGCGCCCTGACCGACGAGCAGGATGTGGTCGGTGTAGTCCATCACCGCTTTGGCGACGTTGGATGCGGTGGCGATGTCCTGCAGCGCGCCGACAGCCCCCGCGCGTCTGGTCGGCCCGTGCATGCACGACGCGTCGAGCTCGACGACTCCGTCTTCGTTGGGCAGCCCGCCGAGTCCGACCGACTGATCCTCGGGATCGAGCTCCTGGATGTTGACGCCGGCGATGATGGCGTCGAGGGTATCGGCGTTGTCGCGCGTGATCATTTCATACGCTCGGGCGACGCCGCGGATGCCGTTGGCCGAGGAGATTATTACCGGCGGTCCGGCGAAATTTGCCGCAGACTCTGTGGCCCGGCCGAAAGCCTCAGCTCGCGCCTCGCGGTCGAGGGTGAGACCGGCCGCTGCTGCCGCACCGATGCCGACGAAGTGACGCCGTGAGATTGGCAACTTGTATCTCCCGAAGAGAGTAAAAGACAACGGAGTCCTCCGTCATCCCGATCACCGTGCGCCGCGTTCGACTGCTGCCGCCGCGCGACAGGATGTCGTATCCCCGACGCAGGGCAATCGTCAACGTATCTACATAAGCCTTCTCCACCACTGGCGTCACGCTGCTGGCCGTGATAGTGCCTGCGCCGCGTTGAATCACCATCGCGAATCTCGGCGCGGATGATGCCTGTGACCGGAGAGGTGAAGTCAGTGCCAGCGTAGCTAAGAGGCGAGGCATGCGGGAAACCGAAGAAAGAACGGCGTCATATCGAGTGGGCGGGTTGGGTTTCTCTGCCGCCGCACGCTGGGGCCGGGCGGACGAATGACTTCAATAAGGTATGCCCCCCGCATAGCTTCCCGCTACGCATGAAGTCTTCGCGTCCATCCCGTCTTCGCAAGCTGCGGCTGGAAGCGGCAGATGCTCCGCGTATCGATCTCACAGGACCGAACCGCCGCGAGCGTGATCTGCTGGGCGAGCGTGATGTACCCGCCCACGCTCTCTACGGAATTCAGACTCTGCGCGCGATCGAGAACTTCTGCATCTCGGGCATCGAGCTGCGCGAGTTCCCGACACTGATCGGCGCACTCGCCACCGTGAAAGAAGCGGCTGCGCTGGCGAATCTGGAAATGAGGTTGCTGGATCGCGACGTCGTCGACGCCATCTGCCAGGCGGCCGCCGAAATTCGTGAGGGATTGCATCACGAGCACTTCCGCGTCGACATGATCCAGGGCGGTGCCGGTACCTCCAGCAACATGAACGTCAACGAAGTGATGGCGAATCGCGCGCTGGAGATACTCGGCAAAGAGCGCGGACAGTACGAGTTCGTGCATCCCAACAACCATCTCAACCTCAGTCAGTCGACGAACGACGTCTATCCGACGGCGGTGAAGCTGGCGCTTCATACCAGCATTTCCGATTTGCAGTTGGCGATGATCGCGCTGGCAGCGGCGTTCCTGCACAAGGGCGAGGAATTCAGCTCTTACATCAAGATGGGGCGCACGCAATTGCAGGACGCGGTGCCGATGACCCTGGGCCAGGAGTTCAATGCGTTTGCCCACACGATGCTGGAAGACGTCGATCGACTCGGCGAGGCGCAGGCATTGATTCGTGAGATCAACATGGGCGCGACGGCGATTGGCACCGGCATCAACGCTCCAGCGGGATACGCCGAGACCGTGCGACGCCACCTCGAGCACATCACGGGTCTGCCGCTGATCACCGCGCCGGATCTGGTCGAAGCGACCGCCGACACCGGCGCCTTCGTGCAGCTGTCCGGCGTTCTCAAACGGTGCGCGGTAAAGCTCTCCAAGATCTGCAACGACCTTCGGCTACTCAGCTCGGGACCGCGCGCCGGATTCGGCGAGATCAACCTGCCACCGATGCAGCCGGGGTCGTCGATCATGCCCGGCAAAGTGAATCCGGTGATCCCGGAAGTCGTCAATCAGGTCTGCTTCGACATCATCGGCGGCGATGTCACCGTCACCATGGCAGCGGAAGCCGGGCAGCTGCAGCTCAACGTGTTCGAGCCGATCATCGCCTACAAGTTGTTGGCAGGAATGACGTACCTCTCGCGTGCATGCAAAATCCTGCAGGATCGTTGCGTCGAAGGAATCACGGCGAATGTTGATCGCATGCGCAGCTTCGTCGAGGATTCCATCGGCGTCATCACCGCGCTGGTGCCGGCGCTGGGCTACGAGACCACGACTGACATCGCCAGGGAAGCGCTGGAGACCGGTCGGGATGTTTACGAGCTGGTATGCGAGCGAGGCCTGATGACGCGCGAACAGCTCGACCGTTTGTTGAATCCGGAGGCGATGGCGGGAAGCGGGAAGCGGGACGCGGGACGCGGGAAGGGGGAAGCGTAGAGCGGGAAGCGGTCCGCGAGAAGACGAATGTGCTCTCGCGGTCGGCAAAAAAGTTTTCTGCGCAGTCCCGTTTCCCGCTTCCCGCTTCCCCCATCCCGCCTTAGTTTGTCCCCCATGAAAGGTTCTGACCGCCTGAGGCGGCTTGCGTCGTTCGCGCTGGTCGCTGCGCTCGCCGTCGCGGCAGCCTCCTGTCAAGAAGCACATCCCAACAGCACCCTCGACCCGCACTCCGATTTCGGTCGCGAGATCGATTTCCTCTGGGACCGACTACTTCTCCTCGGCACCATCGTTTTCATACTGGTGGAAGCGGCACTTCTTTACGTCGTCTTCCGCTACCGCCGGCGGGAGAACCAGCCCGCGCCGCCGCAAACGCACGGCAACACCAAGCTCGAGATCGCGTGGACGCTGATCCCGGCCGTAATTCTGGTTTTCATCGCGGTGCCGACGGTGAAGACGATCTTCATCACGCAGGCACAGGCAGCGCCCGGCTCGCTGAACATCGACGTCACCGGACATCAATGGTGGTGGGAATTCCGCTACCCGGAGTACGGGGTCACCACCGCCAACGAGATCTACATTCCCGTCGGGCGCACGGTGAATTTCAGATTGCGCTCGGCAGATGTGATCCACTCCTTCTGGACGCCGGAGCTCGGTGGCAAGCGGGACGTCGTCACCAATCGCACGAACTACATCTGGTATACGCCTGACACAACCGTCGCCGGCGATGTCTGGAACGGGTTCTGTGTCGAGTACTGCGGCGCATCTCACGCCAACATGCGATTCAGGGTATTCACCGTTTCGCAGCAGGAGTTCGATTCGTGGGTCGCGGGGCAGAAGCTGCCGGCGCGGTTCGGAGCTGTAGCGGGACCGACACCGCCGGCTGGCGGACCCATACCGCCGCCACAGGAAGGTGCAGTAGTAACCACGCCGGGCGGAACCCAGGCTCCTACCGCCGCCGCGCAAGCAGCGGCTCCGCGAGTGGCGCAGCAGAGTTCCGGCACGCAGTCGATCGGGGGCACCCAACCGGCAATCCCACGACCGCAGAATCCGGAAACGAATCCGGGCGCGGCTAGCACCGCTCGGGGCGTAGCACAAAACGTGGCGACTGTTGGAGTCCCGCTCGCTCCGGGATACATCTTCCCGCGCGAGAAGATTCCGTCTTACGCGATCCCGCAGGCACCGCCGCCTGGAGATCTAAAGTTCACGGCTGGTCTCACCGGCAGCGCCGCGCGTGGCAGGCAGGTCTTCTCCGGAGCGGCGTGCATTGGCTGTCACTCGATCGCCGGCAATCCGATGGCGATGGGTGTGACTGGACCGAACCTCACACACATCGGCTCGCGCAGCACCATCGCCGCCGGCCGCTACCCGAACACCGCTGCGTACCTCGCGCTCTGGATCAAGAACGCGCGCAAGATGAAACCCGACGTTCTGATGCCGACGCTCGGCATGGACGAATACGATCCTGTTCTAAAGGCGAAAGTCACTTCGGCGAACGGTGGACTCACCGATCAGCAGATCGCCGACATCGTCGCATACCTCACCGCATTGAAGTAACCGGAGACAAGACTTGGCAACCACTGCAGTCCATGCCCCAGCCTACGGCGCGGAATATCCTGGTGAGCAATCCGGCGTCTGGGCCTGGCTGACGACCGTCGATCACAAGCGCATCGGCGTGCTGTATCTCTACACCGCGCTCGGGTTCTTCATCTTCGGCGGCATCGAAGCGGTGATCATGCGCCTCCAGCTTGGCGCCCCCAATCAGCATTTGGTCAGCGCCGAGTTCTACAATCAGCTATTCACGATGCACGGGACGACGATGATCTTCCTCGCGATCATGCCGCTCTCGGCAGCGTTCTTCAACTTCCTGATTCCGCTGCAGATCGGAGCGCGCGACGTCGCGTTCCCCCGACTGAACGCATTCAGCTACTGGGTCTATCTGTTCGGCGGATTGTTCATCACGATTCCGATTTTCTTCGCGGTGGCGCCGAACGGTGGCTGGTTCGGTTACGCGCCGCTGACGACCAAGCCGTACTCGCCAGGTCTCAACATCGATTTCTGGGTGATCGGCCTGCAGATCCTCGGCGTCTCTTCCCTCGCAGCGGCGTTCAACTTCCTGACGACGATCATCAATCTGCGCGCGCCGGGCATGTCGCTGATGCGGATGCCAATGTTCACCTGGATGGCGTTCATCGTTCAGGTGCTGCTGGTGCTGGCGTTCCCGGTGATCACCATCGCGCTGGTATTCCTGCTATTCGACCGATTCTTCGGAACGAACTTCTACAACACGGTCAGCGCGGGCGCGGATCCGCTGCTGTGGCAGCATCTGTTCTGGATCTTCGGACACCCCGAGGTCTACATCCTGATTCTGCCGGCGTTCGGACTCGTGTCCGAAGTCCTGCCGGTGCACTCCAAGAAGCCGCTGTTCGGGTATCCGGTGATGGTCTACTCCGGAATTCTGATCGCGGTGCTCGGCTTCGGCGTGTGGGCGCATCACATGTTCGCGGTCGGCATGGGACCGATCGCCGATACGTTCTTCGGCTTGAGCACGATGTTGATCGCGATTCCGACGGGCGTGAAGATCTTCAACTGGATCGCCACCATGGCTCAGGGGGCAATCCGCTACACCACGGCGATGCTGTTCGGAATCGCGCTCGTTGCGCTGTTCACCATCGGCGGCATCTCCGGCATCATGCACTCTTCCCCGCCCGCCGATCTGCAGCAGACCGACTCATACTTCATCGTCGCGCTTTTCCACTACGTGCTGGTGGGCGGCTCGATCATGGGAATTTTCGCCGGCATCTATCACTACTTCCCGAAGATCACCGGCCACATGCTGGACGAGAAGCTGGGCCTATGGCATTTCTGGCTCACTTTCATCGCCATGAACCTGACCTTCTTCCCGATGCACTTCTCGGGAATGCTGGGGATGCCGC
>DASUZC010000156.1:0-6053 GCA_036377095.1 Gemmatimonadaceae bacterium
CGACATCGTGAGTATCGAATCGATGGGGAACGAACAGATGCCGCGCGAAATGAAGGGAATTGACGCGATCAGGCGAAAGAACGAATGGTGGTCCGCCAATAACACCGTTCACTCAGCCGCCATTGAAGGCCCGTTCATCGGAGACGGAAACAAGTTTGCCGTCTATTACAACTATGATGTGACGGCGAAGCAGACAGGGAAGCGAAACGCGATGGAAGAGATGGCGCTCTACACCGTGAAGGATGGCAAAGTGGTGCGCGAACAATTCTTCTATAGAACTAGCCCCTGATTCCACGCCCGCGCGCGGGTGAGCCCGCACTGACGGATCTGGCGTCAATCGCCGCAGCGGCGTCGGTCGCAACCGACGCCGCTTTGCATAAGCATGCGCCAACGCAATCACAGACAGCTGCGATCGAAGCCACCAGCGGACCGACGCTGGTTCTCGCCGGTCCCGGCGCCGGCAAAACCTATTGCCTGATCGAGCGGGTACGGTTCCTGATCGAGAGCGTGGGTGTCGATCCCGGTCGAATATGTGTGTTCACCTTCACCAACAAAGCGGCTGGAGAAATTGCCGAGCGACTGACGGGGCTTGGAGGTGAGCTAGATCGCGTCAAACGGGGCACGATTCACTCATTCTGCGCCGAGCTTCTGCGCGAGTTCGGTGAGGAAGTAGGCCTGCAGCCGGGCTTTAACATTGCCGACGAGAGGTATCAGGAATCGGTACTGCGAAAGCTGCGTGTGCCATCGAAAAAACGAAAAGGCCTGCTAACGCGTTTCGCGCGATACCGGTTTTGTGGAACCACCCTCGGCTACCTTGATCGCAGAATCTACAGCGCCTATCAGCGCTTGACGCTCGATCGCAACGTTGCGGACTTCGATACGCTGATTCTCAAGGCCGCGCAGCTATTTCGTATCGACTCCATCGCTGAGCAGGTGCGCGCGCGCTGGGACGAGGTTCTGATCGATGAGTTCCAGGACCTCAATCAGATTCAGTACGCGATCGTGCGGCGTCTGGCGCTCGAGCATCGTCACCTTTTTGCGGTTGGGGATGACGAACAATCGGTGTATTCCTGGGCGGGGGCGGATCCGCGTGTCTTCGGCAGCTTCCAGGACGATTTCGCCCCGGTAGAAGTCGTGCATCTCGAGGACAACCATCGTTGCCCGCAAGCGGTCCTCGATCCTGCTCGCAAGCTGATCTCCTTGAACGCTGCGCTCTTTGCCAACCGGACTCCTCAGCGCCCAACGCGCGAATCCGGTTTTCCGATCATTGCGCTGTCCTTTGCCGACGAAGAAGCCGAGACACGCTGGCTGCTCCAGGACTTGCGGCGTGATCGGCTGGAGCACGACGGAGCGCTTCAGTGGGGCGACGTGGGAATCGTCTACAGAAAGCACAAGATCGGAGCTGTGCTTGAATCGGCGTTTCTGAACGCCGGGATACCATGTTGTCTCGCCCAGGGTCACGCTCTGTCAGACGATGACGTCGTGCGATACCTGATCGCCGCGCTTCGTGTTATCGCAAATCCCCAGGACACGATTCACCACGAGCTTTTTTACGAAACGGTGTTGCCACCCGCTTTCGTTGACACCGTGCGCGCCGAGGCCGAGCGCGATGGACGCAGCCTGCTGCGGCAGTTGGAGCACGTTGCCCGAAACTCTCCAGCGGCCCACCCGGATGCCAAGAAGATATGGCGGGGTCACTACGCTCTTAGAAACCTCGAGGCGCTCGGAAAGAACCATCGCGCCCTCGGCCCACTCGTCGAAGCCATCCTGTCGGAGAAAGTCGGCACGTACAGGACGGTATTGGAGGAGCACCACGACGAGCTATCAGACCCTGCGGCTCACGAAGACGTTGCTGCATTGGCCGAACGGATCCGGCGCGCTGTAGAGAGCGGGGCACCCGTTTGGATCCCACGCGTCGGGGGTGTCGCGATTCCCGCTCGCAGGATTCTGCAGGAGATGGGAGTTTCGACCGTGGAAGTCGGCGGCGCCCCGTCCGCGGATGCGGTCAGAGTCACGCCGGCTGATTTGCCTTCGCTCGGCTTTGCGCTCGGCTTGTTCAAGACCGCGCAACTACTTCGAAGCAGCGGCTTCGAAATGAGTTTCAGCGACGACTTTACCGCGATCGATCTGGAAACCACCGACAAGGACGTCGAGAGCGCCGAGATCGTCGAGCTCGCAGCCGTCCGCGTGCGGCACGGCCGCATCGTGGACGAGTTTCGCTCCCTCGTCAAACCGCGGGTCCCGATCGCGGCGGCCGCGCTGCGAACGCACCATATCTCCGAAAGCGTGGTCGCCGACGCGCCGTACTTCGAGGAAGTTTGGGACGAGTTCCGCGCGTTCTGCGGATCGGACGTTCTTATCGCGCACAACGGCTACAAGTTCGACTTCCCGATTCTCCGTCGAATGTCAGCCAAACTGCCCCGCAGCCGCGACCTCTGCATCTACGACACGCTGCCGCTGGCACGGACGCTCCACCCGACAACGAGCGCCAAGCTCGAGGCAATCGCACGATTGTACGGAGTGAGAGTCCCCCAGTGGCATCGCGCGCTCGACGACTCACGTGCTCTGGCCAGACTATTTCCGGCGCTGTGCGAAGTACGGACGCAGTTCGCCCGCAAGACGGCGTTGGTCAACCTGCTCGATCAGCTAGGCGTGGCGTTGGCGCTCAGCGAGCGGAGTGAGCTGTGCGACGAAGCCCAGAAATTCCTGGATTTCATATCACCATACTCATTGGGTAGATACAGCGATTGCCTCGACTGCTACGCGCGCGAGCGTGAGGAGTGGGGAGATCCCGAGCTGCCGACAGTCGACGAGCTGATCACGCTGCTCGGTGGTCACCTGCAGATGGAGCGAGTGCGCGCTGAACGCACTGCACAGTCACGTTATCCGGAGGCGCTGGGCCGGTTGCGCCGGCTGATCGAGGCATGCGAACGCGGAGAGCTTCCATCGAGCATCTGCGCGTTTCTGGAGCGCGCGATGTTGTCTCAGCACGACGGCGCGGAGGCAAGACCAAACCGGGTGAACCTGCTCACGATGCACTCGACCAAAGGTCTGGAATTCTCGCGCGTCTACATTGTGGGCGTCGAGGACGAGCAGCTGATTCCGATTCCGCGCGACGGCACGCTGAACAAGCTCGAGCTGGAGGAGGCGCGGCGGCTGCTGTACGTCGGCATGACGCGGACGAAGGATCGCCTGGTGATGACGCGGGCGAAGACGAGGGAAGGGAAGAGCACCGGTGGAAGCCGGTTTCTGGACGAGATCGAAGTTCCTGTGCAGTTTATCTGAGGTTTCGGCGCAGACTCGCGCCGAATGAAAAAAGTCGGCAGTTCGCAGAGGCACAGAAGTCAGTTAGGAGTTGTTATACACGCGCTTAAAGGCCGTCCTGCACTTTAGACTCGCGTACAACAACTCCTAACCAACACCTGTACAGTCTGCTAACTGCCGACTTTGCTTTTCGAGACCCAATCGCCGC
Source organism: Gemmatimonadaceae bacterium (assembly GCA_036377095.1). Taxonomy (GTDB): domain Bacteria; phylum Gemmatimonadota; class Gemmatimonadetes; order Gemmatimonadales; family Gemmatimonadaceae; genus UBA4720. The sequence continues at coordinate 3,473 of DASUZC010000156.1, forward strand.
GGACGCCTATCAGAAGTCAGCGAGCCGTCACCCGCCAAACAGCGTTCCCGACATCATCAGCGACCAGCAGCGCTCCGTCTCGCGAAATCGCGACCCCGACAGGGCGACCCATCGCGTCGCCGCTTGGTGTTACAAAACCGGTCAGTACGTCGATTGGTGATCCCGATGGGCGCCCGTCTGTGAATGGTACGAACAAGACCCTGTAACCGCTGAACGGTTTTCTGTTCCAGGATCCATGCTGCCCGATAAACATCCCCGAACGAAAACGCCCAGGCATTGCAGAGGCGCCTGACCAGGTGAGACCGAGCGACGCCGTGTGGGAGCCGAGCGCATAGTCAGGGACGATCGCCCGTTCGACGAGATCGAGTCGCTGAGGAGCGACTCGATTATCGACGTGTTTCCCGTAGTAGGTGTAGGGCCACCCGTAAAAACCGCCATCGCGCACCGAGGTGATGTAGTCGGGCACGAGGTCGGCACCGAGCTCGTCACGCTCGTTGACTGCCGCCCATAACAGCTTCGTGTCAGGTTGCCAGGTGAGCCCCACGGGATTGCGCAGTCCGGTGGCAAAAACGCGATGCTTCCCCGTCGTGCGATCGATCTCCCAGATCGCAGCGCGCCCATTTTCGTGCGGGATGCCATTCTCGGCGGCGTTGCTGTTCGATCCGACGGCCGCATAGAGCTTGGTGCCATCAGGGCTGGCGATGACATTCTTGGTCCAGTGGTGGTTGATGCGACCGCCGGGAAGATCGACGAGCTTCACGCCGGAGGCCGCAATACTTGTCGCTCCCCGCGTGTACGGGTAGCGCACGATCGCGTCGGTATTCGCGACGTAAAGGTCATTACCGACGAGCGCGACTCCGAATGGCGAGTGGAGCCCTTTCAGGAAAACCGTACGGGTGTCCGCAACGCCGTCGCCGTTGGTATCTCTCAGGAGTACGAGCCGGTTCTCACTCGGCACGCCTCCTCCCGCGCGGGCCTGGAAGAATCGGAAGAAGAATCCTTTGATTCCTTTGGAGTCGTCAGGCCGTTTGGGGGCATTCGTTTCGGAGACCAGCACGTCGCCGTTGGGCAGGACGTAGAGCCAGCGGGGGTGATTCATGTTACGAGCAAACGCGCGGACGGTGAGATCGCCGGATGCCGCAGGAGTCGCATCGCCGCTCCAGCCCTTGGCCTTCACCACCTTCATGACAGGTAATAGGGACGTCGATGGTTTGGGGATTACCGGATGCGGTCCGGTTTCGGCTGCAATCGGGATCCGCGCCGGCACGCCGCACGCAGTGAACATCGCCGCAGCGCAGGCTGTTGCGAGGATTCTTACCGCGCGCGAGAGCAGGATTTGTCTGGTCAACATCGGAGCACGCACCGTCGAGTACATCTGACCAAGTACGCGCAAGATTCACGCGACCACTTCAGCGTGATAAGTTGATGCACAATGGCAACGCGTGAACGACAGCGAACGGGCGGCGAGTGGCGTGTCCGCGTCGGCACCGAGGAAACCTCAGCGATCTTCGATCCCGGCGCGGGTAAGGACGAAATGGTTTTCGTTTTCGCGCATGGCGCCGGTGGCAACATGAACGACCGCGGGGTCGTGGCCACCGCGAGAGCGCTGCAGGAGCGGGGAATCGGGACCGTCCGTTTCAATTTCCTCTACAAGGAAAAGAAATCAGGACGGCCGGATCCGATGCCCAAGCTCAAGGACACGTTTACCGCGGTCGTTGAGCGAGCGAGGGATGAGCTCTCGCCGCGCACGTTGATCATCGGCGGCCGCTCGATGGGCGGGCGCGCAGCATCTATGCTCGCCGCTGACGAGTTCGACTGCGCCGGCCTTTTGCTGCTTGCGTATCCACTCCATCCACCGGGGAAACCGGATCAGCTCCGCGACGCGCATCTGCCATCGATTACCGTCCCCGTACTCTGCTTCAACGGCACGCGCGATCCATTCTGCACTCCGGCGCTGATGGATCAGGTAGTGAAGCGCGTAAAGACAAAATGGGAAATGGTGTGGGTCGAAGGCGCCGACCACAGCTTTCACGTGCCGAAGTCATCGGGAAAAACTGATGGGCTCGTGTTGTCCGAGATGGCGGATCGGATTCGGGAGTGGAGCAAATCCCTGGGTTAAGGGCTCCGTATTTCGAACCAACGGATCACTCCGCATCGATAACTAATTGAGAGCTCCGCACTAACTGCGAAATACCAACTGGTTCTCGGTAGTCCGGAGCCAGTTCGCAATCAGTTCGCAGTGTTCGCAACTCGGAGTAGGTTCCCCAATTCGCAATTAGTTGTCGATTCGGACTGATCAGTTGGTTCGAAGTACGGAGCTCCTACGGAATTCGCGCTCGCCCAATGGTATTGGCATCCGTTCCAAACCAGAGCGACTTCGTCGGCGCATGATAGATCATGTGCCGCACTGTGAGGCCGCCACTCTGTGAGATCGGAGTAACCGAAATCCACTTTTCGGTCTTCGAGTCGAAGCCCACCAGTCTGTTCGGCTGCACGCCGGTTTCCGCCAGCCAGATCCGATCGCGATCGTCCGACGCCATCGCGTAGGGCAGTGACTGAGCTGCATCGGGTAGAGCGAACT
>DASUZC010000157.1:0-7962 GCA_036377095.1 Gemmatimonadaceae bacterium
CGGCCTCATTCACGATTTCGATTACGAGCGATATCCCAACAACGCGCATTCACCGACGGATGAACATCCTTCCGAGGGCGTTAGGATTCTGCGCGGTCGCGGGTACCCGGAAGACATCCTCGAGGCCATCCTCGGTCACGCTCAGTACTGCAACACACCCCGCATATCGCGCATGGCGAAGACATTGTTTGCGGTCGACGAGCTCACAGGATTGATAACGGCGACTGCACTGGTACGTCCGACAAAAAGCGTGATGGAAGTCGAAGCGAAGTCGGTGAAGAAGAAAATGAAGGACAAGGCCTTCGCGCGGGGGGTGAATCGCGACGACGTGATCAACGGTGCGAGCGAGCTCGGTGTCGATCTCGACGAGCACATCTCGTTTGTTATCGCCGCGATGCAATCGCGCGCGGCCGACCTCGGCCTCGCCGGGTCTTAACTCGGCTTCCTTTACGCGCTTCGACTGACTCTCGATTGGGTCGGCGAGCACTGATCTGTGAGTGCGCGCCGTGCAGATCTTGAGTGGGAGGGCGGCCGGGAGTCCTCTAAGGCGACTTAAGGGAGCGACCAAGGAGACGCACGAGCGAGCAGAGCGAGTGAGTGTTCTTAGCGGCTCCGCCCGAGCGACCGTTGTCGCCGTGAGGATTCCCGGCCTCCCGACCGGCGCAAAGGACTAGAGCGCGGGCGCTACTCCATCGCGAACGCGCGATTGAAGATCACGTCGAACGCGAAACTCTTGGGACGCGATCTCTGCTCCATCGCGTCGGCAATGCGCTCGAGCCGCGCTGGAATCCCCATGATCTTGTCCTGCGCCTTCCGCCCCAGATCATTCAGCCCGGACAGCGTCTCGATCGACCAGAACTTGATCAGCTCCTCCACGATCTTGAGATACTCGCGTGGTCCGTAGATTCCGGCGCGACGCACCACGTCGGCCAGCTCGCGGAAATGAGGCATGTTCACGCCCGGCATATCGATCGCCGGCATCAGCTTCGACGCCGCAAACAGCGCCTCGTTCGGATCGCGCTCGATCACGGCCTTGAATACAGAACGATAGAACGTGTAGTGACGCGCTTCTTCCTTGGCGACGTTCTGCAGCACGGTCCCGATCGTGGGCTCGTACTCCGAGGCGACCTTCCCGGTGTTGGCGTGCGATACCTGAGTGGCTCGTTCCTGTAACGACGTATAAACAAAAACGCGATATGGATCGCGGTCCCATTCCGGCTCGAAGCCGGCTTTGAGATACTCGAACTGCATTTTCTCGATGATGACTGGATCGAAGATTCCAGCGTCGCGCGTGTAGTCGTGAAGAATGGCACCGTGCCTGTCTTCCTCCGCCGTCCACAGGTTGTTCCACTTCGCCCAAACGCTGTCCGTGCCGAGGTAGACGGCGAGCAGGCGGTGAAAGTGCGGCAAGCCTTCCTCGGTGAGGAGATTCAGCGCGAGCGCGACACGCGCGGGATCGCTGATTCCTCGCGCCCGTTCGCGCAGCGATCGCAGATGGTGATCCGGATCTTCGCCGGGCGGCGGCTCCAGCAGCTCCGCGGGGAACCACAAAACGCGCTTTGCTTCGTGAGCGGCCATCAGCTGGTCAACGACCGGCTCGAGATCCGCGAGCACCTCGATCTTCGATAGCGTCTCCGCTTCTACACTGTGCACTTCGACCTCGAAGACGGGTTATCACACACGGGAACCAGTGGCGCCCGCGGAATTGAAAAATGCATGCAAACATGTTGCCGCGCACGCCTTAACCGCTTAGGGCGCCATAGGGACACGTAAGGAGCGAAGAGGCTGCGAAGACGGCACCGGGAGACCTCCCGAGGACTTCGCTGCGAACGTCCTGCGAAAGCATGGAGCGCACCGAGTGTCACACAAATGAGAGTTAGGGAGAAATCCACATTCGTAACGAGACTTGCGGGCCACTCCTTCTCGCCTGAAAATTGCGGCCTGACGCTTGCGCACCTGGATTTCTCACACGCCCGGTTACACTTCGCGAAATTCCATCACTCACGTGATAGAATGCAAAGCAAACCGCGGCACTCACACTCGAATTTGCGGCAGGAGATGGGATAATGGCAGACCAGCCTGACAACCAAGGGGAGAGAATGGACGAGCGAAGCGGACGCAACGCCGGAATCGGTGTTGGAAATAACGGCGCACTCTCCGGGAGCGCCGGCACGATGGGTGGAACGAGGAGCGATAGCGGAGCGGACTCACGCAGCACTGGTAGTGTAAGTCGCAAAACTCCGCGTGGATTCGCGGCAATGGATCCTCAGGCGCAGCGGGCGATCGCCGCCAAAGGCGGACGCGCCGCTCACCAGAAAGGCACCGCTCACGAGTTCACGAGCGAAGAAGCGAGAATCGCCGGACGCAAGGGCGGCGAAGCCTCGCGTGGCGGGCGCAACAGATCGAACGCGTCCACCGACGCCAATCGCTGACCGACCGAGCCGGGACGGCAACGAAAATGGGTAGAGGCGCGGAGAAATCTCCGCGCCTCTTTTTTTTCCCGTCGAAGCTGTAGCGAGCCTCCATGCCCGGCCCTGTAGTTGCGTATCAACAAGTGGAAGTGCGTTCACTGAGGGCTTAGCCGCGAAATGATGGACCCCGGCAAGTCGCCGACGAGCTCCGACCTGGCTGATTTCCCGCGCAAAGTGCGCGACTCCAGAGCCGAGAAAGAAGAAGTTCTCGCCGGCAGACAAACGAACGACCGCGAACGAATCCGGTATCGGGAGCTATTCGATCACGCGCCCGATGCATACCTCGTCACGGACGTGAACGGCACGATTCGCGATGCGAACCGCGCCGCCGGCCGATTGCTGGGCGTTGAATCACGATTCCTGCCGGGCAAATCCATCCAGGCATTCTTCGAGGAAGCCGGACAAAACCAGTACCGCCAGCAGCTCGACCGCCTTTGCCATTCGGATCGCGTTGACGACTGGGACGTCTGGCTGACGTCCCGTAATCGGCCGCGCACGCCGGTTGCCATTTCGCTCAGCCGCGCGACCTCGCGCGCCGAAAGCGGAACAACATATCGCTGGATGTTGCGGGACAGCACTCGTCAAAAAAAAACCGAGGACTCACTGCGCCAGGAAGCGGAAGCCGCGACACGGATGAAATCGGACTTTCTCGCCCTGCTCAGTCACGAGTTTCGCACTCCGTTGCAGGCGATTTTCGGATACACGGAGTTGCTCGAGCGGGAGATCCACGGCCCGCTAAACGAGTCACAGCGTCGCGACCTGCAAAGAATTCGACAGAGTCAGGAGCATCTCCTTGGTCTGATCACGACGATTCTGGATTTCGCGCGTATGGAGAGCGGCGTCGGGATCGACGTCGAGATGGCACCCGTCGTTGTGAATGACATTCTCTCCAACATCGAAGGCTTCCTCAGCCCGCAGCTCGAGTCAAAGGGCTTGAGCTATTCCTACAATTGCCCGGACGAGTCGCTCGTAGTTCGCACCGACGCAGTAAAACTGGAATCGATCGTTCTCAACCTGGTGGCGAATGCCATCAAGTTCACACCGGTTGGCGGCAAGGTTGCTGTCGAGTGCTTCGACGGAGGCGAGATCGTACGAGTCCGCGTCCGCGACAACGGCATCGGCATCCCGGCCGACAAGCTCGACGCCATCTTCGAGCCTTTTGTGCAGTTGCGCGCGAAAGGTACGACAACGAGCGGGAGCGGACTCGGTCTCCCAATCAGTCGCCGCCTGGCGGCGGCAATAGGCGCCGAGCTCACCGTCTGCAGCGTCGACGGATCAGGCTCGACGTTCACTCTCAGCCTGCCGTCCATTTCGCAGTAGAACCCGTCAGGGAGTGGGCTGCGTCGCCCCCCGAGACAGCGCAGGACCGTTCACACAGCATTCCTCCAGCATCTCGACGATCTCCTTGATCGTCGTCGCGCCACGATCGCGCGCGTAAAACGTGCGCACCTCCTTGTAGCGGACCTCCTTCGGCAGCTGCATCCCCTTTTCGACCACCCACCTCTGCAGCTCGCGTGGCCGCGGTCCCCACCAGCCGCACTCCTGAAATTTTTCATTGAGCAGAATGACGATCGGGATCGACCGCGATTTCCGGTTGGTGAGGTGCGCGTCCATGATGTCGAGGTTCTTGTCGCGTTCGAGGATCCGCATGTCCATGTTGGTTATTGAATCCGCAAGCTTGGCTATGATCGGCACGATGTTGACGGAATCGCCGCACCAATCCTCGCTCAGCACCAACAGGTGCCAGTGTCCGCCCAACGCCTCGACGCGCGCCGAGTACTCGATGGGGATGATCACCCGTCGCGACACCGCGAGCCACATTTCGTGGTTGACGGTTTCACGGGTGAGAAAATCGGCGAAGGTTTCACCGCCGTAGTAGCGTGTCTTATTTATCAGCATCGTTACGTCCGAATCATGTCGATATGGATGATTCCGTCTTCTTCGTACGGCTCTGAGACTGGCCGGAACGCGTAACGCTCGTAGAAATTCTCGAGCCGTCGTTGGGCAGCGATTTTTATCGGTCCATTGGCGGCCAGTTTCTCTGCACGTTGCAGCGCTTCCACCATCAGGTGCTTGCCGAAGCCGGTTCCTCTAACAGAGGGCGCGGTGACGATCCTGCCAATGGACGCTTCATGGTACCGGATTCCCGGCTCGAAGATGCGGGCATAAGCGACGAGCTCCTTCCCGTCCTCGCCATCACGCCATCCAAGCAGATGCCACGCCAACGGATCGCGTCCATCGGAGTCCGGGTAGGGACAGTTCTGCTCGACGATGAAGACGCTTTCGCGAAGTCTCACGATTGCATAGAGGTCGTCGACGGTCAGATCGCGGAAGCGTGAGAACTGCCACGACGCGCTTGTGCTGCTCAATTCCCGCCCCTATTCTGCGCAGTCAATCCCGTCCCCATCAGGATAACATAACCATGACCGTTCCCAAGTTGCCCGCCGTCATTGTCGCTCTATTCCCTGCGCTGACGTGGGCGCAGCAACCTGTGACAATGTCGGCTGGCGATGTGACGATGGGGTTGAAGCGCGACGCGGCATTGGCCGCCGCGATCGCCAACATCTCCCCGGTACAGATTCGCGCAACAGACTCAGCCCTGGTCGCCTTCGGGACGCGTCACACGATGAGTGACACGGTCAGCAACACGCGCGGCATCGGCGCGGCCCGACGCTATTTGTTCGCGAAGCTTCGCGGCTACAGCCAGGCGTGCGGTGGCTGCCTGCGGGTTGAGTACGATCCGGCAATGATGCAGATGCGCGGTCACCCCGACCGACCCACGGTCAACATCGTCAACGTTCTGGCGTGGCTCCCCGGTCGCGACACGAACCGGGTCGTCGTGATGGGCGGTCACTACGACTCCTGCGTTTGCGCTCGCACCGACCTTGGAGCGACGGCGCGTTTCGAAGCAACTCAGGATGCGCCAGGAGCCGACGACGACGGCTCGGGCACATCGGCAGTGGTGGAGCTGGCCCGTGTGTTCTCGAAGCACTTTCCACGCGGCTTTGAGAGCTCGATCATCTTCGTCGCCTACTCTGGTGAGGAAGAGGGACTTTACGGTTCGACGCATCTCGCTCAGCGACTGCACGACGCCGGGTACAAGGTCGTCGCCGCGTTCACCGACGACATCGTCGGCAACGTGGTCGCCGAAGATGGCACTGTCGACTCGAGCACCGTCAGAGTTTTTGGTGCCGAGCCGGACAACGGACCGAGCCGGGAGCTCGCGCGCTATGCGTGGGCAGCAGGAACGATCTACAATCCGCGATTCAGAATTCTGCCGGTGTTCCGTCTCGATCGGATTTCTCGCGGCGGGGATCACAGCCCGTACGTAAGTCTCGGCGACGCCGGCCTGCGATTCACCGAGCGGCTCGAGAACTACAAACGGCAGCACCTGCCGACCGATGATTTCGCGCACGTGAACTTCGGCTACGTCGCGAACGTCGCCAGGCACAACGCGGCGGTGATCGGCTCGCTGGCGATGGCGCCGGCAGCACCTGCGGCACTGGCCGTACGCGACCGCGAATCTGGCGGAGCGAAGTGGCGTCTCAGCTGGGCGGCGGTCCCGAGTGCAACCGCCTACGAAGTGCTTTTCCGTCGCACTACGGCGCCGACTTATGAGAAGATCTACTCAGTCAGCTCCGGAACCTCTTTTCTGTTGCCCGATCAGCTGGATGATGGCTGGGCAGCAGTGCGATCAGTGGCCGCCAACGGCCATCGGTCGCTAACCGCCGCCGTCCCGCCCCCATGTCCGGTGCTGAACACTCGCGCCGATTCGGTTGCCGCCGGCGATATCATCAGGAACTGTATCCGGGCACCAGGTCGGTAAACGCAAGGGGTCAGCAAACATAGAGAAACGCGTTGTGGCTGGCGGACAAGATCGTCTTTTTCCCGAGATCTAGATCGCCGAGATATCCACTCTAGTCCGCAGTTCGGATGAAGCCTTCAGTCCTTACAGTCATATTTGTTCTAGCCGCTGGCGCCTGCGCTCCGCCACCGCCGGCCAAAGTTGTCGCCCCGGTTCCGACGCCGCATCAGTACGTAGCGCCCGAAGTCGGTCTCAACAACTCGGGACTCGACACATCCCTGGTGACGAAGCTGGACAAGATCGTGAAAACGTCGATCGAGGAAGCCGTCGCGCCCGGAGTTGCGATCGCGGTCGGCCGCAACGGTCACATCGCCTACATGAAGGGTTACGGCTACATCGACTGGAATCAGCCTGGCTCGCCGGTAGTCGACACCAACACGCTTTATGATCTTGCGTCGCTGACCAAGGTGATTGCCACAACGACGCTGGCGATGATCCTCGAGGAGAACGGCCAGCTCGATCTAAGTCGCACCGTCGTTTCCTACCTGCCCGAATTCAATTCTCCGGAAAAAGCTCAGATCACCGTCAAGCAGCTGCTAACGCACAGCGGCGGCCTCGAGGCTGGGGCGAACGTTTTCCAGAACGCGCGTGGTCGCGATCAGTACCTCTATCAGATCAACGCGCGTCCGCTGGATTACACTCCCGGCACGAGCATGGTCTACAGCGACTGGGACATGATCCTGATGCAGTTGATCATGGAGCGCATCAGCGGCAAAACACTCGATGTCCTCGCCACTGAAAAGATCTTCAGGCCGCTGGGGATGGTGGACACTCAGTTCAATCCGCCCTTGACGCTGCGCTCGCGCATCGCACCGACCCAGGTCGACGACGCGCGCGGCGGCCTCCTGTGGGGCACGGTGCACGATGAGAACGCGTGGGCGATGGGCGGAGTCGCGGGTCACGCCGGGTTGTTTTCGTCCGCTAAGGATCTGGCGCTCTTCTCGATGATGATCCTCAACGGCGGCGAAGGTGTGAACGGTGTCCGCATCGTGAAGCCGGCGACGATCGCGCGCTGGACGGCGCGTCAGGGCAAGGAGTCGACGCGGGCACTTGGCTGGGATTCACCCGAGGGCGGCTCCAGCGCCGGTCAGTTTTTCTCGCCGTGGAGCTTCGGCCACACCGGCTTCACCGGCACTTCGATCTGGATCGATCCAGAGAAGGATCTGTTCGTCGTGGTGCTCACCAATCGCGTGAACCCCACCCGCAGCAACACGCGGCACGTGCAGCTGCGGCGGGATGTTGCCGATGCGGTTCAGCAGGCGGTGCTGGGGGCGCGGATCGTGAATTGGGAAGCTCGCTAGACGCGTGAATCTGTGCGCGGGTTGAGATCCGCTCGCGTGGAAACACCAAGACAACTGCATGCTGGGCGCTGACCGCTGCTGGCTAAGCGCTGACCGCTGCCTACCACCAGACAGATCTCACTGGCGTGAGGGGAACTGCACTGCTTTTCCGACGAGTCCGCGTGGATCTGTCTGGTCGTTTGCAGCGGTAAGCGGTCAGCGACAGAAGCGGTCAGCGCCCAGCATGCCGTTGTCTTCGACTTGAGGTGCGCGCGTTCGCGACGTTCGCGGCCTCCCGGCAAGCCCGCGCCAAAACCTATATTTTACGGGTAATGGCTTCCACAAA
>DASUZC010000158.1:0-3268 GCA_036377095.1 Gemmatimonadaceae bacterium
AAATGCGAGCTTCAGGCGATACTTTTCGTTCAGATTTCGCGACAGTTCGGGATTCTCGATAGGTTCGTACCTCGGACTTAGATCGCAACTCGGACTCACCGTGCCGCCTCTAACTGCCTTAGTAGAAACATGATCGAAACTATCTCTCGCGATCGATTAATTGAGCTGCTTGAGGCCGGGGCGGATCGGCGCATTGCCATCATTGGCGATGCGATGCTCGACGTGTATTTGCGCGGCGATGTAGATCGCATTTCACCCGAAGCGCCGGTGCCGGTGGTGCGCATCCGCGACAAGGAGCTCGCGCTCGGCGGCGCGGCGAACGTCGCGCAGAACGTCGATGCGATTGGCGCGCAGCCGGATCTGGTTTGCGCGGTTGGCGACGACGCGGAGGGACAAGTCATCAAGACGATGCTGCGCGAGCTCCGGTCGGAGGCACGCTCGATCGTCACCGTCGGCAGGCGTACAACGACGAAAACCCGGGTGCTGGCGAGATCACAGCAGGTGGTGCGCTTCGATGAAGAAGAGGACGCTGACATCAGCGGAGACGAGATGGCGGCGCTCGCTCACGCCGCACTCGACGCAGTCGCGCAGGCGGACGCGATCGTGCTGGAGGATTACAACAAGGGAGTGCTCACCCCTGCCCTGATTGCACCGGTGATGCAGGATGCGATAGCGAAGGAGATTCCGATCGTCGTCGATCCCAAGTATCGAAACTTTTTCGCGTACAAGGGCGCCACCATCTTCAAGCCCAATCGACGCGAGCTGGAGTCAGCGCTCGGTGCGGCTGTGGACATCGACCATCCCGAAGCACTCCCCGAATCGATCAAGCGACTCGGCGTCGACAATTTGCTGCTCACGCTCGGCGACGCCGGGATGGCTTTGATCGATGTAACGGGCGAAGTCGGCCGCGTTCCAACGACGGCGCGCGAAGTCTATGACGTGGTCGGCGCGGGAGATACCGTCACGGCGTACCTCGCGACGATGTTGGCGGCCGGTGCCACCCCGGCCGAGGCGGCGGTAATCGCGAATTTCGCCGCGGGCGTAGAGGTTGCGAAGCTTGGCGCCGCGACCGTGACAATCGAGGAAGTGATCGAAGCTTACGACCACTTTTCAGCCACTGGCGCCTTCGAAGCCCCAACCGCTTAGTTCAGTCATCGCAACGGAGCAGTCTTGCAAGTCATAAGGAACGTCATCGCAATCGCGGCGCTCGTATGCGTCGTGCGTACAACTGGAGCCGCGCAGGACACAGTACCGAGTCCAGTCGAGGCTCCGGACGTCGACGCGGCGCTGGTCACGAACGGGATTGAGCTGACGCCCGAGAAGGACTCGGTGATCGCGCTGCCGAATCCATCCTGTCCCCTGTCCAGGAACCAGTTGAACGCGGTACGCACCGGCGTCGGCTCGGCGTTCGTGGGCGGAAATGCGTACCTCTATCACTACTTCAAGAAGGCGTGGTGGTCGGGCGATAGAGCCGCGCACTTTTTCTTTCATGCCGATTGGGACCAGTGGTTTCGCGATCAGGACAAGTTCGGCCACATGTTCGGTGGCTATCATCTGGCGCGAATTGGTTATTCGGCGCTGCGTGAGGCGTGTGTTAGCGACAAGAAGGCGCTCATCTGGGCGACAGCTTATGCCGCGGCGTTCCAGTTGCAGATCGAGATTTTCGATGGCCGGTTCCGGAAATACGGCTTCTCGTACGCAGACATGATCGCTAATACGACCGGTCAGGCGTTGTTCGTGATGCAGACGGTGCATCCCGCATTGCGGGCGATCAAGCCGACGTTCTCGTACCACAAGACGCTCGCACTGCGCAACACCGAAGCGGGATTGATTAACTCCGAGCTTCGTCCTTCGCTCGATTATTCGGGCCAGACGTACTGGTTTTCCACCGACGTGAATCAGCTGCTGCCGGACGGTGCGAAGCCGTATTGGCCGTCATTCATTCGCTTCTCGGTTGGTCATTCGGTTACGGACTGGGTTCTTCCAAATCCGCCGAGCGCTATTGTGCGCGCCAAGAGGAAGATCCTGCTGTCGCTCGATTTCGATCCGGAGAAGCTGCCCGGGGATTGGCCGCTCTGGCGCACGATCAAGCACACGCTGAGCTACTACCGCTTCCCCGCGCCGGCGCTGGAGCTCACGCCGAAGCTTCACGTCTCGCCGTGGTACCGCTGATCCCACTAACGTCAAACTGCCTCAGGTTTCAGTACCTGAGAGCCGCACTCCTGGCCGGATCGTTGATGATGCCAGCCGTCGCGCGCGCGCAGGCATCCGCGTATGTGCCGCTCGACGACATCGCCTACAGCTACGTTGATGCGTTGATGGTCCGCGGACAGTTGCGCGAGTTGTCGACGCTCGAGCGGCCATTTACTGAACGTGCGTTAAGGGAAGCGATCGATTCGGCGCGCACGCGCGAGCCGAGCGAGGTCATCACTTCGTATCTGGACGCGCTCTATGGCGCGATCGAGAAATACGCGGTGCGTCCTGGCAATTCCGATTCAGCGGCGGCGCAAAGTTTTCGTGGCCGCTTCTCAGCCGATGCCTACGCGACGGCACAGACGTCGGGCCGCCGAGAGCTGATGCTCGCGGATTCAGCGAACGATGTCCGTCCGGGCGCGGCAATCAGGCTCGCTATGGCGGGCGGACCCGTCGTCGGCTTCACGCGCGTTTTGATCGACACGCGACTGAACGTGGATCCGGAATTCGCCGGCAGAAAGGATCGCAAGGTCAACGCGCGGACCGAAGACGGCTACGTCGGCGGTCAATGGAAATACGCCGAGCTATCGGTTGGTCGTGTCGGTCGAAACTGGGGCCCGCCAACGCAGTACGGCTTGATGCTCGGCAACTACGCCTACACCTACGATCACGTATTCGCACGGATCGGCAGCGATCGGATCCATTGGTCGACGGTGATTACACGACTCGACGACAGCGTTGCAGCGACAGCGCCAGCGATCGAGCGCTACTTCTCGATTCACCGAATCGCTGTACAGTGGCGGAATCTCGAGATCGCGGGGAGCGAGAGTTACGTGTATGCGGGGGCGGGGCGCGGATTCGAGCCGAGCCTGGTGAATCCGCTGAATATCTACGGGTTATCGTGGCGGAACGAGAAGCAGGAAGGAAATCTCGGACTCGGTGGTGAGATCGCGCTGAGGACGGAGAGCAAAGGAATCTTTTCCGGCCAGCTTTTCATCGACGATCTGCAGATCGATCGCAGCTGCGATCCGGCGTGCAAGCAGCCGTCGTCGTATGCGATGACTTTTTCCGCGGA
>DASUZC010000159.1:0-3358 GCA_036377095.1 Gemmatimonadaceae bacterium
TATACGTTCCTGCCGTCACTGCTGATGCTGGTGGCGATCATCTGGCTTGGATTGCATCTTCGCACCGCGACCGGGACGCCGGACTTCAGCTACGATCACATGCTGGTCTCGAGCGAACCGTCAGCACGCGCTGCGCTCTGGCTCTTCGCCGCGTTTTCATTCGCGTTCGCGGTCAAGGTGCCGATGTTCCCGTTTCACACATGGCTTCCCGACGCGCACGTGGAAGCGCCGACAGCGGGCTCGGTGATTCTTGCCGGAATCATGCTGAAGATGGGCACCTTCGGCTTCATGAGGTTCGCGCTGCCGCTGTTCCCGGGTGCGGCGATGAATCCCACCGTGCGAATGATCATTCTCATTCTCGCGGTCATCGGCATCATTTACGGTGCGCTGGTGGCGATGGTGCAGCCCGACTTCAAGAAGCTCGTCGCCTATTCGTCGGTGAGCCACCTCGGCTTCGTGATGCTGGGGATCTTTGCGCTTACGCTGCAGAGCGTCCAGGGCGCGCTGATGGTGATGATCAATCACGGCATCTCGACTGGCGCGCTGTTCCTTCTGGTGGGAGTAATTTATGAACGCAGACACACTCGCCTGATCGACAGCTACGGCGGCATCGCGCGTGTGGTTCCGATGTTCGCTGCGATTCTGACTTTCGTCTCGCTCAGCAGCATCGGACTTCCTGGCACCAACGGATTCGTGGGCGAATTCCTCGTCTTGATTGGATCGTTCAGGACGTACCCGGTACTGGCCGTCATCTCCACTACCGGTGTGATCTTCGCTGCGGTGTACCTGCTGTGGGCGTTGCAAAGAATCCTCTTCAATCCCCTCGATAAACCCGAGAACGCCGACATTCCCGATCTCAACAAGCGAGAGCTCGCTCTGTTCGTTCCGATTATCGCTGCGATCATCTGGCTGGGCGTGTACCCCGCGCCAGTGCTCCGGCGCATGGAGGGTTCGGCGCAGTTACTGGTGAACCGCGTCACCGGCGGCGGAAACGCCGCCAGCGTCAGCATGAATGAGGCGCCGCGATGAATTTCGACCTGACGCAGCCGGCACAGCTCACCAGCGCTCTGGGGCCGGACCTGATCCTCATGGGCGGTGCCATGCTACTCCTCCTCCTGTCCGGTTGGAGACGGGAGAGCAATGAGCATCAACGCAACGTAGGCATTCTGAGCATTGTGCTCTGCATCATCACCATGATTGCCGTCGGCTACTACGCCTACGGGGGATATACAGCCGGCAATGGTGTAATCGCCGTCGACAATTTCCGGTGGGCCGCCGATGAGATCTTCCTGATCGCGACGATCGGCACCATTGCCATGTCGCTCGACTACAACGCTCGAGAGGGAATCACTCCCGGAGAATCGCACGTCCTCGTGTTGTTGGCGACTTCCGGAATGATGATCCTCGCCGCGGCGCAGGATCTCATCGTCGTTTTTCTCGGTATCGAGCTGATGTCGATAGCCATCTATGTTCTCGTCGGCATGAATCGGCGGACAGAACGCTCGGCTGAAGGAGCAATCAAATACTTTCTGCTCGGCGCGTTCTCGACCGCTTTTCTTCTCTACGGCATCGCGCTCGTCTACGGTGCGACTGGAGCAACCAACTTCGTCGCCATCAAGAGCAACATCGTGCGCTTTGATCTGGCGCGAAACGGCCTGCTGCTCGTTGGTATCGCGCTATTGCTTGTCGGCTTCGGCTTCAAGATCGCCGCGGCCCCGTTTCACATGTGGGCCCCTGACGTCTACGAAGGCGCGCCAACACCGATAACGGCCTACATGGCGGCAGCGGTAAAGGCCGCCGCGTTCGCCGCGTTTTTCCGGCTCTGGCTGGAAGCATTTCCAACTTTACTTTCCACCTGGCATCAGGCGGTTTGGTGGCTGGCGGCGATAACGATGGTCGTCGGCAACGTCGTAGCTCTCGCGCAGCGTAACATCAAACGACTGTTGGCCTACTCGAGTATCGCGCACGCCGGCTATATCCTCGTCGCACTTGTCGTCGGCACGAGTCTCGGCAGCTCCGCCTTCATGTTCTATCTGTTCGCGTACACCCTGGCGACGCTGGGAGCGTTCGCCGTGATCGTCGCCCTCGGCCGGTCCGGCGAGGACAACATGACGGTCGAGGAGTACGCAGGCTTGTGGAGTGTGCGTCCGGGACTCGCGATCGCGATGTCCGTCTTCATGCTCGCGCTGCTCGGCTTCCCGATCTTTGGCGGAATCGGGTTTTTCGCCAAGTGGTACGTCCTGCAAGCGGCCCTGCAGTCACAATATCCGCAGACCCGCCTGGCAGTGATTCTCGTGGTAACGAGCGTAGTGAGCGCGGGATATTACCTCTACGTGGTGATGGTGATGTTCATGAAGCCGCGGGCGAGTGCTGCCGTGCTGCCCGAGCGGACGGGTGCATGGACACGCACCGTGGTTTGGGCATCAGTCGTAATCATCCTCGCGTTCGGGCTCTTCCCCGATGCTATTGTATCGTTCACGCAGCGCAGCGCCCCCGTGGTGAGCCGAGATGTAGCACTGCAGCCGCGCTAACCGATGGCACTCTCCCGCGCAATTTTTCGTGAGTATGACATCCGCGGGGTTACAGGAAGGGACCTGACCGAAGAAGTTGCCACTGCAGTTGCCGGGGGGTATGCAGCTTTTCTCGCCGAGCGGGGAATAAACGGCGCGATTTCAGTCGGTCGCGACAACCGTCCCAGCGGCGAATCCTTGCACAAGGCACTTGTCTCCGCGCTTCTGTCGAGCGGCGTGGATGTCATCGACATTGGGATCGTGCCCACACCGCTCGCGTATTGGTCTCAGCATAACCTCGACGTCGCGGGCGGGATCCAGATCACTGGCTCGCACAATCCGCCCGAATACAACGGATTCAAGCTTGGTCTGTGCAAGAAATCCATTTACGGCGCCGACATTCAGCGCATCTATGAGCTGGCCGACGCCGGAAAGTTTCCGCGGGGGAAGGGCAGACTCCGTAACGAAGCGGTCATCGATCGTTATGTCGAGGACATTGTCGCCAGAGTAGGAAAATTGTCGCGCAATCTCGACGTGATCCTCGATTGTGGCAACGGCGCCGGGTCCGTGGTTGTCCCCAGCTTGTTTCCTCAGCTCGGTATCAAACCGAAATACCTCTTTTGTGAAAGCGACGGCACCTTTCCCAATCACCATCCGGACCCGACCGTTCCGAAAAACCTGAAGGTTCTGATCGACTCGGTGAAAAAAGACGGCGCAGATGTCGGCATTGCCTTCGACGGCGATGCGGATCGGATTGGCGTGATCGACGACGCTGGCGAAATCATTTGGGGCGACTACCTGCTGATCATCTATGCGCGTGATGCACTGGCGCGAACCGGCCGAGGCCA
>DASUZC010000160.1:0-3642 GCA_036377095.1 Gemmatimonadaceae bacterium
TCGCCGTTTCAGACCATGTTCCGCCTTGCTGCAGCAGCGCCGATGGGCGATTTCCCGCTGCCATCGGATTGCCCCACCGGCTGAGTGCGAGACCCCAATACGCCATCGCACAGGTCGAGTCGGCCGCCAGCACATCGTTGAAGCCGCGAATGGACGCGCCGAATTCGAACGAATGCAACAACGCCACAGCCCGATCGAACTTGGCCGCAACGGCCGGACTACACGATGTCGCAAAATGAACGGTGCCTAGCTTTTCCGTCTGTTGGGCATGCCCGTGCAGTGGCTCCTGTGCGGAAGCGGGCAAAACGGAGGACGCCAGCAGGGCAATTGCCGAAAGCGTTGCGCGGGTCATATGCTGGCATCCAAGTTTTGATCTCGCGACGACTTTCGCAAGATATGCCGACACGATTTCACATGCTCTTACGACCGCGTTTCTTTGCACCGATTGGGGCCGCCCTTTCAGTCGGGTGTGCGACTGGTCGACTCACGCCCATTGCCGACCATCACCAGCACCTGTTCAGTCCTGATCTGACGGCGGTTCTGGCGCCGGGTAATCCTTCGTTTCATGGGATCGATGCGCGCGACGTAACGGCGCTGCTCGATTCCGCCGGCATTCGCCGGGCGGTATTGCTTTCTGCCGCCTACATATACGGGAGTCCAGCGCGAAGCTTTCCCGATGAGTACGCGCGCGTCCGCGCCGAGAACGACTTCAACGCGCAGCAAGCGTCGCAGTATCCTGACAGACTGATAGCATTTTGTGGATTCAATCCGCTCAAGTATTATGCGCTGGACGAGCTCGAGCGCTGCGCCAAGGATCCGCGACTCAATCGCGGCATCAAGTTGCATTTCGGCAATTCGGATGTGCGGCTGGAAAATCCACAGCATGTCGAGCGGCTGGCGAGAGTGTTTCGCGCGGCAAACGCGCATCGAATGGCGATGGTGATTCATTTGCGCGCGAGTATCTCTCTCAAGCGCCCCTATGGTGCCCAACAGGCGCAGATATTTCTCGACCAATTGCTACCACTCGCGCCTGATGTAGTGGTGCAGATCGCTCACCTCGCCGGTAGCGGACCAGGCTACAATGATCCACCCGCTGACAGTGCAATGGCCGTTCTGGCTGATGCGGTGCAGCGCGGTAATTCGCGCACGAGGAATCTCTGGTTTGACGTAACGACGGTCGTCGACCCTCAAATCTCCCCTGCGCAAGCGGCACTCGTCGCAAGGCGCATTCGGCAGGTTGGCGTCCGGCGCATACTATACGGTTCCGATGGGCACGCGCCCGGGACGTTGACGCCTCGCCAATGGTGGGCAGAATTCCGGCGGCTGCCGCTCACTGAAGGCGAGTTCCAGCAGATCGCGAGCAACATGGCGCCCTACTTTCGCTGATTGTATATGAGCCATAGTTCGCAACTCGTTGACACCGACGTCAAGCTGAGATCGGCCGTACCGACATTCCTCGTTGCCGATGTCGCAGCGACGGGTCGCTGGTACGTGGAAAACCTCGGCTTCACCCTGACCGGACACGTGCCGCGCGAAGAGCCTTACGTCTACGCCAGTCTGATGCGCGGCAACGCGGAGCTGATGCTGCTGAATCTCGCTGATTACAAGAAGCCTGACCTGACTGCGCGGCGGCCGGACGGACTTTGGGACGCGTACATTCGTATGAGCGGCGTGCGCGAGCTCTATGAAACAGTAGAAGGCAAGCCGTTCGTGAGGATGGCTCTCACCAAGCAGTCATATGGCGATCTCGAGTTCGAGGTGCGCGATCCCAACGGATACATTCTCGTTTTCGGCGGGGACTAGTTGCGATTACTTGGCTCTGTTTTCCTGATTGCACCGCTGCTCGTCGCCTGCAGCGACAGCGTTCCATCGACCACCTCGAACGGAACGAATCCGCCGCCGACCTCGGTCCAATGGACCCAGGTGTGGAGCGATGAATTCGATGGGCCCGCTGGTGCAGCTGTCGATCCGAGCAAGTGGGTGAACGATGTCGGGGACGGTTGCTCGCAGGGCAACTGCGGCTGGGGCAACAGCGAAAAGGAATACTATTCGGCAGACGCGGGCAGCATCTCGACGAACGGTCAGGGTCAACTCGTCATCACCGGGCGAGTCGCACCCCCCGGACTCGATTGCTACTACGGCCCTTGTCGCTACACGTCGGCGAAAATTACGACGCGTGGGAAGTTGACTGTCTCACCGACTGGCAGAGTCGAAGCGCGAATCAAATTGTCCACGGGTCAGGGATTGTGGCCCGCGTTCTGGATGCTGGGCAGCAAGTGTCCACAGACTCCGTGGCCCGACTGCGGTGAGATCGACATCATGGAGAACAAGGGCAGTCAGGCGAGGACGACCAGCTCGGCGCTGCACGGGCCTGGTTACTCCGGTGCGACTCCATTCGCTCACGCGCAGGATTTTTCATCGGGTACAATCGCCGATTTCCACACTTATACGGTCGAATGGGGAACGACCTACGTTCGCTGGTTGGTCGACAACGTCCCCCATTACAGCGTCGACGCCGCCGACATTCAGCGCTACGGCAGATCGATTCTCGGTGAGTCGTTCATTGTGATTCTGAATCTTGCCGTCGGCGGACACTTCGACGGCGATCCGGGTTCTGACTCGATTTTCCCCGCGACGATGTTGGTTGATTACGTAAGAGTGTTCACGGCGCATTAGGCCGTGACTCTTCGCCGTTCATACGACCCGATTCGAGTAATTCGCGCCGCATTGCTTCTCGGGCTGATCATCGCATGCCGTCGCCGCGACGACAGCATCACGCGTGGTGCGGACGGCGCCAATGATTGGAACCGCCACCTGGCCGACGCCGTCCCAATTGGCATGTCGATGGACTCGGCGCGCACCGTGCTGACGAGAAACGGTTTTCAATGCAGCCTTGGCGCCGACACCGTTCGCTCTTTCCGGTGCCAAAAGGATGGCGGCGGACGCTTCGAATTTGCGCGAAGGCGATGGATCGCGATCCTCTACATCGACCAGCAAAACCGCGTTTCGCGGCTTCAAGCTACCACCGGCATGATCGGTCCATAGTGCACTCCCGAGCAAGAAACGGGGACGCTCGGTCATGGATGGCTTGGGTGCGCTGACTTAACTCTTTCCCTCGACGGCGCGATGCACGCCGACACTTATCACCAAAGAGGGAAGGAACAATGAAGAAACGCACTGAAGCGCTCGCGCAGCGTCTCGAGCAGGGCGCCCGCGCGCTGGAGGATTTCGCGCGCGGTTTGACGGATGAGGAATGGCAGACTCCCGTCCCGCACGACGGACGCAAGATCGGCGTCACCGGTGACGCCCCCCTCACCACCCAGTTTGTGCTGGAGGACCACGCCGTTCGACATAGCTACCACCACCTGGCACGCATAAAGGCAGCGTTACAGCTGGAGGCGGCCACTCTCTAGCATCACAGGGTTGGCACAGGCGATAAAATGGTGGTAGTGTCTAACAAGTAGCTCGTTAGGCGCTGCCGCCTTTTTTTGCATTGGAGGTATACGTGAGTCAGTCTTCTGACCCCGCATTGATCGTCATAGACGTTCAACAAGGCATGGACAACCCGGCCTTCGGCAGTCGAAACAATCCGGACGCCGAGCAACGGATCGCGGATTTGCTGGCTGCGTGGCGCGCCGCGGG
>DASUZC010000161.1:0-24641 GCA_036377095.1 Gemmatimonadaceae bacterium
GCCAGACCCAGCCCGAAATGCGTGTCGTGATAGAGATTCGCGCCGGTCGAAATGATCCAGTCCACGAAACCGGCTTCGATCAACGGAATCAGCGCCGACATACCGAGTCCCGCCGGCGTCAACGCTCCCGTGATCGACAGACCAACGGTGACATCCGCATCCAGCATTTTCTCGGTGAACAGCTGGCAAGCTTCGCGCAACCGCGCCGCGTTGTACGCCTGGTACGTACCTTCGATCAGCTCGGCGACTGTCTCCTTGCCGTCGATGCGGCGCGGATCGATGCGCTGTCCGCGCAAAAAGCGACTCGCTTCGTGGGCGGTGTGTTTTTCACCAAGCTTTTCGCGTTCTTCCGCCGCTAGTTTTTGCTGCGCCTTCGGCCCAGCCGCCGATGCCTTGCCGTGACGCGACGCCTTGAACCCGCCGCGATCTCTTGCGGGTTCCCGCTTCCCGCTTCCCCCTTCCCCCTTCCCGTTACTTCTCTTGGCCATCGGTCTTTTGTTCGCGTCGATCCGTGGGTCCGGTTCGCTGCTCGTATTGTTCGCCGGCAGTCTTCCCGATCGACTTGTAGGCAGAGATGATCGCCTGTGCGGCTTCGGCGGGATTGTCGGTTACGAGCATCAGATCGAGATCACCATCGGAGATTTTTCCTTCGCTCAGCACTCGCGCGTGTAACCAACGCAGCAGACCTGCCCAGTAGTAGCGTCCAAACAGAATCACAGGGAAGCGGTAGATCTTTCCCGTTTGAATCAGGGTCAACGCCTCGAAGAGTTCGTCGAGTGTTCCGAATCCACCCGGGAAGATGACGAACGCCACCGAGTACTTGATGAACATCGTCTTGCGGACGAAAAAGTACTTGAAGTTGATGAGCGTATCGACGTACGGATTCGCGCCCTGCTCGAACGGCAGCTCGATGTTGCAGCCGATAGATCGGCCGCCACCGAGTCGCGCGCCCTTGTTGCCCGCTTCCATGATGCCGGGACCCGCGCCGGTGATGATCGCGAAGCCGGCTTCGGCGAGAAGACGCGCTGTCTCCACCGCGGCTTCATAGTGCGGATCATCAGGCCCGATGCGCGCGGAGCCGAAGATGGTCACCGCCTTGTCGACAGATGCGAGCGTGTCGAACCCTTCGATCACTTCGCCCATAATGCGCATCACACGCCATGGATCGGTGCGGGTGAAGTCGATGCGCGGCCCCGGCTGCTGCAGCAGCTTTTCGTCTTCCGTGACCGCCGCGACGTCATCACGGATCGCATCGTCGACGACCCGCGTGGCACCGGATCTTCGGCCGGCTTCCTGCGATGGCGGCGTGCGTCCCGCTTTCAGGTGACCTTCTTCAGTGCGCTCCTTGAATCCCTGCCGGGCCTTTTGTTCGGCGGAGGCCATCACCTCGGGAGTAAGTTTCTTGCCGCCTGCAGTGCGTGCCTTGCTCGCTCGGTTCGAACCGGTGGGAGAAGCGGGATCTTGAGCTATTCGAGTCGCACCACTATCGGAGGCAGGGTTGGACGATATTCGAGTCGCACCGGTGCCGGACGCGGCGTCGGGAGGGATGGTTTTATTTTTTCTCGTCTTCATTTCTCGCCGCTGTAGCGGGCGTCTGCTCTCTTCATTGGAAAGTTAAAGTTGCGTGCGACTGCACAAACCCCGCCAGCCGACGGCGCGCAGGTAGTTGTCATCATAGCGGATGGAGTGCGGCCAGATGTTCTCGCCGCGACCATCGATCGCGGCGAATTACCCGCGCTCGCTGCGCTACGCAACGAAGGTAGTCTGTCGACCGTCACCTCGGCATTCCCTTCGGTCACCGGTCCGGCTTACGCGCCGTTTCTGATGGGAAGATACCCGGGCAGCATTGGACTACCCGGACTTCGCTGGTTCGATAGAACGCGTCGTATCGGGCGACTCACCGGGTTTGCGCGCAGCTACGTCGGCATCGATATGAGATTAGTGGACCGGGATATCGATGCCGCATCACCGACTCTCTTCGAGCTCGTCAAGCCGAGCTTCGGCGCGCTGAGCGTAATCACGCGCGGACTGCGGCGGCGCGATCGGATCGGACAAAGCCCGCGCTTCGTAGCGCGCGCGGGGGCGACGCATTTTCGCGGTGACGTTCGCGGTTGGCTCGCTATCGACCGTGCGATAGGCGGGAAAGCCGCGCACCGCTTGCGCACGGAGCGCGCGCGGTTTGCGTTCATTGCGCTCACCGGCGTCGACAAGACTTCGCACGCCAAAGGGCAGGACGACGCGATAGTGACCAGCGCGCTTCGCATTGTGGACGAGACCGTTGCCGAAATCAGGCGGGACGCTGAGCGCGACGGACGATGGCAGAAAATGCATCTGTGGGTTGCGAGCGATCACGGGCACTCGCCGGTTCGACAGCACGAGGATCTCGTGACGCTGCTCAATGACTGGGGTTACCGCACCCTTGCCCACCCGTGGGCATTCAATCCCACTGCCGACGTTGCGGTGATGGTGAGTGGGAATGCTATGGCCAATCTCTACATCGATCTCGAGCGGAAGACCCGGACGTGGTGGCCGGATATCCGCGACAAGTGGCAGGGACTCGTGGACAAACTGCTCGGGAGAGCGTCGGTAGACCTCGCTATAATGCCGACCAGTCCATCGTCGTGTGATGTCTACGGTCGCCAGGGCGGGTGCGCCACTCTTTCGTGGCAGGAATCGAAATACACCTACAGGCCAACCAGCGGTGATCCGCTCAGCGTCGGCGAGCAGGAATCGATCGATGATTCGCACGCCTATGACGCAACGATCAAAACCGATTACCCGGACTCACTAGTTCAGATCGCGCATCTCGTCGCTTCACCACGCAGCGGTGACATCATCCTGTCGGCATCACGCGACTGGGATTACCGGGCTCGCTACGAGCCGATTCCTCACGTGTCGTCGCACGGCGCGTTACACCGGGATCACATGCTGGTGCCGTTATTGATGAATCGCGTGCCGAGTCATCGTCCGCGCCGCACCGTTGACACAATGCCGAGCGCGTTGACCGCGCTCGGCATTATGGTGCCAAAAACTTTGGATGGAGTGTCGTTCTTCTAGGCTCTACTGAACCGTAAGCGTCCCACGCATACCTGAGGTCGGCGAGCCGTGGATCGTGCAGTAGAAGTTGTAGGTGCCGGCCGTATTAAATAGGCGAGTGTGGCTACCGCTGTTAAAGTCCCCGATATCGCCCGTGCCGTCGCCCTGCAGCGCCGCGTTCCTCCCTGACGCATCGGTCCAGGTGACGTTATGCGGAACGGCTACGTCGTTCGTCCACGTGACTGTGGTGCCGGCTGTGACCGTTCGCGTGGTCGGTGTGAACGTAGTCGATGTCATGCAGAACGTGTTGGCAGGACAGTTTCCACCGCCCCCACCTCCGCCTCCTCCACCGCCACCACCCGGACCAGCCGAATCGCCACCGCAACTCGCAGCAACCAGCACGATAATCAGGGCACTGCACAGACCAGAAATCTTTCGCATCCTACCTCCTCGTCGATCAGAACTCAGGTTCGGAGCCGGCCGCCGAACGGGTGAAGACTAGCGGTTCGGGACTATCTAATAAGCAGGCTGTACCGCCTCCAAGCAAAGCAGCGTCGGTAACGGTATGCCCGAGGCACGCCAGGGGCAGCAGAGAGAGGGCGAACGGTAGTCCTACGAGCTAATCCTTTATCGCGCAGGTATAAAGGCGCCAATCGGAATCGGCTGCTGCTACCGCGGCGATGTAGTTTGGCTTCGGAGCGAACAGCCTGTGCGTGAGCTTCGGTGAGTGATCAGCTAAGCCGGACCAAACCCCCTTTCCTTCTGCCTTCAGCCGCGCCTCGCGAATGACCCACGACCGCAGGAATGCAGAGTTCCGTTCCTCCTCTGGAGTCTCCGCCAGCATCCTCAGCTCATCCTCGGTCATGAAGCGCTGCGCGACGTCGAGCAGTCGCCGCACCGGACGTTCGTTCTCCACATCGACGCCGACCGGCCGATCGGGTGAGAAGGCGAACAGCCCGAGATCCGCCGAGTGCGAAAGATTGAAGTGAATATCGTCGCGGTTGGATAAGGTCGGCTTTCCGGCCGCTCCATAGTTGAAGCGAAGCTTTCTGGCATCCGTACCTGTAAAGCCCGCGAGTAGAGTGCGCAGGATTCCCCGCGCCACGACATAGCGGCGTGCAGCAACCGGATGCAGCGTGGCGGCGTGCGAATTTTCCTCAGCCGGAAGAGATGCGGCGAGCGTGGCGTAGCGTTCGTCGCTGACCGCGAGCGAAGCTACCCATACCTGAACTTCTTCGGTCATCAATTCAAGCGATGTCAACGATGCTGACTTCAGGTCTTCCCTCCGCAATGCTCAGTAAGCCTACGCTTGGCGACAGTTTGAAGCGTCGCGGTCCCGCCGCTCCCGGATTTACGAACAGTCTTCCCTCCAGACTAGTCACGAGCTGGCGATGCGTGTGGCCGTAAACCACAACGTCGTTATCGTAACGCGCAGCCAGCTTTTCCGGCGTTGGAGAGCCAACTTCGTGACCGTGACTGACGTGGATTCGCACACCCCCAATATCGATGTCGATGCTCGGCGTCAGGAAAGGCACGCCAGGCGGATCGGTGTTGCCGAATACTGCCTGTACCGGCGCAATGAGCCCCAGCTCCTCCAGAATCTCCGGCCCGCCAACATCACCAGCATGTAGAATGAGCTCCACTCCCTTCAACGCTTCGTGTACTCCGGGACGAACCAGGCCGTGCGTATCGGAAATGAGTCCGATCAAATGGGAAGAGGTTGGCATCGCTCCTTCTATATATTAGGAGGGTAATGCCGTGGCTACGACTCGCGTTGCGACTGGCACTGCGTTCGATCCGCAGTCCGCGGCTAGCCGTCGATCTCATTCGGATTGCGTGGCGGTTCAGATCGAACTCCTGGTACCGCCGCTTTCCGTTTCTTCCCATACCCGATTCCACATATCTGCGCTGGCGCATGTATACCGCTTATGGTGACTACAACGCAGTGCCTCCGGTCACTGACGTCGAGCGTTATGCGCGTTGGGCGGTGAAAAACGAATGAGTGCAGCAGTGGCAGAAGTCCTCTCGGTTGAACATCTGATCAAAGCGCAGGCTTACGGCCTGGGGTTCGATCTCGTCGGGATTACATCCCTTGGCGCGATGGTGACTGCCGGCAACTTCGACGAGTGGATCGCAAACGGCTACGCCGGTGAAATGGAGTATCTGCCACGCGGTGCCGCCAAGCGCCGCGACTCCCGCCTCCCGTTCGCAGGCGCGGTCAGCGCAGTTGTAGTAGGTCTGAATTACGGAGGCCGTGAGCAATCGGGACCCGTCGCGCGCTACGCCCGCGGTGATGACTACCATGATTTGATGACCGAACGGTTGTCCGACCTGCATCGTTGGCTGGAGCGCGAGATGGGCCGATCAATCGGCGGTAAGGCCTATGTAGATACCGGCCCCATTCTCGAGCGTGATTTGGCCCGACGCGCCGGACTCGGCTGGTTCGGAAAAAACACCAATCTGGTCAACCCGCAGCTCGGCTCTTTTTTCTTCATTGGCGCTCTCGTCCTCGAGCTCGAGCTGGAGCCAGACGCTCCGTTTGAGGCAGATCGTTGTGGTACGTGCCGCAAATGTCTGGACGCCTGCCCGACGAACGCCTTCATCGACGAGCGGATTCTCGACGCGAGAAAGTGCATCTCCTATTTGACTATCGAAGCGAAAGCCGGAATTCCTCTCGGGTTACGGGACCGGGTCGCTGAGATGGTTTATGGCTGTGACATCTGCCAGGAGGTCTGCCCCTGGAACGTTCGCTTCTCGCGCGAGCTCAGCGAGAATGCATTCAAACCGCGTGAAGCAGTTGCGGGGAAAGATGCCCGTACGCTTGCTATCGAGATTCTGCGCATGGATGATGAGCGCTTCCGTTCGTCGTTCCGCGGATCGCCGATGAAGCGGGCAAAACTCCAGGGACTCAGAAGAAATGCAGCCGTTGTCCTCGGCAACACTGGAGACACCCAAAACATTGCGGTGCTCGCCGAGACCGCTGCGGACGCCGACCCGGTGGTCGGGGAACACGCACGGTGGGCGATCGAACGAATTACGGAACGCTCGTCACTGGCCTGACGTCCGGAACGAGATCGCTTACGGCCTCGCGCAAATAGCTGGACGCGTCCTTGTCCTGGGACGGATCCCACTCCTCGGCTAGCTCAGTGAGATGCGCGCGACGAGCAGTGACCAGGCGCTCGAGAACCTGACACCCCGAAGACGTCAGCTCGGAATGGCGAGCGGAATTGGTGCGCGGAACGGTGAGGAATCCGCGCCGACGCAGTTCTTCGAGCGCCTCCTGTGCACTCCGCGCGCTGATCCCGCGCCCGCGCGCCAACTCGTACGGCGATACCTGGGGCTGCTCCTCGACCTGGACCAGCAACCACGCTGCCAGCGGGCTCAGCGTTTCTCCCGCACGCGCGATGATCTGCTCGATGTGCGCCCGTTGCACATCGCGATCGGCGAGCGAAGACAATGCTGCGTATAGATGCGCCGCTACCGACGTCTCGTCCGCGGTTCGGGCGAACGCCTCGCCCGCTTCGTTCCCGGCATCGCGCGCAGCTGCCGCGACAGTGGCGCGCAAAGGTCGCTCCGGTAACAGCCAGCTCAGCACGAAGCCGACCGCGCATATCACCGCCGCGACGAAGAACATTGTGTTCAGGGACGCGGTGAACGCCTGTGCGTATGTATTTCGCGTCGCCGGCGGCATCTGCAGAACTGCCTGCACCGTGATGTTGCGCGCCGCACCGACGGCGTTAGGCAGCAGCAGCGCGAGATTGGTCGTCAACTGTGAGGCGAAAATGGCGCCTAGTATCGCGGTACCGAGCGACCCGCCAATCAATCGAAACAACGTCGCACCCGATGTCGCGACGCCCAGATCGCGATAGCTGACGTCGTTCTGCACCGCAATCACCAGCACCTGCATCACCATCCCCAGACCGACGCCGAGGATGAGCAGAAGCATCGACGCAGTTGCGGTAGTGCTCTGCGCAGTCAACCGCGATAGCAGAAACAATCCAAGCGTCATTACCCCCGTGCCGGCGACGGGGAAGATCTTGTAGCGTCCGGTCCGACTTATCAGTTGCCCCGAGCCGATGGAAGTAATGAGCATCCCCGCCATCATCGGCAGCATCTCCATTCCGGATGCGGTAGGACTGGCGCCCTTCACGACCTGCAGGAAGAGTGGGAAGTAGGTCACCGATCCGAACAGCGCGAAGCCCACGATCAAACCGACCGCGGACGTAATGATGAACGTGCGCTGCCGGAAGAGTCGTAACGGCAGCACGGGCTCGCGCGCTTTTCGCTCGACAGCGACGAAGAGCACGAGCGCAAGAACCGAGACGAGAATGAGTCCGATCGAGACAGGCGACGACCACGGGTAGGCGGTACCGGCTAAATCGGAGAGCAAGGTGATCGCGCTGAGTACAACGGCGAGCAGCGCGGCGCCGGCATAGTCGATCGCGCGCACTGCGCGGCGCGACAGCGATGGCAGCGTCGATGCGAGTACGATCAACGCTGCGACACCAACCGGCAGATTGATGTAGAAGATCCATCGCCACGACAGGTGCGTCGTGAAATACCCGCCCAGCAGTGGACCGGCGATGCTCGATAGACCGAACACAGCGCCGAAGATGCCCTGATAGCGGCCGCGCTCTCTGGGCGGGACGATGTCGCCCACCACTGCCTGAGTCGTTACGATCAGCCCGCCGCCACCCAATCCCTGGATGGCGCGGAACAGAATCAACTGCGACATGTTCTGGCTCAGACCGCACAGCGCCGAGCCAACCAGAAAGAGCACGATCGCGGATTGCAGGATGATCTTTCTGCCGTACAGATCACCCAGCTTCCCGTAAATCGGTGTAACGATTGTCTGCGCAAGTAGATAGCCGGTAACGACCCACGACAGGTGCTCGAGACCGCCGAGCTCGCTGACGATTGTGGGAAGCGCGGTGGAGACGATGGTCGAATCGAGTGCGGCGAGAAGCATCGCCAACACCAATCCGCTGAACGCAATCAGTATTTGCCGATGCCCGAGAGCAGCCGGAGGAGCTGCGAGTGTCTCAGTAACAGCTGCTTCAGTCATCCCGCTTTGTTCGATTCAAGCAACCCTGGGTGCAGGTCGCCGCAGCGCGACGTTGACGAGACCGCCAATCAGCCCGATTGCGAGCACGATCAGGGTAATACCCGGCGTTTCCAACCATTGCAGACCGAGTGCGTAATCGAGCGAATAGCGGCCGGGCCCGATGAAAGCGAGTGCGATCGCAGCAACGGCGAACATCAGCGGGTGTTCGATGCCGTTCGTTGTAACGAAGAATTTGTTCTTGCGATGAACCGTAATCATTGCCACGGTCATCACCGACAGCATCAGCGCCGGTCCGACCGGACCGAGAAAGCCCAGCGCGAGCAACAATCCACCGGTGAACTCTGACAGCGCGGCCGCGGTAGCGAAGGCTTTGCCGGGCCTGAACCCCAATTGCGTCATGAACTCGCCGGTGCCGGTCAATCCATAACCGCTGAACCAGCCGAAAAGTTTTTGCGCTCCGTGGGCGGCGAAAATCAATCCGTAAACGACACGGATGATGAGGAGACCAAGATCCAGCAAGCGAGTGTCGATGGCATCCGTCGATGGCATGTTGACATACTCCGCGAAAGTCGATGCATGAATGCTTAACGCGGCTGTCAACACCCAGTCGTTACGACAGAGCGAGATCAGTCCGGACTGTCGGTTCCCAGAATCTTGAGCGCCAGACAAGCCGCGCCGAAACCGCTATCGATGTTGACGACGGCAACGCCGGGACTGCAGCTGGCGAGCATCGTGTTCAGCGCGACGAGGCCACCCTGGGCAACGCCCGTGCCCACAGACGTGGGAACGCCGATTACCGGGGCGCGGAGTAATCCGGCAACCACGGCCGGCAGTGCGCCATCCATTCCCGCAACCACGATGCACACGCGCGCTGCGGACAGCTCGGGGAGAACCGACTGCAAGCGGTGAATACCGGCGACTCCGACATCGAAGTGCGTAGTAGCGGGAACTCCCATGGCATCGAGCGTAGTGGCTGCTTCGAGTGCCACCGGTATGTCCGCCGTACCCGCGGTGATAACCGGTACCGGTGCAATCGCCCGTTTCGGTCGCGGATTTCTAACCGCCATGCGAGCTTCGCGATGAATGGTCGCAAAATCGTTCAACACTTCCATCTGTTCGTCACTCAGCCGCGAAGCGATGCGAAGCTCGCTGGTGCCTTGGAAGATCTCGCGAAGGTGCACGGCTGATTTCCCAGGTCCGAACACGACTTCGGGAACGCCCGTGCGCGCTTCGCGCTCCTTGTCCCAGCGCACCTCCCTCATGTCGCCGCCAGCGGCAGCGACAGGCTACCGCTCTGCAGCCCGCCAAGGTCCAGTGCAACGAACTTGAATCCGGCTTTGCGGCACGCTCGCCGCAGCTCCTCGCGCAACGGGTCCGACACCACTCGCTCGAAGAGATTCGGCGGCACTTCGATCCGCACGACGCTCTCGTGCCAGCGGGCGCGCGCGGGCCAGACACCGCGCGCGCGCAGGAATTCTTCGACCTGCTCGATCTGCTGTAGGCGCTCTGGTGTCACTTCCATGCCAACCGGAATTCTGCTCGCCAGACATGGAGCGGCTGCTTTCTCCGCGTTCGACAAGCTCCATTCACGCGCAAGGGCCCGCACATCTTCCTTTCGAAATTCGGCGTCGACGAGCGGGGCAACGACTCCGTGCTCCATTGCGGCGCGAAGACCCGGACGATGCTCACCGAGATCGTCGAGATGCGTGCCGACAAATACGACTTCAGAGTCGCCGCGCGATGCGGCGAGCTGCTGAACCGTTTCGTACAGAGAGGTCTTGCAGTAGTAGCAGCGGTCGCCGGTGTTGGCGCGATAGCCGGCGCTCTCGATCTCATTGGTCGCGACTTCTTTGACCGAAGCACCAATCTCGCGGGCAATGCGATGCGCATCTTCGCGCTCGCTCGCCGCCAGAGAAGGACTCACGCCCAGAAGGGCGACGGTATTGAGCCCTCCCCGCACACAGGCAGCCAGCACGACCGTCGAATCAATTCCGCCTGAATAGCAGACGTAGGCGATCCGGTTCTGAGCCGCGGCGCGAACCGCGGTGATCAATCTCTGCTCAAGCTCCAAATGACTCACCCGCTGTCGAAGGCTCCGCATCCCAGAGCGCGTTCATCACTTCCTGGCGCAGCTCGGCGATCGGTCGCGCGGTCTCTTCGGCGACGCGACGCAGATCGTCGAACTCCGGTTTGGCGCGACGGGTTCCGTCAGGAAGGGTCGAGATCTTCACGCGAATGTCGTGTCCGCTGAGGCGCACGACGGTCGATTCGCGCTCCAGTGCGCTTCGCAGCACATCGAAAGTCTTGACGCCAAGCGTCGTAAAGTGCGCGAACATCGTTTGCTCGATGCGCTTCAGATCGGCGTTTTGCACCAGCGCTTCCACACGAGTACCAGGCCGTCCCTTCTTCATCGTGGTATGCAGCAACACTACATCGAGCGCGCCCTTCGCGCGCAGGACATCCGCCGCACCGGCCAGCTCCTCGGGCGACATATCATCGATGTCGGCGCTCAGCAAGTGGAGATGCTCGGTGTGAACGTGCTCGTGGTGAGGATGGTGTTCTTCCTGCTCGACCGTCGACTCGCCAATGATGATGCGCAGTGCGTTGAGCTGGTGCGGAATGTCGCGCGTGCCGGCGCCATAACCGCTGCTGCGCGCCGTGTATTCGCGGGGCGGCGCGCCCTTGGAAAGCACTTTCAGGAGCGCTGCGCCGGTCGGGGTGGTGAGCTCGCCGGAGCCGGGTGGCCCATGACTCACATTGAACCCTTCGAGCAGACGGATCGTCGCCGGAGCGGGAACCGGTAACACGCCATGTGCGGTCTTCACGGTTCCATCGCCGAGCGCAACGCGCGTGTTGTAGACGCGTTCGATACCAAGCAGCTCGATTCCCCAAAGCGACCCGACAACGTCGAGTATCGCGTCGACTGCTCCCACTTCGTGGAGATGCAAATCGTCGGGCGCCACGCCGTGAATCGCCGCTTCGATCGTCGCGATGGCGTTGAAGGCTTGATGTGCACGCTCGCGCACCGTCTCGGGAATCGAGACACCATCGATCAGCCGATGGATTTCGGAAACCGCACGGCCGTGCGGTTGCGGCGGAATGTCGAAATCCACTTTCGCGCATTTCACGCCCGATCGCTGGACGTTGGCAATCCGCACATCGACACCGTCGAGCCCGAGCGCTTGCGGCAGCTGCTCCAGCCACCGTCGGTCGAGGCCGTTATCGATCAGCGCACCAATAAACATGTCGCCGGCAATTCCGCTGGCGGGGTCGAGAATGGCGATTTTCATCGTGCTTAATCTAATTCCGAGTGGACTTGTCTGGATTGAATCGAGAGACTAGTTTGCCCGGTTCAAAACCCAAACTCACCAGGCAGATGAAGCTTACATCCGCGTTCGCCGTTTTGTTTTCGCTTTCGATCGCTGCATCCGCTCAGGCGCAACAAGGCTACGAGTACGAAGTCTACAACACCGATCTTTCGAAACCCGGAACCGGTGAGCTGGAGTGGCACAACAACTACGTTGTTTCCGGTACCCAATTCGCCGATTCTCCGGACGGACGTACGACGCACCATGCGCTGCGGTCCAGTCTCGAGCTAAGCACCGGGCTTACGAATTGGCTCGAAGCAGCCGTCTACACTGTGGGCTATGCACGCTCCGGAGCAGGATTCGAGTACGTGGGCAATCGTGGGCGACTCACCGCTGCGGCGCCAGAGCGATGGAGCCTCCCGATTCAACTTGGGCTCTCGCAGGAAGTGGGCTATGCCCGGTCGGGATTTTCAGAGAGCCGCTGGGTCTATGAATTCGTGCCGATCGTAGGAAAAAAATTTGGTCCGGCTTCCCTGGTCCTGAACCCAATTTTCGAACGGGCGATTTCCGGCGCAGAAAGAGAGTGGGAGTTCGAGCCACGTGCGCGACTCGCTTATGCCCTCGATGGTGATGAGGGAGTCGGTCTCGAGTACTACTCAGTACTCGGTCCGCTGTCGCGATTTGACGAGCGCAGTCATCAGATTCACCAACTGTTCGCCACCGCCGAAACCGAACTCCCGGGCGGCGTAGAGGCAGGATTTGGTGTTGGCCGCGGACTCACCACGAATTCGGATCGCTGGATCATCTCAACGAAGTTCGAAATCGGGTTCTGATTTTGCACCGCGGCCCCGCATGGCACCGGAGCGTTACGACGTCGCGGTGGTGGGGGGCGGTCCCGCTGGATTGGCAGCCGCGCTCTGGCTCGCGAGATATCTACACAAGGTAGTCGTCATCGATTCCGGTGATCCGCGCAACTGGGAAACGCGTGGCATCAACGGTTACCTCGGCCACCAGGGCATTCGCTCCCCTGAGCTACGCAAATTGGGTCGTGCCGAAGGCGAGAAATACGGCGCGCAGTTCGTGAGTGGGATCGTCGAGACAGCGGCCAACGAGACGGGCGAGCTGTTCGAGATCTGCCTGCGCAACGGAAAGACGATCGAATCCCGGCGCATTCTGCTCGCGATCGGGCTTCGCGACGTCTGGCCGGACATTCCGGGTCTCGACGCGTGTTACGGAGAGACAGTACACGTTTGCCCTGACTGCGACGGCTACGAGACTCGGGGCAAGAAGACCGTCGTCATCGGCAAGGGGCGCAAAGCCATCGGTATGGCGCTCGCTCTGACGACGTGGACGAAGGAGATCGTCATCTGCAGCAACGGTGAGCCGCCCGATATCAGTCAGGAGCTGCTCGACCTGATCAAGCCACTGAACATCCCGGTGCTCGATTCAGCGATTACCTGCGTGATCTCACACGAGAAGGAGATCCGCGGACTCGAGCTCGAGGGAGGCATGTCTCTCGATTGTGAGCGATTGTACTTCGCGATCGGGCAGTATCCCTCGGATGACCTCGGCGCTCAGTTGGGGTGCGAGCGTGACCAGATCGGCCGTCTTGTCATCGATCAGCGCAATCACACTTCCGTCAAGAATGTCTACGCTGCCGGAGACGTCGCCGGCGGACCGCAGCTCGCTATTGTGGCCGCGGCGAGTGGTGCGATCGCAGCGGCGGCCATTCACGCCTCGCTGATTCCGGAAACGCGAAAGCTTCCGGACTGATCGCGCTACCAGCGCAGCGTCAACGACTGCAGCTGATGTTTGCGCATGATCTGAAGATCGACGCTGCGATCGCGGTCGTCCGCGACGCCGATTGCGCGCACCAGATCAACCGGGCTCGTTACCCTGACGTTGTCTGCTCTGAGGATGATATCGCCGCCCCGGAGCCCGGCATTTCGGGCCGCCGAGCCCTCAAGCACGTTCGTCACGAACACTCCCTCCTGCTTGACGCCCAGCGCCTCGCTCAAATCGCGATTCAGTCGGGTGAACTCCGCGCCAGCGAATGGATAAACTCCACCACCAAACCCAAGCGCGGGCGGAAGAACAGTGGGGAGAGGGGCGGTCATGGGCATCGCACTTCCGACTCTCGTCATGCCTGTCATCGGCTCGCGGCTCAGCGATCTCTCGCGCAGATCGAGTCGTTCAGGCACGCTGAGCTTGACGATCATCATCGACTCCCAGTCGTCTGGACGCCGCGCCAAGGTCCCCCGCAAAACGCGGGTTAGCTCGTTACGGCGAATCTTCAGCACGAAAGGCGCGCCCGCCTTGAGCCATTTGGCCAACTCGATGGAGCCGCCGCGCATGTCGTGCGAATTGAAAGTCAGCAGAACGTCTCCCGGTATTACTCCCGCCCTCTCCGCTGGTGAATTCGGGTCGACTTGTGTGACAACAGGGTACGAGTCGAAGAAGGCATTGCCTCCTTCGTCGATCATTGCCTGGTCGCTGATCCGCACCCCAAACCAGCCAGTTGGCTCTTTGATTCGCTTTGCAGGTTCCTGCGCGTGAGCAAACACCGGAAGACAGGAGCACGCCATGAGGGCGCCCGCAAGAAGCGATGTTGTCGACTCAAACACTTCCTTCGTTTCCCGCATCAGCCTAGAACCCCCTTAGGCTGGCAGTGGAAACGACCTGCCTGGTGGCAGCGCGCGCTCCCATCGTCGCCAGATAGTACTGATTGAGAACTGGATCGTGCGGAGCCGTCTGCAGCGCGCTCTCTGTGGCATCCACGATCTTGTCGAGGGCTGCCGCGCGCGCTCTGTAGATCGCCGCGCTATCCAGAATCCGTGAGGCGAGGTTCTTGGCGGCGATGTATTGCGATGCACGCTGATACTCGCGCACCGCATTACTCAATGCATCCGATGCTTCATCGACGGAGGCGAAACTCACCTCGGCACTTTGCGCAGGAGTTGTGGTGAGATTACCGGCGGTGCCGGCCGACAGACGGGAAGTAGCTTCGATCGTTGACGAACTCTGGGTCGTCGTTGGCAGGCCAATCGTACTGCGCCCGATCGCGATACCTCCGACTAGCAATAGGACCGCGGCTGCTGCCTGCAGCCACTGCTGCCCGGATGATCCTCGCCACTGCGATTCTCGGATCAGGCCTTCTTCTCTCGCTCTCGCTGCGATCGTTCGCCATTCGTTCAACGGCTCCTGTTCGCGCGCGCGCTCGGCGGCAATCAACTGGTCGAGTTGCTCTTCAGACAAATGCGACATGTCCCTTCCCCTTTCCTGCTCTATTTGGTGAATCATCTACGAGGTGCGCGAGCAGCGTCCGCAGCCGCGCGCGTGCCTTGAACAATTGCGATTTCGATCCGCCCGGTGTGATTCCGAGCTCCTCTCCGATCTCCCCATGGGTGTAGCCTTCAATGTCATGAAGGACGAACACCGCTCTGGCACCCGGCGACAGCTTGTTCATCGCCTGCTCGATCGACTCCGCGACAAATGTTCTGTCAGAGTCCATTTCAGTCATCGCCGAATCGTCTTCGATTTCCGTTTCCAATTTCGCAATGCGCCTTATTTTGCGTAAAGCGTTCAGAGTGCGGTTCACTGCGATGCGGTGAGCCCACGTTCCGAACTGTGAGTCGCCGCGATAGCTGGGGAGTGCTCTGAAGATCTGCATCCAGACCTCCTGAGAGATGTCGGCGGCCAGCTCGGGATCACCACATAGCCTGCGAACAACAGCGTCGATGTGGGGCGCATGCTGCGACCAGAGTCGCTGCATAGCCCTCTCGTCGCCTGCCATTGCGCGCTTGAGGTCGAGCTGATCGATCGGCATCTCGGACTCTTGCTTAGTCACATCGTTTGTTGCTGAAGTTGCTTCGAAAAAACCGGTGACTT
Source organism: Gemmatimonadaceae bacterium (assembly GCA_036377095.1). GTDB lineage: Bacteria > Gemmatimonadota > Gemmatimonadetes > Gemmatimonadales > Gemmatimonadaceae > UBA4720. The sequence goes on from DASUZC010000161.1 coordinate 15,298, forward strand.
TCCCTGCTGGGGATCGTTTGCAACTGTACGCCCGTCCACTCCGTACAGTTGCAAAGTCATGGTCCGGCCGGATCGGAACCTTGCTGGGTACGGCCAGTATAAATAAGTGTAGTTCAAGGAGTTAGCGTTGCTGAGAGTCATTCTAACCGCCCTGACGGTGACACGTGCTGGCGATGGCCTGCCGGTCAAGTCACCGACGGACGTCGGCATGTCCAGTAGCCGACTTGCTGCGATCCAACGCGTTATCGAGCGTGGGATCAAGGCCGGCGGTTACCCTGGCGCCGCGGTCGTTGTTGGCCGTAAAGGCGCCGCCGTCTACGAGAAGGGATTCGGCAAGCTCTCCTGGAGTGAAAGCAGCACCCCCGTCGACGCCCAGCGCACTATCTACGACGTCGCGTCTCTAAGCAAAGTTGTGGGTACGACCACCGCGATCATGATTCTCTTTGACGAGAAAAAGATCGGGCTGGACGACCCTGTCGTGAACTATATCCCGACCTTTGGAGGGGGTGACAAGGACAAAGTCACCATCCGCCAACTGCTCACGCATACATCAGGTTTGCCGGCTGGACGCGACATATGGCGTATCGCCCAGACCCCTCTCGAGGCCCGGGCCCTGGTCCTGAACACCTCGCTCGAAGGCCGTCCTGGTGCCCAGTACATCTACTCGGACCTGGGGGCTGATGTCCTCGGAATGATCGTCGAAGTGGTGGCGGGCGAGCCCCTCGACAAGTTCCTGACCCGGCGGGTTTTTGAGCCCCTGGGCATGAACGAGACGATGTACCGTCCGGCGGATTCGCTCCGCTATCGCATCGCCCCGACCGAAGTCACTCCGCCCCGCGGCTACCCGCTGCGTGGCGAGGTTCACGACGAGAACGCCTATGCGCTGGGTGGAGTCGCCGGCCACGCTGGTCTCTTCAGCACCGCTGCGGATCTCTCCGTCTTCGCGCAGATGATGCTCAACGGCGGCGAGTACAACGGCGTCCAGATCATCAGCAAGTCGACGGTGGAGCTATTCACCTCGCGCTCATTCGGTCACCGCGCGCTGGGTTGGGATACCGCCGAGGGTGATTACGGATCCGGCCGCTTTCTCGGACCGACTGCGTACGGCCACACAGGCTTCACCGGTACTTCGATGTGGATCGATCCCGAGCGCGAGATGTTCGTCATCCTCTTGACAAACCGCGTCCACGCTGCCCGTGCGCTCCGTCCCGCCAAGGTGATCTCCGATGTACGCGCCGATCTATCTGACGCCGCGGTACTATCGGTTGTCGATGGACCGAAGGTCGCTTCGGGCTCACGCGGTTTCCGCGCGGATCGGGAAGTGGGTTGGAATCCGCCGCCTCCCCGCGCGTCCAGACGCCGTCATCGCCCGTCTCGCCATCACACTATTGCCAGCGCGACGTCGCGCAGCCGCAGCTCGGTGAAAAAGGCCAGCTCGAGCAGGAAGACGTCGGCGAAGAAGAGCACGACCAAAAAGAGATAGCACGGGCTACTGTGCGACGCGTACACACAATCGAGGGCGCCTGAGGGCGCCCTTACTTGTTTCTATCCCCTGCAGTGGGTGATTATTCGTAGCGAGGCAGGAGGTCAGGTCTTACCCGCCTCCCGCTTCCCGCTTCCCGCTTCCTCTCATGGCAGACGAATCAACTTCCGCCCCTACTCCAACTGAAGCAGCGCCGGCAACTACCGGCGTCGTCAGTGAGGACCAGGTAAAGCTCGCGCTTAGGCGCGTGAAAGACCCTGACCTTCAGCTGAATGTCATGGACCTGGGGCTCGTCTATGGGATCGCCGTCGATGGGACCACCGTGAAGATCGACATGACGCTGACTTCACCTGCGTGTCCTTCCGGCCCGGAGCTGATGGGCAACGCCGAGAAAGAAGTGATGACTCTCCCCGGCGTCGAGAAAGTGGAAGTGAATCTGGTGTGGATGCCCTTCTGGACTCCCGAGAAGATGGAGCCGCGAGTCAGAGCCTACCTCGGCTTTTAACACCGCACTCGCTGGACAAGATCGAGCGAGTGCGAAGTGATCACATTCTGAGACTGGCGGCGTGCGCGCTCGCTGTTGCGTGCGTTCTGAATCCTGCCGTTAAGAGACCGATGCCGTCGGCGAGGTCCACCATCGGCTGTCTCGACACACTGCACGCGGCCGATTCGGTGTGGAGCGTGGTGAAGCTGAGTGTTTCACGCGCAGATACGGCGAAATTTCTGGCCAAGGACTTCGAGTCCTTCTTTACTCAGGAATTCAGGCGGAAATTCAAGGCGCCCGGCAAGCTCCCGCTGAGTGTGGTGATGGGAACGGAACCCTGTGATTCACTGGGATCCCGTTGCGCCGGTGGTTTTCTCGATCTCGCAGCCGTCGCCTTCGCGACTGCCCACTACGACGGCAAGCTCACTGGAATCGAAGTAGTCGACGCAACGCTGACACCGATGCTGGCTGACAGGGTCGGTGCTGCGCTGGCGGCGATGAGTCGGGAAGGGCTTGCTCCAACCGAGCAGGAGGATTCGATCCCGCTCGTAGTGCGCATGGAAACCGAGGAGAATCCGGACACGGTTCCCGAGCTGCGGCAGATCTTCCGCGCCAGAGTTCCGCGTTACACGCTTCCATTCCGTTATGCGACAATGCCTGCCGCGGGCGTAGATCCGCGCTACCCTTTTGCTGCCCGACTCGCTGGCGTTGGAGATAGCGTGGCGGTCGCATTCACGGTCGACTCCGAGGGCTGGATTGCCGTCGAGTCGCTGGAGCTCCTGCGTGCGAGTTATCGCGACTTTGTTGCCTCAGTGCTTACAACGTTGCAGCAGACGCGCTACCATCCGGCTCGCCTTGGCGATTGCCCGGTGAGCACACGAATGAGTCAGCGATTTTTGTTCAAGGCACCCCAGGAATGACTGATTTCGCGCGCTAAGGCGCAGTGGGCGATCCGCTTAACGCCTTCAGGAAATCGTCACCCATCTCATCGATCTGCCACCGTCGGATGTCAGAAACCTTCTGCAGATCTTCCAGTGTCTTCGCCCCGCTCCTCGCAATGTTCTCCAGTCTTTCGCGCGAGCAGAGCACGCCGGGATCCAGCTCGAGCCGCGTGGCAGCGGCGTCGCGCACACTCTTCAGCCGCGCCACTCGATCGTCGAAATCCCGATCCTTGTTCCAGCGCTGACCGCGCGGGAATCGCGGCAGGTCTGCCTCGGGCGCATCGAGTCCGCGACGAATCGCCGCTATGAGATCGGTTCCGGCGCGGTCGATCATCCCCCTCGGCATTCCCTTGATTGAAGACAGCTCGGTGACATTGCGCGGTGTGACTCGCGCCAGCTCGAACAGGACTTCGTTGCCCATTACTCGGAATGTCGCGCGATCGAGCTGCTCCGCCATCGTGTCACGCCAGTTCGAGACTTCGCGCAGTACTGCCAGCTCACGCCGCGTGAGATCACGTGCACCCTTGAGACGGAGGAAGCCTTCCATCTCCTCTTCGGCCTCCCAACGGGTTCCCTCCAGCCGCGTGAATTCCTCTTGCGCCCATTGCCAGCGCCCTCGACGCTCGAGCTCGCTCTTCATGTGGTCGCGCAGCTGCAACAGATAGCGTGTGTCCTGAGCCGCGTACTCCAGCATGTCCGCCGGCAGTGGCCGCATCGACCAGTCGGCGCGCTGGTGTTTCTTGTCCAGTTTTACATCGAAGAACTGCTCGAGCAGCGCCGCCAGCCCGAACGACTTTATGCCGAGTAGCTGGGCTGCGACTCTGGTATCGAAGATGTTGGTGACGTGCCACCCGTAGTCCTGATGCAGCAGCCGCAGGTCGTAATCAGCGTCGTGGAAGACAACCTCGATATTCTGGTTCTGCAGCAGCTCGCCGAGCTTGGCCGGTGATCCAATCGGCAGCGGGTCAATGATCGCGTTACGTTCACGCGTCGATATCTGCAGCAGGTAGATGCGATCGAGGAAGCGGTGGAAGCTGGCGCCCTCGGTGTCGAGGGCAAGTTCTCTGACGTTCGAGATTTCGCCGAGGAAGCGCCCGACGTCGGCGGGCTTGTCGAGGTAGAGAGCGGTGTCGGTGTTCACAGCAGGCATCCGGGAAATCTATTGCGTGAATGGTGCCGAACCCCGAGTACGTTAATTTTCGACTCTCAAACCCTCCCTTCGCCAATGACAGAGGACTTCAAGGTCCACATCTATCCGAGCGACTGCGATTCAGTCGGCCACGTCAATCACGCGCACCTGCTGACACTGCTGGAAAGAGCCAGGTGGGCGGCGCTAGAGCGGCACATGACGTACGACGAGTACATGAGGACGAGTTTGTGGGCCGTTGTGCGCAAGGTCGAAGCTTCGTACATGGCGCAGATTTTCCCGGGCGACGATCTAATCATTCGCACCGGCCTCGCCTCGGTTGGCAATACCAGCTTCATCGTGCGGCAGGTAGCCCAGAATCAGAGGAACGTCGTCGTCTGCGACGCATCGATTGTCTACGTGACCGTTTCACCGGACGGCAAGCCGATCCCGGTGCCCGATCAGTGGCGGACGCTCTTCTCTCCGTGGGAGGAGCCGGCCTCAAGCGACGCGAGATGAATGACCACCGCTTTCCCGTCGCACAATTAGAGTGACGGAGCCGACCCAGGCAGGACCACCGCTCAGCGCCAGCGAGTCATCTCTCCCGGCGCGATTGGGAGCAATTCTTTTTCGCCACCGCGGGTGGCTGCCCGTTCTTTTCCTGGGCATCCCACTGGTATTGCCCGGAACGATGTCGCCCTTTCGCTGGCAGGTCGGGCTGGCGCTGATCGCGATCGGTGAGCTGATACGCGTCGCCGGTGTTGCCGCCGCAGGCACCGTCACGCGACGTCGCTCGCGCAATGTCCAGCGACTCGTCACCTACGGAATTTTCGCCTGGGTGAGGAACCCACTTTATATCGGCAACTTTCTGGTTTGGATGGGATTCGTAACCATCTCCGGCGTCCTGTGGTTCCTGCCGTTCGCGATACTGCTGTTCGCTCTCGAGTACGAGCTGATCGTGCGCTACGAGGAAGGGGTGCTGGAATCGATCTTCGGTCGCGAGTACCTCGATTACAAGAATTGCACTCCGCGCTGGATCCCGCGCCCGCCGAAGGATGAACAACCGCCCGGTGAATACCATTGGGGCGAAGCCATCCGCAGCGAGATCAGCACGTTCCTCCAGTACGCTGTCTTGCTACTGGCGTTCTGGATCAAGTCGAAGGTGACGATTCAGGGAGGAACCGCGGGGTTCATCAAAACGTTCTGATTGAGGATTGAGGCGTTCGGACCAAGGGCCAGTCCGGAGTGCGGACTAATTGAGGGGTTCGGACAGGATAGTGAGACCGATTTGCGAGCTGAGTCCGAAGTACGAGCCTATTCCGAATTAGAGCTAAATCGCGCAATCAGATCGTATTTCGGACTGGGTTCGGAACTCGGACTTAGATCGCACCTCGGACTGCCCTTAGGTCCGATATCCTCACTTAGTCCGAATTCCGGACTGGTAGTTAGTCCGAATGCCTCAATCCTCAATCACGCGACGCCCTTCGCCCGGCATTCAACACAAATCGGCCGGTCGCTGGAGAAGCGCCCCCTCAGTTTGTCCATGAATGATCCGTACAAATGCTGGTCGCACAGCGCGCGCTTGCAGTTCGCGCAGACTCCGCCTTTCCCCGCTCTGAAAAACACTCCGCACTTATCGCACTGCCAGCTGTAGGCCGATTGGCGGAAGAAAGGCGGCACTACACGATCGCCAGCGTTTGCGCTCCGCTCCAGGACGTGCCCGGCTTGAGCTCCACCGGCGAGCCGATCTGCGCCGCCTCCACGCAGACCATGCGCAGGTAGTCCTCGGTGTCGAGACCGATGAAGCCGGTGACTTTCTCTGCCCACGGATTCCAGACCACTGCGTCCTTGAATCCCGTTGCACGGACTTCGATGCGCCGATCATTACCGCGATCTTCGACTTCGATTTTCTTCGGCGCCTTCAGGTAAACCCGATCGGTCTCGTCCGAGATCACGAGCTTCTTGGCTTCGTCTTTTGTCTCGTTACCACCCTGCGTTTTATCCAGGTACCATTTGCCGGTCAGGCCGCGAAGCGCTGATTCCCGGATGTCGGCAACGGCAACGTAAGTGTGCAGCCCCGCCGTAAACGAGAACAGCTCGTCCCCGGTATTGAACACCTCGAGCTTTACCGTCAGCGATTTCTCCTCGAGCGTCACGGTCAGCTCGGTGCGGAAATGGTACGGCCACAGCTCGCGAGTGCGATGATCGTCCGTCAGCTGCAGCTTCACCGACGATTGTTCTTCTCCATCTCCATCCGGCGTCTCGACCAGCTGCCACTCGCTCTTACGTGCGAATCCGTGCTGCGGCAATCCGCCGAGATTCGCGAACTGGGGCCACACCACCGGAATGCCACCACGTATCGGATCCCCCGGCGCGAACGTCGCCGTCTTGCCCATGAACAGGACTTCCTTGCCGCCGGCGGGAATCCACGACGTGACATGCGCGCCGTTTAGATAGATATCGGCGGAGCTGCCCGATGGGTGCGAAAGCAGCACCGTCGGCATTCCGTTTTTTCCAGGAACGATGGGAGGGGTCATGAATTCAGATATTGAGGTCCAGGCGCCGGGTGCGCCAGACGCTCAGGATCGCTACCGATTAGGCCGTCCCGGAGGCGTAGGGGATTTGAAGACTTCCCGGTTGATCTGGACATACTCTTTCAGGTTCGCCGGCACATCCTCTTCCGGGAAAATCGCCGTCACCGGGCACTCCGGCTCACACGCCCCGCAATCGATGCACTCATCGGGGTGAATGTACAGCTGGTCAGGTCCCTCGTAGATGCAGTCGACGGGACAAACGTCGACACACGCCCGGTCCTTTGTATTCTTGCACGCTTCGGTTATGACGTAGGGCATCTCATGTCCGATTTTGTGGTGCCAACGAGGAGATCGCTGGACCCGACGAGGATTTCCTTTGCGAAAAATAGAGTCACCGATCTTAATCGCAACCGACGGGTTCGCATTCCAGGCGGGCCCGTGACGCGCTCATGCACTTTGAGGCTACCATTTGATCACGCCGAGTAACGCTGCAATGGCAAGTATGGCGATAATCGAGAGCATCATTATGACGAGCCGTTGGCGCGTCCTCCTCACCGCTGCCCAGACTTCCTCGTCGAGGTAGTAGGTGCCCGGCGCTGCTTCTCGAATGACGGCGCGGTTGCGCAGCCTCCTGATTGCCAGAGAGTCACCAAGTCCGATCGCGGTGTACGACTGGGCACGTTCGGGCGATGTCGCACCGGCCGCCCGAAAGTCGTCGATGACCTGTTGTTCGCGCCTTCTCAGAATCGCGGCTGCTGCCGCTGCGCCCATCTGTTATCTCCGCCACGGCGGCAACTCGCCGCGCCCCTTCTCGATGTCGGGGTTCTCGCGAAAAAGCGTCGCGGTCCGCCCGATGACTTGTACGACCGCCGAATTCGTAGCCAGTGCCAGCGAGTTGGCCACTTCCTTCGGCTTGATGTCTTCCTTGTAGCCAAGCTTCACCTTCACCAGCTCCCGGGTCCGCAGTGCGTCGTCGAGCGTGCTGATCACCGCCGGCGTCAGACCATGTTGCCCGACGTGCACGGTCGGATCCAGATGATGTGCCTCCGATCTCAGTTCAGCCCGCTCGCGCCCGTTCACAACCGCATCCTGCCCGGTTTTGTCATGAAGCCACGCACATCAATCGGCGTGCCGTTCCAGTAATTGGCGTCACCGCGCATCACCTGGAAATGGAGGTGCGGTGTGTCGGGCGGCGCGTTCCCGGTCGTTCCGACGAATCCAATCACATCGCCTTCTTCCACTGCCAAACCTTCCTTGACGTTCGGCGCATATCCCATCAGATGCGCGTAGTAGTGCACGTAGCGGCCGCTGGCGTCGGCGATGTAGATGGTGATGCCCCCGGCGCCGCTGTTTGCAAGCTTGATGATGCGTCCCGGCGCTGCGGCCAGAACCGGTGTGCCCCGCATCGCCAGGATGTCCGTCGCCATGTGGATTCGCCCGCCGCTTCGCGCTTCGTGAAACGTGTCGCGCAGCTCGCTCGGCGAAACGCCTTCAACCGGCACCATCAGCGGATGCATTCGGAAGTAAGCGGAGTCGGCCGCCAACATCGGTCGCATGTCGGGACGCACGGCGGTGTTGTCACTCGGCGCGGTGACAACGGCCGGTGGCAGTCGCTTCGTCGCTCGCTCGTCGTTCGGTGACCGGAGATTGAGGCAGTCCGTCACCACCACGACCGAGACGAGCGCCGCGCGAAGAATCAAGCGCTCGTTACGACGGTACCGCGTTCTTCCACCTCGCGTGCCATCTGGGCGATGCCTTCCTCGATCGTGCGCGAGTGATGCATCGAGCAGAATTTGGGACCGCACATCGCGCAGAACTCCGCGCTCTTGAAGTACTCCGCCGGCAACGTCTCGTCATGGTATTCCTGCGCGCGCTCCGGATCGAGACTCAGGCGGAACTGCTCCTTCCAGTCGAACGCATAGCGTGCCCTCGACAAAGCATCGTCCCGGTCGCGTGCGCCTTTGCGGCCGCGCGCCACGTCGGCTGAGTGCGCGGCGATCTTGTACGCGATGACGCCCTGACGAACATCGTCGGCGTTCGGCAGGCCGAGGTGCTCCTTCGGCGTGACGTAGCAGAGCATGTCGGATCCAAACCAGCCGATCATCGCCGCCCCGATGGCGCTGGAGATGTGATCGTAGCCCGGAGAGATGTCCGTCACCAGGGGACCAAGCGTATAGAATGGAGCCTCATTGCAGACTTCCTTCATGCGGCGGACGTTCATTTCGATCTGATGCATCGGGATGTGGCCCGGCCCCTCCACCATCACCTGCACGTCGCGCTTCCACGCCCGTCGCGTCAGCTCACCGAGTGTATCGAGCTCGGCGAATTGCGCGCGGTCGCTGGCGTCGGCGATGCAGCCAGGGCGCAGGCTGTCGCCGAGCGAGACGGTGACGTCGTAGTACCGAAGAATGTCGAGGACGTCGTCGAAGCGCTCGTAGAGGGGATTCTGTTTGCGGTGCGCCATCATCCAGACCGCGTGCAGCGATCCACCCCGACTCACGATGCCGGTGATGCGACCGTGCACGAGCGGCAGATGCTCGATCAGGATTCCCGCGTGCAGCGTCATGTAATCGACGCCCTGCTTCGCCTGGTGCTCGATCATGTCGAGCAGGTCGTTAGCGGTGAGCTCCTCGAGCTGCTTGTCCCACTTCCCGTCTGGTCCACCCTGCACTGCCTGGTAGATCGGCACAGTGCCGATCGGCACCGGTGAATGCGCGATGATCGCGCGGCGGATGCCGTCGATATTCCCGCCTGTGGACAGATCCATCACCGTGTC